>QNVH01000002.1 GCA_004347955.1 Thermoproteota archaeon | reverse complement strand
TGAGGGATGAATGCTGAAACAGATGTGTCCCTGAGCGCTGAAGGGGCTGTGTGCAAGAATCTCCCGGCTTCAGCCGTGGAGAGTGTCAATCTCACCTTTGCAGCCCCTCAATCGTGTGCCTCTCCTTAAGTCGTGGACTATTACTCATGAATTGAGCCGCCTCACGGGGGCGCAGAACATCCGATTTGAGATGGAGTTATCATAAAAGACGATGTAAATTTTGCCCGTTCGTGCTGTAACTAAAGTTCTAGGTTTTCGGGGCACAATCTTTATAGACACTCAATAATGGATCATTTTTCCATAACCTTTATTGCCATCAGCAGTGAGAAGATAGCCTTAGTTCTATTTGCCAAGATCTCAACTTGAGGGGTGCTGATTGTGAGATTTCTTATCTTATTGAGAAGGTCCTCTAGTTGGTCAATGTGCCTGAGCCCATTTCCTGAGAGTGCATCTTCAAAGGGCAAAATTAGATCTTTGGAGCCGCTCTTGACAATGCCCTCGTATGCCCGGTTCATGAACCAAAGATATGATGCCAAGTTTAGATATTCAACAGCCACTTCAATTGGGGTGTTTGGCACAATCTTTGTTAGCAGCCCTCTCAGAACAGAGGGGGCGTTGTAAGATTCGAAAGAAGGGAAGTCGATCGGGAGCTTCACCTGCTCGTGCCTTGCCTGAACATCGAATACCAGCCTATCTTGGAATGGCGAATCAGGGGCTCTGTAGGCATAGCAATCAGGTTTTTCACATAGTGGAAGACACTCCAGAGCCGGAGACTCGCTCACTGGGCAGACTCGGCCCGGGGTTCCCGGTTTACCGTTGCCCAGAGGAGCCTGAGAGCTCTGCTGATCTCCCAGAAAGCGCTCCTCTCGTCTGCGCCCCTCCTAATAACAGCTTTACCTTCTGAGAAGACCATCACATCTCCAGCCTCTGACTCGATCCTGACTATGCCGAGCGATGGAGAGATCTTCAGATTCGGTATTTGGTGCTGGAATATCGTATCGGCAGTAATCATGTCAAAGTACCCGTAAGGGGAATGGACTGGGGGGAGGACGTTTANCTCTATTGTTACTTTGCTGGGCTCGCTGGGGCAAGGGCGGATGTATGAGATCTTTTGGGTTTGAGGTACTTTAATGGCAGGGGGCGAGTAGGTTATTTTTGGAGTTGGACGTACTCCTGATTTGAAGTAGATGCAGTCACTCAAGTCGGCCTTTCCTATACAGTATCTTCTCAGCATCGTCAAACACGAACTGCTCCCACAATAGCCACAGTCTGTGTGGGGGAAGGTCCTGTAGTTGTCGTAAAGAGTTCTCATACATTCACCTCATGTTAGAGATCTCGAGATCTCGCGGAGCGTCTCCAAGAATACATCCACGTCTTCATTCGTGTTATATAGATAGACTGAGGCGCGGACTGTTCCATTTGGGGATTTGAGTATGTGCTTGTGCAGAGGGAGGGCGCAATGGTGGCCCGACCTCACCATGACCCCTGACGAGGTGTCCAACGCGACGGCAACATCGTGGGGGTTCAAGCCCTTAAGGTTGAATGAAACGATACCAGCCCTTCTGTCAGCATCCTTTGGACCATAGACAGTGACCCCGTCAGTGTTGATGAGACCCTTGAGCATTCGTCTCGTGAGGTTGCGCTCATGATCCTCAATGTTTTCCATGCCAATATCCATCAGGTATTTCGCGGCAGCGCCCATCCCTATGGCCTCGGCTATCGGAGGGGTTCCGGCTTCATACTTGCCTGGACCTGCCCTGAGCCTGAAATAGTCTATTCCAACATCCTCTATGGAGCCTCCTCCTATGCAAAGAGGTTCTACAAGGTCCTGGAGCCCCTCCTTAATGTAAAGGGCGCCCACACCGGTGGGACCNCACATCTTATGTCCTGAAAAGGTTAAAAAATCGCAGTCAATTTCTTTCACATCGACTTTCTTATGGGGGACTGACTGGGCTCCATCAACTAGCACAAGTGAACCCACATCGTGAGCCATTTTCGCTATCTCTTTTATCGGTGGGCGAACGCCAAGAACATTGGAGGTTTGGGTCACTGCAACAAGTCGAGTTCGTCCATCGATGTGAGGGGCAAAGTCCGAAGGGGACAAATACCCTTCCATGTCGCTTAGGACCACGCTCAGTTCCAGTTTCTTGGTGTTTTTAACTCTTAGCCANGGGATGTAGTTAGAGTGGTGCTCAAGGATGGTTGTGACGATCTTCTCTCCCTCGCGGAATTTGAGACCACTTGCTACAAGGTTTATTGCCTCTGTGGCGTTTCTTACAAAGACTATCTCCTCGGGTTTCGCATTTATCAGCTTGGCCACCTCTACCCTGGCGTCCTCATAGGCAGCGGTTGCAGCTTGTGCGGCACTGTATATTCCCCGTCCCACATTTGCCCTGCACTCGCGATAATATTCAAGAACTTTTTCAAGTACAGGCTCGGGCGTCAGGCTGGTCGCTGTTGAGTCCAAATATATCCGTCCGCCCTTGAGAAAAGGGAAGTCTTCTCTAACCTTATTCACATCAAGCATCGTATCACCAGTGCCTTAAGTCATTATCTCAAAATCAATATATAATGTTTGAGCGGATAACCAATCTAACCTGAGCCTCTTTTGTCAGACGCTTGTTATCAAAAAAAGTCGTCAGCGGACCAGGTTTTGTTAATCTTCAAGTTTCCATTCTCTCAGAGACTTATTCATAACGCTTATATTGCCCATAAAATAAAAAAGTCGTTGAGGAGGATCAATGTGGGTAGAGTTGCCGTTTTAACAGCCTTTGCCGTTATTGGGTACTTCCTGGGAGTTGCTGCCTATTACATGGGTAAAAACCTGACGCCCTGGCTTGAGAAGATCTCACCTTTCCTCGTAAATGCAGATTGGGTAATCGCAGGAGTTATAGGTGCGATCGTTACAGTGATAGTGGTCGTTGCCTGGTCCTACACTTCAAAAAGCTAGGTTGGAATTGTACTTTTTTCTGGGAGCTTAATTCCCTCTTTACTCTTTGGCTTGCTGATCAGTTTATATTGAATTAGCCAATGGTTCTCCTCCGAATTGAATATACTGTCGACCCTAACCGCGTCGAAGCCAAATACATCGAGAAGACCCAAAAGATATAGCCCCCATATAGATGGCGGTATATCGAAGCCCCTCTCATATGCCATTTTGTAATAGCCCGATAGGTTTCCTGACAGTTCGCACGTCAGAATGTGTGGTTCCGCGTCATAGGTGAGTTTAGATTCTACGCCTTCGTAGAGCAGATAAAGGGAACCCAAAAGATTCAACGATTCCTGAAGGTCTGGAAGGATTAGAGAGTATTTTGTGGAGTTAATTATTCTGCTTCCCAGTTCTCCCANGAAGGAGAGCATCTTCTTCCCCATCTTCACCGAAAGGGCATCCATCAGGACGAAGAANAAGATAGGCTCGAGGGGGTTTGACCTTGCCCCTGCAAAGTACTCCCTGAGCTGCGGAGCACGAATAAGCGGTAGCATTGTTGGAAGGTCCACAGCGATACTCCAGTCCATGCCTGAGAGCAGGGTCTCGAGAGTTGCACAGGCCTCAACTCCGGTGAAATACTCTGCCATAAGGCACTTAGTTTTTTTGTCAGTCAGCGTTATGCGTTTGAAAACAAGTANATCGCGCCCATCAGCGAGTATTAAGTTATTTTGAGGTGAAAATGGGATGTATTTTATGTCTATAAGATCCGAGAATCTGCCGAGCAGGAATGAGTCGTCCTGTCCAGCCTCCATCATGATTTGAACTTGAACGTCTGACTTTGAGATCGAGTTCAGCGAGTCATAGCAGTTGTAAAATATAACCTCAAGTCCTTCATGGTTGAGCAATAGGCGGATGTCCTTTGAGGCGTTCGTCAAGATCTCCTTAATTCGCTTTACGGTCTCCTCGTCGCTCCGAGTGATCCAGTACTTTCGCTCTTCCAGCTTTTCTGAAGATGATGAGGTTTCGTGGATCTTTCTCAATTCCATTATGGCACTCTTCATGAGTTTCAGGTCTTTTTCCAATTCTTTAATGGGGTCGACGAGAGCGTTTATCGGGACAAGAGCCTTAGCTTTTTGGGGTTTGCCGGGAAACAGTGTGACGAGTTGACGCTTCTCTAAGTTCTTAAGGACAGGGTAAACCTTTGTTCTTGGAACCTTGCTATGGGCAGCGATCTCTTTTATCCCGCAGGCCCCTCTTTGCAAAAGTGTGAGGTAGACCTTAGACTCGTACTCCGTCAGACCAAACTTGGTCAATGCCTGGATCAGGTCTTTTTGTTGTAACTCCAACAANTGTCACCGGAGTAACAGGCTCTGCGGTTACACTATACTCTGGTCACACGAGCCTTATAAAGTTTGGGATTTTACCGTAGAGTGGTGACCGAAAGTGAGCAAATTTGTGGAAAAATGGGAGGCCAAAGAGACTCCCAGCCTAGGGACCAGAGTTAAAGAGACTATCAGACCACCAGGTCCATTAAAGCCACGCTTNGACGCCGCAATAAGATCGATACAGCTCCAGATACAGAAGCTGGATATTGCCAATCAGAGGTTCCAAGAAAGGGACAGGGTGATGTTCAGCAAAGTCGTGGATGCTTACTCAAAACATGACATGGATCACGCTAAAATCTATGCCAATGAGTTGGCCGAGATCAGAAAAATGTCAAAGATGTTGATGCAGGCAAGGATGGCCCTTGAACAGATTGTGATGAGATTGAGTACTGTTACGGAGCTCGGTGACATTGTGGTTACACTCGCACCAGCCATGGGTGTGATAAAGAGTATAAAGGCGGGAATTTCAACGCTGCTGCCAGAGGCAGAAAAGGAGTTCGGCGACATCAGTACGACCCTCAGCAGCATACTCGTAGACGCAGGACAGAGCGCAGGTCTCAGCCTCAACTTCGACACAGCCAATGAGGATGCAATGAAGATCCTCAACGAGGCAGCAGCCATAGCCGAGCAGAAGGTGAGGGAGAAGTTCCCAGAGTTACCGACAGGTGTGGCCACAGGAGAGAAGACAGGTTTCTAGGAGTGCAGAAGATGGCCACATCAGAACCCCCTTTTTTTACGGCGATGCAGAGAGACATGGAGAAGGTGTTTGAAAGCTTACAAGGAGCCCCATATCCCCAGACAGCCTAGTCCGAGAGGTGGAGTCGCTTGTTTAAGAGATTTTTTAAGCGGGCTCCACCTCTCAAGGACGCCCTAAATGATGCGATCATTAGGCTCACTCAACAGAAGAGAAAGTTAGAGATCCTCAGTCTAAAGATAAAGAGCAGGGAGAAGACCCTCTTTGATTCAGTCACCATGGCGATAGAGAGGAAGGATCCGGAGAGGGCAAAGATATACGCAAATGAGCTCGCCGAGGTTAAGAAGGTCCAGAAAAATGTGAGAAATAGCATCCTAATCCTGGAACAACTGGTAATCAGGATGGAGACGCTGAGGGAGTTCGGTACTGCTTTCGCCCAGCTGAAACCAGCCCTGGAGGTAGTTAAGCAGGTCTCAGACCAACTCTCAGAGGTTATGCCAGAGGTCTCGAACGAGTTATCCAACATTGGAAGCGTGTTGGGGGACGCCCTGGTAGGCGTGAACATAAACTTGATGCAGGAGGAACTCATGATCAAGATGCCGAACTGCGACAAGATAATTGAGGAGGCGGCCAGTTATCTGAGCGAGAAGATTGAGGAGGAGCTGCCAGTGCCGCCCATGGGGGTCAGGACGGCTATCGCCATAGGTGGCGAGGGTGATGAGGAATTTTTTGTTCCGAAAAGTAGAAACCTCGACCCAGACGAGGCGGTCCTCGCCTACTTAAAGGAGAATCAAGGCAAATTGGATATAAGAGAGTGCAGCAGGCTGTTCCAGATTCCAGAGGAAGAAATACCTAAAATAATGGAAAGCTTATCAAGGAAGGGAGTAATTAAGATAATGATAGTTGAGGGAATACAACATGGCGTTCGCAGCAGCAAATGAGATAGAGGCGGCGGCAATAAAGTATGCTAAGGAAGCAACAAGACTGGATCAGCAAGGCGCCAAGGGTCTCGCGATAACATATTATCAAAAGGCAATTGATGCCTTCCTAAAGCTCGTAAATCTCTACCCAAATTATGAGTTGAACAAGGTTTACATTCAGCGGGCCATGATGTATCAGGAGAGAATAAAGGTCCTCCAGGTCGGAGCCGCAGCTGAGACGCCTGAAGAGACCTTTGAGATAAAGCCATTAGGTAAGGAGGGCGAGCAGAGAGCAGAGGGCGCTCCCCCCCAAAGGAAGGCAGCTTATGAGGACCTCCTCATAGTGGAGAAGCCAAATGTCAGATGGGAAGATGTGTCTGGGCTCGAGGAGACAAAGAAGGCGCTCAAAGAAGCCATAATCTACCCATCAAAAAGACCGGATCTGTTTCCGCTAGGTTTTCCTAGGGGAATACTGCTTTACGGACCTCCTGGATGTGGTAAGACCCTTACGGCGGCTGCGGTGGCAACGGAGATAGACGCAGCATTCTATTCTGTTGATGCTGCATCGATAATGTCAAAATGGCTGGGAGAGGCGGAGAAGAACGTGGCTAGGTTGTTCAGGTCGGCTAGAGAGGCTGCCATGAACCAAGGTGCAGCGATAATATTTATTGATGAGATTGACTCGCTATTGGGGGTTCGCTACAATGAGGTCGGCGGAGAGGTCAGAGTTCGGAACCAGTTCCTCAAGGAAATGGATGGAATACTGGATAAGGGTAAGAACTGGCCACTGTATGTCATCGGAGCCACAAACAAGCCGTG
The DNA here is from genome assembly GCA_004347955.1 of Thermoproteota archaeon. Taxonomy (GTDB): domain Archaea; phylum Thermoproteota; class Methanomethylicia; order Methanomethylicales; family Methanomethylicaceae; genus WYZ-LMO10. The sequence continues at coordinate 33,921 of QNVH01000002.1, read as the reverse complement.
GGCATTAGACTGGGCGTTCATAAGGAGGTTCCAGAAGAGGATTTATGTGCCTGTCCCCGACTTCGAGACGCGACTCAAGATTTACCAGTTGTATACGCAGAAACTTGTAATGGAAGGGGTTGACCTTAACGAGGTAGCCAGACTTTCTGAGGGCTATTCAGGGAGCGATATCAGGGACATTTGCCAAGCCGTCCAGCTGAGGGTGGTCAGCGAGCTATTCGAGTCGGGAAGGATCTCGGACATGAAAGCCAGACCGCGTCCAATTACAATGGATGATTTCAGGTATGTGATCTCCCGAAGGAAGCCCAGCATTACACAGGAAATGATAAAGGCCTACGAAGTTTGGGCTGAAAACTTCAAGGCAACATGATTACGAAGATATTGATTAAAATTCATAAATTAAGGCATTTCCAATTTTTCCTGGATGAACAATTATGAAGATAAACATTGATTGGGTAATGGCACATGGTGACAGTGACGGGATATGTTCGGCGGCGATCGCGCTCTCCGCATTTAGAGATGCCAGACTCTTCTTCTCACACCCTGTCGGACTTGCAACAGATCTGAGACAGGTTGACGGAAACCTTTTGGTTGTGGACATAGCCCTGCCATCAAAAGACCTCCAAGAAGTGATCGGCGAGCTGAGAAGGATCTCCGACGCAGGTAACAAAATAATTTACATAGACCACCACCCATATCCGCCAAACTTCTCTCCGGAGGATTTTCCAGGAGAATTCATTCACTCCCTGAACGCAAGCGCCTCTGAGCTTACATTTTTCAGGCTCAGAAGCCATCTCGACCCTCACATGAGCAGGGTGGCAATATATGGAGCGATAGGGGATTATTTGGACAGGACCTACAATATGGAGCGTCTGCTGGAATTCTGGGATAAAAGATTCCTTTATCTTGAGAGCGGGTTACTTGTTCAGGCCATAGAGTCTATGGGAAGAAACCATGACGCGAAGAGGGAGTTGGCGAGATACCTCTCTGAGAATAACCTTCCGAGCGCGGACGAAAAGATCGTTAAGAGGGCAATTTCAGAGACTATTGTTGAAGAGGACATGCGCAAGGTTATAGAGGCTGAGGCGAAGGTCGTGGGCAACATCGCATATGTCATCGATCTCAAATGGTCGCTGGGAAAGTCTGCGATCTATGCGAGAGCAGCGAAAAATGTTATGGTTGGGGTAGGCGCTGAGAGCAGGAAGGACTTTGTGGACATGAGCCTGAGGACCCCCATAGAGAGGCTTGAACTGAATAAGGCGGTGATCGAGATAGCCGGGAGGATGGGAGGGAGCGGTGGGGGGCATGCCAAAGCCGCAGGGGCAAGGGTGCCAAGAGAGAGGTTTAAAGAATTTCTTGAGGAGCTAAACTCCGCGATAGTGAACAAGACGAGAAATAAAACTGTGGAGTATTGAATTGAACATCGATATTTGACTAATAGAATTTTACAGAAATCTTTATTAATAAAAATAAGTGTTAAGCAAAAATGCTCAAGGAGGGATTTTCGTGAAATTAAAGTGTCCAGAATGTGACGGAGACATTGAGGTCAAGGAGGTCATAGAGGGAGAGATAATAAGCTGTAACGACTGCGGTGCAGAGCTCGAGGTAAGCAAGAAGAAAGACGGAAGCATAGAGCTGAAAGTTGCAGAGACAGAGGGCGAGGATTGGGGAGAGTAAACATAGGTGCCGGCNCTCTCTCTCCTTTATGATAGGATAAGGACGGAGGAAAAAGTCCTCATAAATTCGGCTGAGAAGAAGGGAGTTCTCCTCAAACCGATAGACGCAAAAGAAATTCACCTAACAATCACTGATTTTTCAAAGGAGAGGGATTTATTCGGCGATGTCGCATTAGAGCGTTGTGTTAGTCATTTCAGGGGGCTCCACCTGACCGCTGCGCTGGAGAGCAAAGGCATTACAGTCGTAAACTCTTACTCAGTTTCCAGCATATGTGGTAACAAAATGCTGACTAGCATTGTACTTGCGAAGAACGGCATACCAACCCCGAAGACAGTTGTGGCGTTCACAAAGGAAGAGGCTATGAGGGCGGCGGAGGAGATGGGATTCCCCTCCGTGATTAAGCCAGTCTTTGGAAGCTGGGGAAGGCTGATAGCGCCACTGAAGGACAGGGAGACCGCCCAAGCGATACTTGAACACAGGGAAGAGATGGGTAACCCCCTCTACCAGATATACTACATACAGGAGATGGTAAAGAGGCCACCCAGGGACATCAGGACCGTCGTTGTTGGAGAGGAGATAGTGGCGTCGATTTACAGGTACTCTGCGCCAGAAGACTGGAGGACGAACATAGCAAGGGGNGGCAGGGCTGAGGTCTGTAAACTCAGGGATGAGGATGCAGAGATCATACTCAGGGCTGCGAAGGCTGTGGGTGGCGGGGTTCTTGGTGTTGACGCCATGGAGAGGGAGGGGGGCATAGTCATTCATGAAGTGAACAGCACTGTGGAGTTCAAAGGGGCGATGTCTGTATCGGAGGTCGACATACCGGGCAGGATAATAGAGTACGCTCTTAACCTAATTAAAAGGTAGACCTGGAATACCTGGACTCAGTTCTCGAGTTCTTCAATTCGTTTATCTTCGCCTCGGTTTCCTCCAAAAGCTTCTGAAGGCACCGCATGATCTCCTGTATCATCTCTTTTCGCTCCTCAAGATCCTCGAGTTCGTCGAACTCTTCGTAATCAGGCAGGAGGATTTTGAGAACGCTTGGGGGGGTCACGAGTGGGTGCTCAAACCCAAATACGTCTCTTAAAAAGTTTTCAAAGAGCCTGTTTATGCCGAATGCGATCTCACTCTGTTTAAGGATGACCCGCTCTAGCACCCGCTTTCCGCTCTCGGTGATTTCATAGACCTTTTTCTTCCTGCCCTTGTAGGAGAGCCACTCCCCCTTCACAAGTCCCTCCTTCTCGAGTTTTTTGAGGACGGGGTATACTCCGCCTGGGGTTGGCTTCCAAGACCCCTGTGTTATATCACGCATGACCTGCATTATCTCATACCCAGTCATCGAGCGCTCATTTATCATTAGGAGAAGGGCCATTCCCATGTAACCCTTCCTGCTCCACTCGAGACTTCTGGTGACTGGGTCGCTGAACATACCGCATCCCTTTTGAATATATTTGAGTGAAATATATGAACCTTACGATGAAAAATCCATTAGTTGTCAAAAGGCTTTTCCAAGTTCTGACAAAGGGTGCACGGCAGGCAAGTGACCTCATTCCACGGCTGAGGGCTAGGCTTCCGCTTTCCTCCCATTTAAGCTACCCAATCACAGCCCTGCTAGGCGAGTTTTTTGCGGAAGCTTTTTCCCTTTTTTGGGTACCGCAATTCCTGCTTCGTTAGCCAACCCCGATCCTCATGATGGGTTGCGGAGGTCTCGGGCTTCGTATCCTCTAATCAAATTCGTTGACCAAACAAGGCCCTTTGCAGAACACCTCCTTGCGCCTGAATGAAGATCGTGAAACAGAACATATAAATCCAACTTCGCCCTCATCCCACCCATAAGTGGCACGGGATTTCCCACCCAATATATTAAAAGAAAAAAGTTGTTAGAACATTAAAGTCTGGTGGTATTCCATGGGAATGACAATCGCAGAAAAAATCCTGGCTAGAGCCTCTGGGAAGAGCAAAGTTGAGCCAGGGGAGTACATAATCGGGAAGGTTGACCTGGCGATGGTCCACGATCTCACAGGACCCCTGACTCTGAACGTTCTGAAAGAGGTCGGGTATGAGAGGCCCTGGGACCCTGAAAAGATCGTGATAATTTTAGATCATCAAGTTCCCGCAAATTCAACGGTAACTGCCTCGCTTCATAAACAACTGAGAGAGTACGCTGATAAGTACGGCACAAAGTTTCACGATGTGGGAAGACAGGGGGTGTGCCACCAAATTTTGGCTGAGAGCTATGTCAAGCCTGGAATGTTGGTCGTGGGNGCAGACTCCCACACCTGCACGCTGGGTGCGCTGGGGGCGTTTGCCACTGGTATAGGCTCAACTGAGATGGCATCCGTTTTCTTGACTGGGGAGCTCTGGTTCAGGGTTCCAGAAACTATAAGGTTTGAGCTCAAGGGGACTCTAAAACCAGGTGTGTCGGCTAAAGACATAATACTTTACATTATTGGAAAAATGGGGGTCGATGGAGCGCTTTACTGCGCTACCGAGTTCACCGGCGAGGGTGTAGAGGGGCTGAGCNTTGATGGCAGGCTTACGCTATGCAACATGGCCATAGAGATGGGCGGGAAGACCGGAATCGTAAACCCGGATGTCAAGACACTCCGGTTCACAAATACAGAACATATTGAGTCAGAAGTTCTCAGGAGTGATAAGGACGCAGAGTACCANAAGACCATGGAAGTTGCTCTAGAGGATTTAGTCCCGCAGGTGGCGCTCCCCCACTCTGTTGACAACGTAAAGCCAGTCTCCGAGGTTGAGGGGGTCGATGCTGACCAGGTCTTCATAGGCTCATGTACGAATGGCAGGCTTGAAGATCTGGAGGCAGCCGCTAAAATCCTCAAAGGGAGGAAGGTAAAAGCCGGGACAAGGCTGATCGTCATACCAGCCTCGCCAAGCATTTACATGGAGGCGGAGAGGAGAGGCTATATAAGGACATTTATTGAGGCGGGGGGCGTTGTCTGCAATCCAAATTGTGGACCGTGTCTGGGAGGGCATATGGGTATCCTCGCTGATGGGGAGGTCTGCGTTAGTACATCGAACAGAAACTTTGTAGGCAGGATGGGAAGCCCCAAGTCAAAGGTCTATTTGGTCTCTCCTGAGACCGCGGCAGCCACTGCTGTTGAAGGTAAGTTGACTGATCCTTTGAAGTATGTGAGGGGATGAAAAATGAGTGTTATCAGGGGAAGGGCATGGCTATTTGGAGACAATGTGGATACGGACGTCATACTGCCGGGCAAATACCTCGTTTTAACGGACCCGAATGAGTTGGCCAAACATGCGCTTGAAGGGCTAGTCCAAGACTTCTATAAGAAGATCTCAAAGGGCGACATAATAGTGGCTGGGAAGAACTTTGGATGTGGCTCCAGCAGGGAGCACGCGCCCATCGCACTGAAATATGCAGGCGTGGGAGCTGTTGTTGCAGAGTCCTTCTCAAGGATATTCTTCAGGAATTCAATAAACATCGGTCTGCCAGCGGTGATATCGAAGGATGCGAGAAGGGTCATAAAAGAAAACGAGCAAATATCCATACATCTCGATGAGGGCTACATTTTGAGGGAAAGTGGTGAAAAAATACCAGTCGAGGGCTACCCAGAATTTTTATTGGAGATCCTGAAAGACGGGGGCCTCCTACAAAACCTTAAGAGGAAGTTTGCAGGAATGGGAGGGGTGTCTAGAACTCCGCCCTAATGAGATGGGTTAAACTGGGGGACGTACATGAAGACCTACAGAATAGCGCTGATGAGGGGCGACGGGATAGGTCCAGAGCAGACAGACGCGACGCTTAAAGTTCTCTCTGCCCTAGAGGAGATTTCTAATTTTAGGCTAGAGTTTTTGGAGGTGGAGGGAGGAGACGATTGCCTCAAAAGAAGGGGCACCCCTCTACCTGAAGAGAGCATTGAGACCATAAGGAAGGCTGACGCATGTCTTAAAGGCCCTGTTGGTGAGAGTGCCGCGGACGTGATCGTTAAACTGAGGATCCTCTTTGACCTTTATGCGAACCTGAGGCCCGTGAAATCTTATCCTGGGGTGCCAGCCCTAAGACCAGACATAGATATGCTATTTGTGAGAGAGAATACCGAGGATCTCTACAAGGGTTACGAGTTCTACGTCGGGGAGGACACGGTCGCGCTCAGGGTCATAACCAGAAGGGGCTGTACCAGAATAGCAGAGATGGCATTCAAGTATGCTATGAAGAGGAGGAGGAAGGTCACAGCGGTACACAAGGCTAATGTTATGAGGATAACAGACGGGCTATTCCGGGACATCTGCAGAGAGATTGCCAAGAAATACCCTGAAGTGACTTTTGAGGAGCTCTATGTCGATGCGGCATCCATGCATCTTATCAAAAGACCGCATGAGTTTGATGTGATAGTTACCCCAAACATGTTCGGGGACATCCTATCGGACGAGGCTGCGCAGATAGGAGGTGGGCTGGGGATGGCTGCAGGTGCAAACATCGGAGACAGCTACGGACTTTTCGAGCCGATTCATGGCTCTGTGCCCTCGAAGGCGGGCAAGAGGGTTGCTAACCCGACGTCGATGATACTGGCATCAAAGCTGATGCTGGAATGGCTGGGCGAAAATCAGGCAGCAAAGATGATCGAGGAGGCTGTGATCAAGACCCTTTCAGAGAGGAAAGTGCTCACCTATGATTTGGGTGGGACCGCGAGTACAGACGAGATGGGAGAGGAGATCGCCAGGAACCTGCGCGGTTAAGTCTTTCTAAAAAATGGCAAACCCACTTTTTTATGGGCTATACCATTTGAAAGTCAATCCACTACTTTGGGATGCTCTGGCGCCCAAACTTTGAAGATCTGAATCAACGAGGTTCCTCGACATCCACGAGTCCTTCTGAGGTTATGGCAAAGAGGCACTCGCTCTCAGGGTGCATTGGTGAGTCTATGATCCTAGCTATTCTGCGATTTTCTTTGGACTTCCTCAACCAAATCCTGTAGGTGGACCCGTGGGCCAGGATGTTCCCTCCGGCAGGCTTGTTCGGGTTGCCAAAGAAGACATCTGGTGCGGATTGTATCTGGTTCGTCACAACCACCGCTATATTGAATATGTCAGACATCCTGAGCAGCTGGTGGAGGTGTTTATTCAGCTTCTGTTGTCTAGGTGCTAGCGCCTCCCTCCCCGGGTATTCCGACCTGAAGTGAGTGATCACCGAGTCGACTATCACAAGGCGGACATTGTTGGCAGGTATCAAATTTGTGGCTTCATCAACCAAGAGTATTTGATGATCCGAATTGTATGCCCTGGCATAAATTATATTCCCCAAAGCCTCATCAGGGTCTATGCCAAGCCCCCTGGCGATATTCATAATGCGCTCCGGTCTGAATGTCCCTTCAGTATCTATGTACAATGCCCTGCCGTTCAGACCCCCCTTCTCTACCGGCAGCTGAACGGTGACCGACAATTCATGACAGATCTGTGTCTTTCCAGATCCGAACTCGCCTATGAGCTCGGTAATCGCCTGTGTTTCGATCCCTTTTCCAAGCAGGTTGTCCAAAGACTTCGTCCCAGTGGTTATAAATCCAATGTTGGCCCTCTTTGACAAAACGTCCTTTGCGGTTGTAAATTTTATGTTGAGTAGCGCCCTAGCGTTCTGGGTAATTATGGAGGCCTTCTCTTCTGTCAGTTCCGCGATCTCCACAAGTGTGCGAGGAGGTGTTACGGCGAGAGCCTCTACCGAAGTTATACCAACTGACCTGAGCTTCTCAGCAGTAGCAGGCCCGACGCCTTCAACATCTTCCAATTCATGTCTTAGTGCCAACTCTATTCTTCTCCTAATTTAGAGGGCTGTCGGAGGAGGATTTAAACCTTTCAATCATAAAAGTCTATCAAAAACTATGGCAGTATTTAAGACCGTACTTCCGATTGTACAGCAGACCAAAGGAGGGTTGGGTGAAAATATGTATGGATTTATCCTTCCGGAACGCGACACCGTAAAGACAGGCTGAAAGCTGGAACCTCGTGGTATGTACCATGCTTCCAGTAACAGCGAAACTGGCTGGACTGCGAGAGACGGAGCCTAATAGGAAAGAAAAACAAGGAAAAACTGGAGGTCCTCGGCTTTAGCCGGGGAGAGGACGTCACTGAGCCATGGTCCTCTCCTTATACCCCATCCTAGTCTTACCGATCGAAAAGCCTGCGTCAAAAGCCCTGAGATTCTCCTCCAAGAACCGGGGTATGTTCTCCTTTATGGCGTCCCTCAGCAACTCAGCTTCGAAGGGGAGTGCGCCGGAGCCTGCTAGAACGCCAAGCATCACTATGTTAGAGGCTATCGGGATCCCAGACTCTTTAGCGACTTCAGTTGCGTCCAGTGTGATAACCGATCCTGCGACTTTGCTTATTGTGGAGAGTATTTCGCCAATGTTTGGGTAAGCCGCCTTTCCTATGTTGACCTCGACCGGGTATATGGGTCTAGTATTGACGATCACTAGCCCGCCGACCCTCAAAAATTTCGCAACCGCTCTAAGAGCCTCCATGGGCTCAAAGCCCAAAACTATGTCTGCCTTATTCTCCTCGACGAGAAATCCGTAAATCTCTTCCCCTATCCTTATGTGACTGACGACGGGCCCTCCCCTTTGGGCGATGCCGTAAACATCTGAAATTCTTACCCTATACCCGGCTTTTATCGCAGCCGCTCCGAGAATTTGAGCCGCCTTGACGTTACCCTGTCCACCAACTCCAGAGATCACTATGTTGATTTCCGATTTTCCCATGTTTTATTCCTCCGATTGTTTAATAGCGCCGTACGGGCAGACAGCAATGCAGACTTTACATCCAGTACAGTCGAGGGTGTTTATGTAGGACTTTTTCTTCACGGTATCAAAGCCCATCGCAGGGCATCCAAAAGCGGCTACGCAGGTCCTGCAGCCAATGCACTTTTCCTCCAAAACTATACATGGTATGATCTTCTCGCCTTCTTCCTGACCATTCTCAGGTACTCCTGTGCGCACAACCTCCTGAATATGACCACCGCAGGACCCGGGAATTTCAGCGCCTCCTCCATTGCAGCCACGCTGCTTTTTTGGTCGTATGGGTCAACGATCTTGACAAACTCAACTCCACAAGCCCGGCATATGTCCTCAATATTAACTTTCTTAGTTTGGGACCCTGTTGCCGTCTGTCCGCTACCCGGGTGGGGCTGGTATCCAGTCATCCCAGTAACATAGTTGTCAAGAACCATCACCTTTATGTTTGCCTTGTTAAAGGTCGCGTTTATCAGCGCGGGTATCCCCGCATGGTAGAAGGTAGAGTCACCAATGGTTGCGATGACAGGGTCCTTTATACCGGTCTGTGCTATGCCATTTGCGACACCTATGCTCCCGCCCATACAGAAAACGTCCTGCATGAATTTCAATGGCGGATACATCCCCAGAGTGTAGCACCCTATGTCGCCCATGGCTAAGTAGCGACCCTTTGAGACNGTCCTTATTGCCTTCTTCGCNGCGTAGTAGGCTGCCCTGTGCGGGCATCCAGAGCACATGGTTAGCGTCCTTGGAGTTAGCATTTTCAGAGATTTTTCCAAGACCTCCAACTTTTCTACCGGTGGTGAGGCATCATACTTTATGCCCAGAAGCGAGGAGAGGGCCCTCCCCACGGCGGAGAAGTTGAGTTCGCCTGTTTGTGGCAGGTGGGAGGAGAGTTTCCCGAAAATCTTTATCCGAGGGTTGTGGTCCTTTGCGACCCTTATTAGGTGCCGTTCTACGAATGGCTCCCCCTCCTCAACAACAATTACCGAGTCTAAGCCCTCTATGAACTCGGACACCGTATTCTCCGGAAAGGGGTTGGTGAGACCAAGTTTCAGGAGGTTTATCTTTCCCCTCAGGTCATTGTACTTCAGGAAGTCCAGTACGTAGTTAAGTGCCACCGAGGATGAGATCACGCCCGTAGAAGCAAAGGGCCCATCAGAAGCCCTCTCCACCCTGAAGAGAGACCGCTCCCTAGCTAAACCCTCAACCCTCTTGAGCTTCTCGTGAAGTATCGCATGAAGTTGCGGTATAACCTTTGGACCAACGATGCCTTCCCCGAGGACAAAGTCCCTGTAATAATCGTCGTGAAAGTTTGGATCAACGGGATGGCGCGCCATCGCCCCAAGAACCACATCCCCTCTCGAATGGCAGATTCTGGTGACCAACCTGATCATGACGGGGAGGCGAATCTGTTCAGAGATCTCTGCGGCTATATTGACGAAATCTTTGGCCTCTTGGACGTCTGAGGGCTCCAGTGCCGGAACTTCGGCCATCAGAGCCATGTATCTGTTGTCCTGCTCGTTTGCCGAACTGTGACCCGATGGGTCATCTGCTGAGACGATAATCAAGGCACTGTTAAATCCGTGGTACACGGCGTGCATGAGGGGGTCCACTATCCAGTTTGCTCCAATGTGCTTCATCGATGCCATAGACCTCTTGCCGCAGAGCGCCCCTCCTATGGCCACCTCAAAGGCCACCATCTCGTTTGTAGACCATTGGACGTGCATGTTGACTTCGTCGGCGACGAGTGCTAGAGTGTCTATGATCTCTGATGCGGGGGTGCCAGGATAGGAGGCAGCGACTTCGATATTTGATTCTATAGCACCCCTCGCAACAGCTTCGTTGCCAAGTAAAAGAACTCTCTCACCCGGAGAATTTTTTGCAATAACATGCTTCATTAGCTGCACCTTGGAATGACTAATAGAAATTGCGGAACACTATTAAAGTTTTATCACGGCCCTTAACATTTTTGATCTTTATCGTTAGATGCCCCCTCTCACTTTGGGACTATCATTGAAAATTTCAACAATAACCCTNGATATTCGGGAAGGATTTCCGATAAAGTTAAATCTTAATTTTAATCTTATTTAGAGCAATCTGCTACTCTCGGAGGAAGGACTGGTGACCGCCTACCAAACCCGTTAATTTGCGCGCATAGAAGTGATTTGTACACCCCGGAGTGTAGCAAAATCACGAAAGGAGGTTCTAATTTTGGATAAAGTGAAAGTTGGGATTTTGGGATCCACAGGATCTGTGGGCCAGAGATACGTCAATATGCTGGAATCTCACCCTTGGTTTGAGATAACAGTGCTGTCTGCCTCTAGCGCCTCGGTGGGCAAGAAGTACGGAGAAGCAGCCAATGGGTTCTTGACAGCAGCATGCCAGAGGGGGTCAGGGACATAGTGATACAGCCTGCTGACCCTGATGCTCTCAGGAGAGAGGGCGTCGAACTTGTATTTTCTGCACTTCCATCGGAGGTTGCCAAGATAGTCGAGTCGAATATGGTTGAGGCAGGGTTTCCAGTAGTTGCAGACACAAGCGCACACCGAATGGACCCAGATGTTCCACTTTTGATCCCGGAGGTGAATAGCGAACACCTTGCAGCACTGGATGAACAGAGAAAGAAGGGCAAGGGAATCATTGTTACAGGGCCAAACTGCACGACCATAGGTCTTGCAATGTCGCTTAAGCCGATCCAGCTGAAGTTCGGAATACGAAGGGTCTTGGTCTCGACCATGCAGGCACTTTCAGGTGCCGGATTCTTCGGCGTCCCCTCTATGGCAATCTTAGACAACCTCATCCCGTACATAAAAAATGAGGAGGAGAAGGTCGCTCAGGAGCTCCTGAAGATCCTTGGGGAATATCAAGGCGGTTTCAAGTTTGCCAATATAAAGGTAGGAGCAAGCTGCCACAGGGTGTGTGTGCTGGACGGGCACACAGAGGCGGTCTTCCTCGAGACCGTAGAGGAAACCACCCCAGAGGCGGTCAAAGAGTGCATGAGGGAGTTCAGGGGGGAGCCACAGAGGCTATCATTGCCATCTGCCCCTGTGAGACCCATAATAGTGAGGGAAGAAGTGGACAGACCACAACCAAGACTAGACAGGATGTCCGGCGCACCGGAAAGGGCGAGAGGTATGGCAACGGTTGTGGGCAGGGTGAGAAGCGAGCCAGCACTTGACAACGGAATAAAGTATGTTCTCCTGAGCCATAACACCATCAGGGGAGCGGCAGGAAATGCAATATTGATAGCCGAACTCTTAAAAGCAAAAGGTTTGATATGAAATACAAGACTGGTGATACTATGAGGGTTGTGATGAAGTTCGGCGGGGCGTTGATGGACGGAGCGGAGCAGATAGGTAACTCTGCAAATCTTGTGGCGGAAAGGGTGAAAAAAGNTGACGAGGTGATCGTTGTCGTCTCAGCCATGGCGAATGTGACGGATGACCTCGTCGTCATGGGGGAGAGTGCTAGGCTAGGGGACATGGAGCGTGTAAGGTCAAAGATCTCTGAGCTGGAGAAGAGACACTTGGATACGGCGGGGAAACTTTGCAAGGACAAGCTATTGAATGAGACCGTCGCNAAGATAAAGAACCTCCTAAATGTACTCAATCAGTGCCTCACAGGGGTATTTCTCCTTAGGGAGCTTACGCCAAGATCAAAGGACCTGATACTTTCGTTCGGAGAGAGGCTCTCAGCGCCCTTGATGAGGGCAGCGTTGGTGTCCAAGGGCATAAAGGCAATTGATCTGACCGGAGGAGAAGTCGGGATAATAACAGACAGTAACTACGGCAATGCCAAGCCTCTTCTGAATATAACCGAGGTCATGGTAAAGGACAGACTGCTCCCCATACTGAAGGCAGGGGTCACACCAGTGGTCACCGGTTTCATTGGGCAGGACGAGAACGGCGTGATAACCACCCTAGGGAGGGGGGGATCGGATTACACTGCAACAATACTGGCATCCGCCATGGAGGCGGACGAGGTTTTGATCTGGAAGGATGTGGACGGCATAATGACGGCTGACCCTAAGCTGGTCCCATCTGCAAAGACCATACCCGTACTCTCTTACGCTGAAGTCATGGAGATGGCTTATTTTGGCGCAAAGGTACTCCACCCGCTGACTGTAACCCCCGTCCAGGAGAGGAGGATACCCATCAGGATAGCGAATGCCTACAATCCAAGTAACCCAGGAACGATAATAAGGGAGAAGGGGGAAGGGACAAAGAAGGTCAAGGCGGTTACCGCAATCAAGGACCTTAGCATTATAACCACCGGAGGGGCAGGAATGATCGGAGTCCCTAGCGTTGTGGCAAGGGTCTTCTCAACTCTTGCGGAGAACGACATCAATGTGACCATGATCTCACAGAGCTCCTCGCAGGCAAACATATCCATGGTGGTTAAGTCCACCGACCTGGAGAGGGCGCTCAAAGCACTCAAGGTCGAGTTCAGAAATGGAGACCTAGTCAGGGACATCCATGCCATACCTAAGGTTGCGGTGATAGCGATAGTGGGCGAGGGTATGAGAGGCACTAAGGGCATTGCTGCGAGGACCTTCTCGGCCGTTGCTGAGGCGGGTGTTAACGTCCTTTCTATAGCGCAGGGCTCATCTGAACTGAACATATCCTTTGCTGTGCTCGAGGAAGACATGCAAAAGGCTGTGGAGGCGGTTCATCGAGCCTTTGAGCTCGATAAATGAAAAACCCCAGTTTAATAGGTAGGGGGTTTTAGCAGGGCTCCATCAAGTCTCAGGTTGATAGCCTCCCTGCCTAGACAGGTTGACTATTGCATTTAGTGCCTCCAGCGCTCGATTGAACACCTTTCTCAATTTTCACCCACTGGTCATTGGGCAACTCTGCCAAGTTTTTTGTTTAATGGCTTCATGAAATCAACCAGAGGGACCACAGATTCAAAGCAAGGGCGCCCCTATCCTGGTCTGGAAACCCGACGACCTACTTAACGACAAATCCAAAGTGAGATGTTTATAAAATTTGAAGGGATACCACCTTAATTTTGGTGATTTCTGGAAGAAACGCATTTAATTGCCTAGATCAGCGGGTTGCCCCTTCATCGACCTTTTGAGAGCGTCGTCAATGATCTTTTCAGCCTCGTCTATGGTCAATGGAACTTGTTCTACCAAGCCCTTTGATTTTAACCTTGCGAAGAATCTGACTAGGAGGGGAGGTTCAATTGAGGCCTCCCGGAGCAGCCGCTCGTCGCGTAGCATCTCCCTAGCCAAGCCAGAGCCCAAGATTCTTCCTCCGTTCATCAGAACCGTTCTCTCGATAAAGTCGGGCAAAATTTCGACATCGTGTGTTGTGAGTACGAGAGTGGTGCCCCTTCGATTTAGATCTTTAAGAATGCCAAGGAGCTCGCTCTTTGATTTCGGATCTAAGTTTGCAGTGGGTTCGTCAAGAAGCAGGATTTTGGGGTTCATCACGAGGGCTGTAGCTATTGCAGCCTTCTTCTTTTCGCCGTAACTGAGGCGGTGGGGCGGGCGATTTGCTAGGTGGTCTATACCAATAATCTTGAGGGTCTCGCTCACAATTCTTTTAACCGCATCCTCATCCATGCCGAGGTTTCTCGGACCGTAGGCTACGTCGTCGAAGACTGTGTTGTTAAATAACTGGTCGTCCGGGTCCTGAAAGACAATACCTATACTACTTCTGACGCCCTCAAATTCCTTGGAGGTCGTTTCCTTTCCAAAAACCTTGATCCACCCATTGCTGGGCTTGAGCAGGCCAGAAATTAGCAAGATCAATGTCGATTTCCCTGCGCCGTTTGGACCTAAAATGCCCAACCTCTCGCCTTCGAACACATCGAGAGAGACTCCCGACAGAGCCTTTATGCCGCCGGCGTAAGAGTATTCCAAGTTCCTTGCTTCTATTACAACTTCCAAAGAAAGCCCCCCGTTATGCGAGAGTAACAAAGGCAAAAAGGATCACTGCTAAAACAGCCAGAATGACTGGAAGGTCTTTTGAATTGATCGAATACTTTTTTAAGGGCTGGGTCCTACCAAGCGTGAATCCCCTCGCCTTCATGGCGAGATATACCCTCTCGGAGCGCTCATAGGTCCTTATGAATAAAGCTGCCAGCACCCTTCCAAGGTCTCTTAGATCTTGGGCGTTGATGTGTTTTTTATTTCGGAACCTCCTTGCATCCCTTGCCAAGAGCATTTTTTGGGTTTCATGCATGGAAATAAAGAGGTACCTATAGGTCAGGGAGATCACCTCNATGAGTATTCTAGGGGCCCTCACTTGGGCTAAAACGTTCAAGATCCCATCAATACCTAAAATTGAGGTGAGCATAGTGAGCGTTGCGACGCAGACCCACACCCTCATCACAAATTGGGCAACTCTATAGGCGCCCTCAAATGAGGCTAAGGCTGTGAGAGGGCCCACACTAATGGCGAATAAAGGCGTCCCTCCTGTCAAGAATGCGGCGGGGAGGGATATCAAGAAAACGAAGAGCGAGGGGACAATAGGTTTTATAAAATACCTCTTTAGCCGGATTCCAAGGGAGGCAGCCAACAGCGTACTTAACATTCCCAAGGCTACAAGTTGCAGGAAGGAATTTGCAAGTAGTGCCGATAGGACTACCAGCGAGGCGACTATGACCAGAGCCAGAGGGCTTAAATTCCTGCGTGAGGCGCCTGCCCCGTCTGCCTCTAAGATCTCCTCAAGGCCTCTGACCAGATCCTTAATTGCCGAAGGAATCAAGATGCCACACTCTTTGTGCGGATTTTCGCTATCAACTTTCCAATGCCGTATGCTACTGCGAATATGATTATAGTGGAGATCATTCCTAGTGCGAGTGAAGCCCACACATTGTCGAATCCTGGAATTGTGTACTCTGGGAAGGGCGATGCAATGATATTTTCACCCACGAATCCTAGATGCTCCGCCACCATATCGAGTGTCTCATTGGATTCGTAGAGGAAAAAAGTTCCAATTGCGACAAAAACGAGTGCAATTATCAGTCCGTAAATTACACTTCTGTCAAGATTTTTCAATAGCTAGACCTCCTTCCTTAACCGCTCTCAGCTCCAACGACAGGGACTTGAAGGTGGGGCTTATGCTCAGCACTTCAGGCTTCGCGCTGATTAGAAGTTTCAACAACGCCCCGGTTACCAGACCTTCAGCAATACCTATTATGGAATGGTGAATTGCCATAGCCGGGACCGATATTGAGATCCCGTATAGAAATGTTGGAACTGAAAGTCCCAGCTCTAGCCCCGCTAAGATGGCAGCCACAACGTCTCCCACAAACCCACCTACAAATGCACCAAGAAAAAGCCTCTTACCTTTTGTAGCCCGGATTATGAGGACGAACAAGATGTATGGAATTATAACTCCTGCCACGCCCATATTCAGGACGTTAGCCCCCAGGGCCGTTATCCCTCCGTCCCCAAAGAGCAGGCACTGGAGCAGGAGGATGATAGTCATTGAGATTACTCCCGTTGATGGTCCCAGCAGTATCCCCAGAGAGGCACCGCCTAGGAGGTGCGCTGTAGTCCCCCCGATCACCGGATAGTTCATCATCTGGGCAGCAAAGAAGAGCGCAGTGAGCAGCGCCATAAGCGGCACCATCCTCTCGTCCAGCTCGAACTTGACCCTCCTGAACGAGACGACCCAAAAGATCGCGGTGATGACATAGGTGACTAAGATCATCTCGGACTCAGGAAGCCATCAGGAATGTGCATAAGATTTCCACTCTTTTAGTGTTACTTCTTTAAGTAAAAATATTACTATTAAAACTTTTGGATCAGGCATTCAAACGGATGACTTTTGTCCTTCGCCTTTGATTTTACAAAGTAATTATGACGAAGTGAGCTACTTGGTCTGCACTAGTCTTCCTCTGTCCATCCTGTGTACTTCGTCGGCTATCTTTATTAACTCTGGATCATGGGTCGACACAACTATAGTCTTCCCTTTATCTCTGAGGTCCTGAAGTAGCCGGTATATTATTCTAGAGGTATCCTCATCAACGAAGACCGTCGGCTCATCGGCAAACAGGTACTTCGGATCCTTAATTAAGGCCCTGACAAATGCCACCCTCTGCTGCTCACCACCAGAGAGCTGCTCAACGAGGTGGTTTGCCCTCTCAATAACGCCCAGCTTAGAGAGCAACTCGACAGCCCTATCCATAAAGTCTCCGGGATCAGTGTCCTTGGCATAGAGGGGGAGAAGTATGTTTTCCAAGGCGGTGTATTGGGGCAGGAGGTTTATGTGCTGAAATACAAAGCCAAAGTTCTCCTTCCTGAAGTTTGTCTTCCAATAATCAGAGGATTCTAAGACTGGTTCGCCGTCGTAGAGGATCTCGCCTGAGGTCGGGGTCAAAATCAAGCCCATTATACTTAGGAGAGTGGTCTTGCCGCAGCCACTTGGACCAGTCAGCACTACTATCTTGCCGTCTTCTATCTTAAGGCTCACGTCCTGAACAGCCACAACCTCGTTGAACTTTCCTTTGTTGTAGATCTTTGTTATTTGGCGGAGCTCTATCATGCGGCAGCCCTCCTCATAGCAAGTTCAGGATCTGTGATGGCATTTAGCCAAGCAGGGACAACTGTGGTTATCAACAGGGGGAGAACAGTCACGGCGTATATGGAGAATACAGAGGACCAACTGACGTAAACGGGAAGTCTGAATTCCCTGGGGAGGAAGGCCCACCCAAGCAGAATGTCAACCAGGCCGGGCGCGTTTAAATAGGCTGCGTATACATACCCAAGGACCATGCCAAGGGAAGTTGCAAAGAAGCCTAGCACAAGGCTCTCCACAAGCCTCACTTCTATAATGTCGAGTGTGGAGAAACCGAAGGTCTTCAGGAGCCCTACCTCAAACTTTGATTCGTGGCCTACAACAACTGCCTGGCTGAAGGCGACAAGCGCTGCTCCAACCAGTAAAATTGTCCACAGCGTAACAAAGATCCCACCCCTGGCACCATAGGCAGCTTTGTAACCCCGCAGCAGGAGGTCCTGGTCAAGTATCCTCACGTTCGGCATGAACGACATCTTGGCAGCGACATTTGCCGGTTGCTCGTAATCCTCTACATAAACTGCAAAATCCGTGACATAGCCATCTGGCATTCTGAAGAACTTTCTGGCATCTTCTATTGACATTACTATCATATCTGCGGTGTATATGGACGACGCGTCTGAGAATAGACCCACTACATGGAATTTGTTGGCCTCCACAGACTCGCTCAGCAGAATTATGTCGTCCCCGACCTTTACATTCAAAAGACCTGCTATGAGTTTGCCAATGACGATGTTCCCCTTTCCGGCATCCTCTGGTGTGAGAAAGCGCCCACTCTCTATACTTCCAAAGGTTGTGTATGTAGGAATGGACGAGGTCTCAAGACCAATAACAGTGAATGTGTAAGTGGATATTCCGGCATACCCCCATATCCTAGGAACTACTGACTTCACACCTTCTACTTTCGCGATGGTATCCGCATAGTCAATGGGGATGAGCTCCACCCGCCCTGCCTTGAGGTACTGGACTGTGAGGTCGGGAGCCATCTTGACGCTGATTTCTGCCTCTCTCTCCAACCCCTCCTTAGTGAAAAGTACTGCAGAAACCATCGTAGTGGCTATAAGGAAAGTCACTACTATTACTGCGGTCCTCATCCTGTATCTGCTTAGGCAGTCAAAAGAATAACGTAGCAGGTTTCTGTGCTTCTTGATCAATTCAGCCCCTCCTTATTGTCATGTTGAACCCCGGCACGCTTTCATGGTATTCCCTCAACTTCAACGGAGTATCTATGAAGCTCGAAGGCACGACATAATCGTACCCTCCAGGCACGTCGTAAAGGGAGCGGACAAAAACCTCCAAAAGAGGGTTTCGGGTGCCCTCGTAGTTCGTCCCGATGGCTATGCTGGGCAGACCAATGGTATGTCTAATTTCCTTGTAATATTCCCGGTACTGCCAGGATGTCTGATTGGTTATACATATGATCATTAGGGCGGAGGTTAAGACTATTGCCATAATCGGCATTAGGCAGATCTTTTTCATGTTTTGTCCTCCCTATTTTTTCGTTGGGATTATCACAAGGTATCTGAACTTACCTTCATAGCCATAGGAGGTCAATTCCACAACGTTGTCCACTCCAGCCTGGATAAGTGTCACAAAGCAGCACGAGGCAATGGAGGTGTTTACTACCTGTGTGGTTTCTATCCATGTTTCGCCCAGAGGTATCCCGTTGAATTTTACGAATATGTTGCCCTTACTCTCAACACTCAAAGGCTGAATGCCAAGGATCATTATTGATTGCCCACCCGCACCACTGTACTGAAATATGTCTTTGAAGGTCTCTCCACTCCTTATAGTGAAGTTGTTTGAGACATAGGTGTTCTCGTCTATCCACCCGCGGGGGAGGCGTCTTCTGGAAGGGGTTGAAATATGGATGAGCGTAAAGGAATACTCCCACCACCGCAGAGATGCCAAATACGGATATGGTGGTCACGAGCAGCATGATCCTGAAGGGATGTGTGATACCTCTCAATTTTATCAACCACTAATTTGGGGTGGAATCTAATAAATATGTGTCCTCCGGTTTGAATTATAAGAATTCAATTCCACAACGTTTATGACTTTTGCTTTGAAGTATAACACAGGTGCGATTTATGAAGGGAAGATACATAATGGTAGGGGTGTTCGTGGTTGTTGCATTGCTCCTGATTGGTACAGGCGGCTATTACTACTACACATACTACGGGACTCCGAGGTGCGAGGCCTGCGGCATGATCATAACCCCGGAGATGGACGCAAACATAAAGATGATAGATCTGGACACGAACCAGAGGGTGTGGACGTGCTGCCCTGGATGCATGCTGAGGTCTGTAGTGGCCCACCCCAACGTGCACATAGAGGCTTTAGACAGCTGGTACGGGACCTCTGCGCCGAAGATCGTGATTGAGATAAGAAATGGATCAGTTGTGAGCGTGACCCCAGATACCGCGAGGATACTCCTCGGCTCAAAGGTGGTGAAGAGCTGCGCTAACAACAGGATCGCGATAAACGAGACCTCTGCCGCCCTACTGCTCCAGTATGGCTGGAACCGAGATAACCGTTGGCGGTCTTCAAGAACGAGCTGCCTCAAGGCACGCCGGTGCTCACCGTGGCGCAGGCATTACCGGGTCTCAAGCAGATTGGCATCCAATACGTTCCGCCATCAGCGGCCTTCCTCGGAAGCATAGTTGTCATCGGAGTGGTGGTCCTGATTATAGGCATATTGGCATGGAAGAAGCTAGGGGTACCCCCTCCGAAGCCGGCGCAGGTGCCACCAGCCCCGACAAAGCCAGGAAAAGAGGTGTGACAAGATGATATGGACCCCCCTGACCGCTGTGATGGTCATACTAGGGGTATTCGGCCTTGCACTCATGATCTATACGGTCCCGAAGGCATACAACATAAGCAAAAAGATATCAAAGGCTTCCCTTGAGGAGAGGTACGGACTGGAGAAGCAGTACTACCTACTCTCCACAGTGGTATGGGTGGTCCTAATAACCAGGATAGTCGCCAGCATACTTTTTTGGGTTACCAACGAGAGCCTCATACCGCTGATACCAGGGGCGATGTGCCAGTTTGGCGTGAACCAAGCAGGAGCACCATACTCTTGGATCGACAATGGGGTCAAGCTGATAGTCCTNNTAGTTTACGGAATATGGCTCAGCCTTGACTTTATCAACAGGAGGGTGAAGGGCGCCCCNCTTATGCAGNCACTTTCCAGGCTCTTCCTATTGCTGGCGCCGCTACTCGTGCTTGATCTTGCTCTTGACCTTGGGTTCTACTTCACCGTCAGTGCTGTGACAGTNCCATGCTGCAGGGTTGTATTCACGGCAGAGTCTCCAATACCTTGCCCATATTGCTTCGTCTTCCATGATGCTCCGATGTTCATAGTTGTTATANCNTGTTACGGACTCGCAATATCCTTGGTAGTTTGGTCATTCGTGATCAGACACTTTATTAAAAGGGTGCCAGAGATAGGGGGTGTGGGGATGGAGGCTATCCGNAGACTGGTAACGCTNGCNCTGGGGTTTGCAGTNATGGGGACTGTGGCATTGATACCAGCCATAATGCAAGTTATGNGGCCTGCAGTGCCAGTCCACTAGGTGGTCATTATGAGGATCTCCGCCACAAAAGCCGTAATAATACTTCTAGTGGCGGCGATTTTGGTGACTGGTGCAGTCTATCTATACGTCAGGACGCAACAATCCTCTATTGCGCTCGAGCAGAATGTCGAGGTGTTAGGGGTCGAAGTGAACAAAAGGACTGCGGAGCTGGTGAGTGTCACACTCCGAAACAACGGTCCAACCCTGATATTGGAGGGGGCAAGCCTTTACAAGATCCAGTCCGGAATAACTTTAGTGTCATCGAAATTCTCCCCTCCCATAATACTTTATACTGGCAATGTCACAAAAGTTCCTATATCATACCAGCTCGATAAGGAAGGCGCAGACTATTTCCTTTACTTGTTCACGAATAAAGGCACGGCCATTAGATGCGGAATATCTTATCCTTAACAAATTTTAATGGATATAGTCTTTTTCAAAACATTAAAAATAAACGGGCATTTAATCTAAGTATATAAAAGTTTTTAAGCATTTTAATTTATAGTTGAAATTTGGGGAGCACATATGGACTGGAAGAAGTACGCATTGATCGTGGCCATTACCATCGGCTTCATTCTAGGTCTGGGGGTCGGAGCAGCAGCTGGGAAGTCTGCAGCAGTCCTCAAGCCGTTGGGCGACTTATTCATAAGACTAATGCGCATGATAGTAACGCCATTGGTCATAATAACCATAGCCGCTGCGGTTGCTCAGATCGCAGACCTTCGCCGACTCGGCAAACTTGTCATTGGAATGTTTGTGCTCTTCATACTTTTGTCAGCACTCGCGGCTTCGATAATGCTGCCGGCAGCCCTTTCTTTTGGACCTGGGGTCGGGGTAGGACTGAAACCTCCAGCAGGATACACTCCACCAACGCCACCCTCTGTGGTGGATCTCATATTAGGTGTCATACCATACGACTTTGTGGACATCTTCTCTGTGAGTGGGCTACTCAAGGCCATATTCTTCTCGATAATACTCGGTCTTGCTGTTAGTCTGGCTGGGGAGAAGGGGAAACCGGTTGCCAGGGCGCTTGGTTACCTCTCGGATGTGGTTCTGAAGGTTGTTACAATAGTGATGTGGGTCGCGCCACTAGGTGTTTTTGGGTACGCAGCATGGCTTATGGGCACTTACGGCACATCTATACTGGTGGCTTATGGGAAACTGATAACACTCGACTACTCTGTGAGCCTGGCTTTCTTCTTTATTGTATATACCATCGTGGTGGCTCTGAGTAGACTCAACCCGCTTGTTTATTGGAAAAACATTATCGAGCCGGCTCTAGTGGCGTTTACGACCAGAAGTAGTGCTGTGACATTACCAGTCAACATAAGGGCTGCCCAGAGGACCGGCATTCCAGATTATGTCACAAACCTAGTTTTGCCTGTAGGAGCGACCTGCCATATGGACGGGACTGCTATGTACCAAGTACTTTGTGCGGTGTTCATAGCACAGGCCTTTGGAATAACATTGGATCCCACCTTGTATGGTACGATAATCGTAGTTGGTACTTTGGCAGCAGTGGGCACTGCTGCGATACCAGGAGGGGGTCTGCTGATGCTCGCTATGACAGTAGCCGCTGCCGGTCTACCGCTTGAGGGAATTGCACTGATAGTTGCGATAGACCCAATACTGGACATGCTCAGAACTATGATAAATGCAACAGGTGACGTTGCTGTTGCCACGCTAATGGCCAGAATATTAGAGGGGCCAAAATGGTTTGTAAAGGCCCCCTAATCTTTTTCTGGTGGAAATAATGGTAAAGCTCCTCGACACTACCCTACGTGATGCCCAGCAATCCCTGATAGCCGCTCGGCTTCGAACTGACCAGATACTACCAATCCTAGAGGATATGGACTCAGTAGGTCTCTTTGCCATGGAAGTCTGGGGAGGGGCGACGTTCGACGTGTGCATGCGCTTCTTAGACGAGGATCCGTGGGACAGGCTCAAGGCTATCAGGACCAAAGTGAGAAACACAAAGCTCTCGGCATTGTTCCGTGGGCAAAACCTGCTCGCATACCGCCATTACCCTGACGATATCGTGGAAAGGTTCGTGAAAAAATCGGTAGAGAACGGCATTGATATTGTAAGGGTATTTGATGCCCTGAACGACATCAGGAACCTGAAAACTGCCGTCAAGGCAGCCAAGGGTGCTGGAGCTGAGGTTCAATGCGGAATTGTTTACACAATAAGCCCAGTCCACACATTGGAATACTATTCAAGGCTTGGCGAAGAGCTGGCATCTCTAGAGCCTGACTACCTTTGCGTGAAGGACATGTCTGGCATACTGACGCCATACGTGGCGTTCCAGCTCGTTACTGCGCTGAAGAGAATAGGGCTTCCTATCGATTTGCACAGCCACTGTACGGCCGGGTTCGCGCCCATGACTTACCTGAAGGCCGTGGAGGCAGGCGCGGACATATTAGACTGCGCAATATCCTCGATGTCTGGAGCCACGTCTCAGCCTCCCAT
The DNA here is from genome assembly GCA_004347955.1 of Thermoproteota archaeon. GTDB lineage: Archaea > Thermoproteota > Methanomethylicia > Methanomethylicales > Methanomethylicaceae > WYZ-LMO10. The sequence continues at coordinate 10,899 of QNVH01000002.1, read as the reverse complement.
CGAGAGCCTCTACTACGCTTTGAGGGAAAACTACCCCTTGGAGCTGAACTTGCATGCCCTTCAAAGAGTAGCAGAGTACTTCTGGGAAATCAGGAAGGGTTACGAGAGGTTCGACTACGCCAAGAAGGAACGCCCTGTAGACCTGGGCGTCATAATACACCAAATTCCAGGCGGGATGCTCAGTAACCTAATCTATCAACTTGAACAGCAGAGGGCCCTCCACAGGCTTGAGGATGTTCTGAAGGAGGTGCCTAGGGTCAGGGAGGATCTCGGATGGCCCCCCTTGGTCACACCGACTAGCCAGATTATAGGTGCACAGGCAGTCCTAAATGTTTTGGTTGGTAGATACAGACTCATCCCGAAAGAGGTCAAAGACTACATAAGGGGACTTTATGGAAGACCTCCCGCGCCCATCTCCAAGGAGGTCCTGGAGCTGACGAAGGAGGAGGTCATAACGGTCAGGCCAGCAGATCTGTTGCCACCGTTGTGGGAAAAGATCAGGAACGAGGTGCCGAGGGATTTGGTGGAGAAGGAGGAGGACTACCTGAGTTATGCGCTATTGCCAAACGTCGCCCTCGAGTTCATGCAGAGGAGGAAAAAACGCTTTAACCAGAAGGCAAAAACTATTTAGTGGTGTCTCTGATTGGCGTTTAGACTTTTGTGCAGATGGTGTGGGAGGGAGTATCCTCTCGATACCCAGTATTGGAACTGCCCCTCCTGCAGAAGGCCATTAAATTTGGTCACTGAATGCCCAAAATGCAATCGCTTTGAAGAATTAGTTGATAGAGGGGAGGCAGGGCTTTGGAGGTACAAAAGGCTCATCCCCTTCTCAGAAGAACACATGACTTTGGGTGAGGGGTGTACCCCGCTAGTCGAGATAAAGGATGAAGGGGCTATTCTCAAACTGGAGTACTTTTCGCCAACGGGATCGTTTAAGGACAGAGGGGCAGCGGTGAGCGTGAACAGGGCAAGGCGCATAGGCGTCAAAAGCATCGTTGAGGACTCTTCTGGGAATGCCGGAATCGCGGCAGCCGCTTATGCGGCCAGGGCGGGCATCCGCGCCAGGATATATGTCCCAAAGGATGCGCCTGTCGCAAAACGCGTCCTTATTCGCTCATGTGGCGCCGATGTTGTGGAGTGTGCGACAAGGAAGGAGGCATCAATGAGAGCCGTGGGCGAGTTGAGGGAAGAGGATCTCTACATAGGGCACACGTGGGATGCATTTTATATCGAGGGTATGAAGACCGTGGCATTCGAGTTGTTCGAGAGAGATAGAATTCCCGAAGCTGTTGTGGTGCCCGTTGCAAGCGGCACGTTGTTCTTAGGGCTTTTTAAGGGGCTCACTGAGCTCAGTGATATGGGTTTCATTGAAAGGATCCCAGCCTTCTACGCGGTGCAGGGGGAGGGCTGCGCCCCGATATACGAGGCGATTCACGGCCAGATACAGGGAATAAAAAGGAGCTCACTGGCTGACGGTCTTAGAATTGAAAACCCGCCTAGAAAGGAGGAGATTTTGAATGTGATCAGAGCGACTCATGGCGATGCACTTACAGTGAATGATGATGAAATAGTCGAGGCGCTAAAGCAGCTCTACAAGAGGGGGGTGATAGCAGAACCCACATCAGCGACTGCATACGCAGCATTTAAAAAACTCAGAGGACTGAAAGATGTTCTAATACCAATGACTGGAACTGGTATAAAGACCATAGACAGGATAAGCAGCATATTTACATAGCTAACATCCCCACCTCTGAAGGGTGTGGGCTTTCTGCGCTAGTTGGTAAAAATCTATATTGCCATATTTTTATACTTGAAGGACAAAGTTAAAATTTTTTTTATTTTCTGTTTTACATATATAATAAATTCCATTTGTATAAATTATACAAAAAATTTAATATTTAATAGAACATATTTAATTTAGGGTGTAGGAGCATGGATGAGCCCGTGATATCCCCTGTGGTCGGTAAAGTTTTATCAATCAAGGTTAAAGAGGGGGATTATGTCAAGGAAAACGATGTCATTTTGACCATGGACGTGCTCAAGCTCGAGACAGAGATCGTCGCACCCAAGTCAGGAAAAATTAAGGAGATCAAGGTGAGGCCGGGCGATCAGGTAGAGCTTGGAGCCACGCTCATGGTAATAGAGGGCTGATTTATTTGGACATCCAGAGCGTCTTTCTCTTCTCTCTGGGAGTGTTTGTGAGTTTGTTTATTTTTTCATTGCTTGTGGCAGGATTGATTTCCCTCATAAGGCTCTTGGCCAAAGGTGGGAGAAAGGGGTAAAAATTATGCCATTTAATCTATTGGACCTCATAGGACCACTTTTCCCAGGGATATGGACCTTCTTTTTGGTTCAGCCCTATCAGGCTTTGGCAAGGGTGGTCCTCATAATCATTGGCGGCTTGTTTGTNTTTCTGGCATACAGGAAGATAGTCGAACCACTGATAATACTACCCATGGGTTTAGGGATACTCTTCTCTAATATGTCGATGCTTGTNCTGCCTAATGGCGCAATAGGGACGCTCCATGTAAACCCGATGGTATCTTCGCCATCAGATGTGATTCAGGCGTTGCAGATCTTCTGGCTGCAGCCCGTATACACCTTGGCTTTCTTAAACACGCTTATAGTGTGTATGATCTTTCTTGGGATTGGATTGATTACTGATCTTTCATTTCTAATCTCCAAACCGCTTATGAGTCTTTTCTTGGCGTCCTTTGCAGAGTTGGGGACCGTCTTCACACTGCCCTTGGGGGTAATGGCTGGTTTGAGCCTCAAGGAGGCGGCCGCGGTGTCAATTGTGGGCGGGGCGGACGGTCCAGTTGTGCTGTTAACCTCGCTTTTTCTTGCCCCAGAGCTTTTTGTGCCCATCGGCATAATCGCTTACATATATTTGAGCGTACTCTACATCCTCCAGCCCTACATAAACAAGGCGATAATCCCAAAGTCAGCGATGGGAACTTACATGGACCCGATGAAGGTAGGCAAGGCGGGCCAGAGGGAGAAGATGGTATTTGCGGTCCTGGTGGGTAGCTTGCTCTGTTTGATGTTCCCATCGGCCGCGCCACTATTTGCATCATTCTTTTTGGGCGTTGTTATAAAGGAGGCGAGGATTGATAGGTACTCTAAGTTCTTGGACGAGGTTGTGTTGTCAGGATCGACGTTCTTCTTGGCATTCGTGCTGGGAATGTTAACCACGTCCGACGTAGTTACGAACCCTAAAGTTTTCCTCATACTCGTGCTGGGAATTACCTCACTAATTCTCTCTTGCATTGGTGGGGCGATCGGAGGAATGGTTCTGTATTACATTAGCGGAAAGAAGATAAATCCGCTTCTTGGACCTGCAGGCGTTTCATGTGTACCAACAACAGCCAAGATATCACAAAAGATGGCCCAAGAGATAAACCCAAAGAACTACATCATACTTTATGCCATGGGTCCAAACGTTGCGGGCGTTATAACTACCGCGGTGATATGCTCACTTTACATTACGTTAATACCCCTGATGTGATGACCCCACGGTCAAAGCCATCCTCTCTCGGACTTTCCTGCATAATGAGATATATCACAAAATTTAAATAACATTTTGCATTATTAGTTACGGGGTGGTCAAATAATGTGGAGATGGGACTATTGCCATTGCCACGGACCATGCAGATGTGGCTTCGGTCCTCATGCATATGGCTTCTGGCGCAGGGCTCCAGCGCTTGAAGAGCTTGAAGCAACAAGAGAGTGGCTGAGAAGAGAGCTTGAATACGTTGAAAATGAGATTGAGAGACTAAAGGGCGAAAAGAAGAAACAGGAAAGTTGAATTCGGAGACCGATGGAAGGCCTCTCCTTCCCTTTTTTTGGATAGATGTAGGCGGCTCATCCGTAAGGGTATTAAGCCGCATAAGCAGAGGAATATTTCATGCCAAAATGTTCTTGTTGTAGATGCCGAAGAGGGATGGTTGGCAGAACGCCCAAGCCAGTTCATATACACAACCTTCCACCGGTAGACGCTTTGGTACCATACCCAAAGGAGCTTAGGCCGCCCATACATCTCGATTTGGCAGAGCTTGAGGCGCTGCGCCTTGTGGAGCTCGAGAAGCTTTCTTATGATGAGGCAGGAATTGTGATGGGGGTTTCGAGAAACACAATCTGGCGCATGGTCGAGAGCGGAAAAGAGAAGATAATATCAGCATTCTTTGAAGGAAGGAAGATAGAGATTCACAAGCCTTGATGTCCCACGGATTAAGCCTTCGAGGGTTCTTGATTTTGAGATCTTCAGAGTTTTTGTTTACGACTTTTTAGACCCCCACATACCCTCCTAAATCGTAAAAAAGTTTTAACTCTCTCGGCGGGAAGCCCCCCTGCGATAGCGAGGGGTAGTTCACTCATCCCCATTGGTGACTTCCGAAGGGTTAAACTGGGCAGTTCCTAAAGCAAATCTGAAGAGATCATTCGTTCCGTTTTCGGGCAGAGCTTTATTCTAGCTTTTCAAAGCCTGAGACACGCCCGACTGACATGTAAACTAAACGCTTTTATGCGTAATTCAGCATGGCCCTTTTTTAAGCATTCTCCCCAGGAGACATTAGAATATTATTTTTATGAATGCACTAACCTGAACCATATTTAAATTACTCAGAGGATCAGCTCGCAGGGTTGGGAAGTTCGATCGGGGTATTGAAAACTATGCGGGAACGGTCTTAACAATAGCTGTGGCAAGGGAGTCAAAGGAAATTTTTTTAGCCGCCCCCCTGAAGATCTTGCCACCTATAATATCTACAAGTCTACCATTCTCAGCAATGAGGTATACTTGGTTTGTGAGACAAAGTCCTGCAACCTTACCATTAACAATGATTTTGTCTCCGGGCTCCGCATAAAGAACCTGCCTTATCTCCCTCTCACCTTCTTTGGTGACCCTCTTTATCTCCACACTCGGTCGTATGATTTCAAGCTGGACTGCCTTTTTTATAGCGTCTAGCAATTCTCCACCAACCTCATTCCAGAGGATTATTGCGCCGTCGGGTCTTCCAAGCCTCTCTATGTGAATCAATGGGAGGGATGATATGTTCTTGAGGAGCTTTGTGTTGGATATTATCTGAGCCACATACATAATCCCGCTCTGTGTACTTCTGCCCAGGTTCATCAAGATGAGCCCATCCATATCCATCAGCGAGATCTCGTCAATAATTCGGCTGATACTCTTCTCTGTTTTGTGTTGCCTGCTCCTTGAAAGGGCCTTTGCCGCGCTCTCCCCAACAGGGACTATTGCAACTTTGAAACCTGCATGCTCTAATGTGGACCTTATCTTTTCGTGCCAACCCTCGAGCACGGGTTCGGCTGAGAGTGGTGCCAGCACAACACTCTTAGATCTCTTCCCATCCAGGATTTCGTCCAAGGTTCTGGGCAGCCACTCCATGATCTTAACAGACCCACCAGCCCGTCTGAGCTCGTCCAATACACTGATTAAGTGTTCATCAAAGGATTCCACAACCCAACAAGATCTCTGGAATTGAAAGGCGCCTACCCTCCTCAGCGCACGTACCAGCCTTATTCGTATGCCATGAGGGTCTTTTTTGCCCTCTATATCATAAAGTAGTAAGAACATAAGCACCAAACTAAAATATGACTTACAGTCAACTTTAACTTTAACTGAGTAAAAAGAGATAGGCAGTGGTAGGAATTATGGTAATCNCAGTAATGTCAATAGCAAGGCATCCACCCGCAGTAGTTCTTCCTTCTAATACCAGGGTGATAGACGCTGTAAAGTTGATGAATGAGAGAAGCGTGAGGCATGCAATAGTCTCTAATGATGGACAAAAAGTTGACGGGCTGGTTTCTGCGAAAGATATACTCAATTACCTCGGCGGCGGGGAGAAATTCAACATTCTGAAAGAGTTACACAAGGGGGACCTGCACAGAGCACTCCATTCGCCAATCGAGCCTATCGTAAACAGGAGACCGATTGTAGCAAAGATGACAGACTCGCTCCCCGAGCTCATGGCAGTGATGGCAAAGCACGATATTGGGATGCTCCCTCTTTTGGACGAGCACTCCAGAATTTGGGGGACGCTCTCTGAGAGGCACCTATTCAAGTTGTTTGAGGGGAACCAGATGTTTGTGAAAGTATTCGAAGTTATGTCCAAGCCCCTCATCACACTTGACACGAAAGCCACGCTACTCGACCTTTCTCGAGTTATGATAGGCAAGGACATCAGAAGAATTCCAATAATTAGCGAGGGCAGGCTCTGGGGGATAGTGACTGTCAAAGATATAATCAGGTTTCTGGCAAGCGGTTACGTGGAGGAGGCGATAAACAAAGGACTGTCAGANTACATTCTGAATGCGAATGTCTCCAAAATTGCTACATTAAACCCAAAAACTGTCAGCCCCGATGTAGACCTAAGCGATGCTGTGAAGATTATGAATGCGAATAATGTTGGATCGCTGATCGTGGTCTCGGCTGGAAACCCCGTAGGAATTTTGACGGAAAGGGATCTCCTGCTGAAGCTCCCAAAACTTAGAGGGGTGGAATTTATGACGGACGTTGCCAGAAACAGAGTCATCGTTGGCAGGATACATTTCTAAGTCCATGGGTATAATAATGGGACGCTACCCACAAATGATTGAAAAATCAAAAAATAATTGGCTCAATTATAGTAGATTGCTTGCCATATTTTACGGGATGCCGGCGCTTGTGGCTATCGGTACCTATGTTATGGCCTTTGCTCTTGCACTTCTCACATTTTTCTCACCAGACGGTATCCATTTTGCAGATAAAAGCTACATGACAATTAAGATCAATATACTCTACTTCTGGACTTTGGGCATTGCGGCGGATTTAAAGGCTTGGCAGATATTTCTGGTGCTCAATCTCATCTTCGGTTTCTCTTTTCTATCGGTATTCTTCTCAAATGAGCGGTTCTGTGACACAATGAAAGGTCTTTTCGTTGAAGGGGGTCTGGAGAAGTTCAAAAGAAACTTCTTGGTCCTAATGCCTGGCGTGTCTTCTGCGATACTGCTNGTTACCACTGCATTGAATACTTTAGGGGAGAGAGTGGGGGCAGAGGTAGGAGGACCAACTTTTTCAGATCCTTTCTCAGAGATCCTCACACTCTCCTATGCGGCGGTCTCTGAAGAGATCGGGTTTAGGCTCGTTCCGATACTTATTCCCACTGCAACCTACTTGCTTTTAAAAACAAGGGATTCAATGGAAGGGCTGTCTAGAGGAACCAAGGTCTTTATGACTTTAACCGCAGTACTCAAGCCTNAGTCTTACTTACGCAATGTAAAGACCGAGCCGGATAGGTGTTTTATAATTCTAAAGGCGTCACTCATCTTGATATCAGCAACAATGTTTTCTTTTGCGCATGTTTTGTCCGGATCCTGGGGTTTGGGGAAGATCCCTTCAACATTCGTCGCGGGGGTGGCCATAGGGTTTTCTTCAGTCAGATATGGCTTTGATAGTGCAATTCTCTTGCATTGGTTCTTTAACTACTATTGGGCTGCAATTTCTTCGGCGAAGAGAGCAGGAGTGCCCTTGATAAACGAAGTAGCGTACACTGTCACCGCATACCTAGGTATTTTCATGCTCCTCTATTTTGTATTTAGTTCTTTTGCGGAAGACACGACTTTGAAAGATCCACAAAAATCAGTTGACAATAAAACGGTGAGATAATTGATTTGGTGGACCTCCCAAACCATAAAAGGAACTTTAGCTTTTGGTCAGGGTGGCTTTGAGATCTTCCTATAGAAGACTTCAAGACTGCCCTAATAATTTTAAAGTACTCGATGGAGCGTAAGGACCTCTTCCAAATAACTTTATTCAGTCAAAATATTTTGCGGTATAGATTTATTCTTGGAGAATAACATTTTTCAGCCTTTACTCCTGTGGAGGGGCTTACAGTTCTTTTTATATGTGAATCCTTTCTTATAACAACTGTTTTATATCAATGTTGCGTAACGAGGATTTAAGGTGNANGGTATGAACAAAATCAAGGTTGTTGTAGTAGGGGTAGGAAACTGTTGCTCTTCATTACTCCAAGCAATAAACTTCTACAAAGAGAATGAAGTTGGCTTAATGCATAAAGATCTCGGGGGGTTCAAGCCTTCGGACATAGAGATCGTCGGNGCTATAGACATAGATTCTAGAAAAGTCGGGAAGGACCTATCAGAGGCAATATTTTCAGAGCCTAACGTTGCGCTGAAGGTATGCGATGTCCCAACTACAGGNGTCAGGGTTGTAAAAGGGGAGGTCCTTGATGGTGCCGACGGAGTGCTTAAAGATCTAATATCAGTCGATGAATTGCCTCCTGTTGATGTGAAGGAGTATATAAGAAATACTGGTGCCGAGATTGTGCTNAACCTCCTACCCACAGGTGCTCGCAAGGCGTCAGAGTTCTATGCGAGGGCNGCGCTTGATTGTGAATGTGCTTTCATAAATTGCACTCCAACAAAGATAGCCACCGATGAATCGTGGGCGAAAATGTTTGATGGTGCAGGAGCCCCGGTGGTGGGTGACGATCTCATGAGTCAGATAGGTGGGACCGCCCTACATATGGAGCTTTTGGAGTTTTTGAAGTCCAGGGGTGTTAGGGTGGAGAAGACCTACCAGTTAGATATAGGGGGTTCCATGGAGGCCTATGGGATCCTAGAGGACCACAGGCGGGAGGAGAAGAGAAAGATAAAGACAGACACTATCAGGCAGGTCCTTCCTGAGGGTTCAAAGATCGCCACCGGAACTTCTGATTTTGTNGGATTTATGAGGGACAGAAGAACTAGCTACTTCTACGTTGAGGGCAAGAACTGCCTAGGAACGGATGTTGTGATTGACATCTACTTTAGAACTTATGACGGGGCAAATGGGGCAGGGATGCTTCTCGATGTTGTCAGGGGCACCAAGATAGCCATAGAGAGGGGTATTTCAGGAGCACTCATAAGCGTCTCCGCTTATGGGTTTAAGAGGCCACCGATCCCGTGTCCAATTAGTGAGGCGCAGAGATGGTTCGAGGATTTCGTTGCAGGAAGGAGGGAGAGGTAGATCAATTGGCATTAATGAGAAGATTTATTTACCACCGTCTTTTATTTCATGAGTAGACTCTTTGGAGTCGAACAAAACAAAAAAGTTGGAGAAATAATGTCAGAAGTTAAAAAAATAGAGGAACTCAATCCAGCCTCCAGAGGCGTGGATGTTTTAGTAAAAATTTTGGAAGTCAATCCAAGTAGAGAGGTCTCAACTAGGGATGGTTCATCCCACAGCGTCGCTGAGGCGCTAGTCGGCGATGAGACAGGTTGCGTGCTACTGAGCCTGTGGGATGATGACATTCAGAGGGTGAAGGTCGGTCAGACTGTCTCAATAAAGAACGGATACGTCACGCTATTTAGAGGGTCTATCCGATTGAACGTGGGCAGGTACGGGACCTTGGAGCTCGCGACAGAAGATATCCCACAAGTTAACATGGATAACAACATCTCGAACCGATCTTACGATCAGCAGGTGCCAAAGTTCCGCCCACTTTACCGTGATGACTACAAGGGAAAATTCAGGAGAAGGCGCTGATACCTGACAGCTGATAGAAAATAGCTCGTCTCGGCGCAACCTTTGAGCCCCCTTAACTTTTAAGGTAATTATGAAGGGAGCAGCATTTATTTGGAAGATTAGCTGAGTTGAAGTAAGCCATCATAGTGAAAGCTCGTGGAATTCTCTGCGGAGGATAGTGAACGATTCAATTTTTTATATATATTGTACAAATTAGATTACGAGGTAGTCTGATGCCCATAACATACATGCCAGCTGAGGATGTTCGGGAGCTTGTTAGAGAAATTGTCTCTACCCTCTCCCTGAGGTACATAAACATAGAAAATGTTTTGTGTTTCAGAAGCAAGGGCTCAAGATCTAGAAGGGGGATAGCTAGGTGCCATGCNCTATCAAAAATCTGGCAGAAGGCGCTGAAATTGCCGCCACATTATGTAATTGAAGTCATATCTGAGAGGTTTGATTCTCTCTCCGAGGAGAACAAAATAAAGGTCATAATACACGAGCTCTTGCACATTCCCAAAGCCTTTGGGGGAGGGTTACGCCCGCATCAGGGGTACGTCACCAAGAGGGTGGTTGAAGAGCATTACTGCCGTTTCGTGGCCCTCTCAAATAGAAGATATGGGTGACGCGGGCAGCACATCTGGACAAAATTTTCGAACTCATAATTAAGGAGTTCCGTAGATTACCTTTGTAACAACGCCCATCCCTCTGGCCCTCCCTTCTCGGAACAGAAACCTGTCACCCTCCCTGATGTATATTGGGTGGAATACGGTCTCCACCCTGATCGTGGCCCTGTCCCCAGTCCTCAAAGTCTCTTTTGAGCTCCAAACGAGCCTACAAGCCTCCTTTATGGAGTGTATGTGAAATATTGCTTCATATCCTGGTCTTATTGTTGTAGGATGGTGCAGTATGAAAACGTCTCCCTCGAAGCCCCTTGCAGATTTTGCTGGCAGACCCTCGCCCAAGAGTGCCATCCCTTTCTCAACTTCATCGTAAGATACGTTGGTTATGGCGAAGGTGACGCTCCTCCCAGCCTGTGCCTTTTCTATGTACACACCTCTTTTGGCGTGTATGCTCTTTATCCTTGTCTCTCTGAAACTGCCGTCCTTAAANGGCCCAATCCAGACCCTGTCGTTCACCCTCACCCAACCCTGCAGAACCAACCCAGCCACTACAACACCTACTCCAGGGACGTTGAATTTGTCGTCTATGTAGACAAGGAAGGGTTTGGAGAGTTCCTCTTCCCATCGCAGCCTCGGGGGCAATAAGTTCAAAAACTTCCGCAGGAGGTGCAGCCCTGACCCAAACTTGTTAGATACCACGAATATTGGCGCGACTCTCCCACTGCGCATGTTTCTGGCTGAGATGGAGACGTCGTC
>QNVH01000019.1 GCA_004347955.1 Thermoproteota archaeon | reverse complement strand
AGCCTTTAACACCTCATCGCCGATTGAAAAGAGCTCATCTTTCATAGGAATCCCCTTTCTTTGGTATCTTGAGTGAAAGTAGTTTTAACAGTATCGGAAGTTTGGGATTGAAACTTCAAAAGAGTGAAACTGCTTATAAGTTTGGTCTTCAGTGAAATATGGTAAGTATTGTGAGGATCGATGTTTGGATGGGTGGTCCAATGCGAGTAACCGTCTCGGTGCCTGGCAAAGTCACCTTACTTGGCGAGCATGCTGTAGTTTATGGAAAGCCCGCTCTCGTCTCTGCCATAAATAGGAGGGTCTACATAACGGTAGAGGGGAGGGACGACTCAAATATAAAGATCTTTTCCAACGACATAAAACTGCAGGGGCTATCGTTAAAACTGAACGGAGAGATGAGCAGTTTCGAATTTGAGACGTGGGAAAAGAAATCCCAGATATTGGAACCCCTGCGCTACATACTTAAGGCCCTCGAGGTAGCGGCTCAGCACTACGGTAAAAAAATAGGCGCTAACATAATGGTAAGGTCTGAAATGCCCATTGGCGCCGGTCTTGGGACGTCGGCCGCCATATCTGTTGGAACCGTTGCGGCTTACTCAGCGCTCCTTGGACACGAAATGAATCTCAATGAGGTGGCGAGGATGGGGCACGCCACAGAGGTTGCGGTCCAAGGGATTGCGAGCCCCATGGATACTGCAATAACAACTTTCGGCGGCACACTTTACATCAAGCCAGAAGGAACTAAGCCTTTCATTGAGCGGATAGATGTCCCCTGCGACTTCACATCTGTTCTGGGATACACCCAAAGGGAAGAGACGACCTCCCAGATACTTAGGAGGGTCAAGGCCGCTAAGGACCAAAACCCAAAGGTGGTGGAACTCATCATGGACGCCATCGGTCTGCTCGTCGAAGAGGCAAGGTCCTGCATTAAAAAAGGAGATCCGAAGTCCTTCGGCGACCTGATGAATATTAACCATGGATTGCTGGACTCCTTGGGTGTATCCACGAGGGCGCTCAACGAAATGGTATACGCCTCTAGGAGTGCTGGTGCCCTTGGATCAAAATTGACTGGCGCAGGTGGAGGCGGGTGCATGATAGCGCTGTGCCCTGATAGGGCTAAGGAGGTCTCACTTGCCATCAAATTGGCTGGGGGAGTACCATTTGAGGTCTCACTCTCCAGTCCAGGCTTGAGGGTGGAGCCCCCATCCTAGGGCGCCGGTCGCCTTTGCCCGAACTAAAAATTCTCTCAACGCTATTGCCTGATCCCGTTCTTTAGAGCCCTTTCGATGTTTCGAGCTATGCTCCTGGAAAGCTCTTTGTAATATTCAGGATCTTGTGTCCCTCTCCAATCTACACCCGGGCAATCTTTTGCAACGAGAATGGACCGCTCAGTAACCAGAAAAGGGTGCCTCCTGCAAGTGTCCGGTCTGTAATCGTAGACGCTGCAAGAGTTTCCCTCGAGAAAAACGCAGCGGCCGTCCACCATCAGAATCTTGTAATTTGCTCCCGTCAGCCTCTTTTCCAGTTTTGTCGTCTTCTCGAAAAACTCTTTGTCCACATGCTGTTTAAGTCTGGAGATGTCTTCTTCGGTGAGCACCACAACTTTACCCTTGCAGCAAATGGCGCATCTCTTGCAGGAAAAGCCCGGTAAAACTGTCACGCGCTCGAACCCAAAGAATGGCACTTTGTGTCTCATATTGGCATTGCTCCACAGGTTCATGTGTACCTTTGGCTTATAAACTCACAGCAATCCTTATATTATGGATGGATTATCTGTCCATATGGTGACTGACCGTGAAGATCAACCCATGGGCATTAGCGTCCATCGTATTCCTGGTCTGGGCTGTTGGCGCCACCGTCGCAGCCTCGAATTATTATGTACTCTCGCAGAGACAAGGGTCCATGATAGAGAGCCTTCAATCTATTGTCTCAAACGTTGCAAACAAAGTTAACCTGGCAGTCAGTTACGGCAACGGGACAGTCGTGTGGTACAACGACACATACTTTCCCATAGGCTGGTCGCTTTTCAATGCGACAGCAAAGCTCTGCAAGGTGGGATTCACAGTCTACCCGTCGATGGGCATCTGGGTAAACTCCATAAATGGCGTGTCAGAGGATCCTTCTGCCAATAGATACTGGATCTGGTACACGTGGTCCTCGAATGGCTGGAGTATGGGTCCTGTGGGCGCAGACCAGTACGTAATTAAGAATGGCGAGACAATAAAGTGGGAACTCACAAAGTTCTAAAATAGTTTTTTTTGATTTTTTAAACTGTCTTTTTATCTTCCTTCTTGAGCCTCGCCGCCTGTCGCAAGGAAGTCCGCGGGCTTTTGGCTGTGTGCACCTGGCTTCTCCTTTCTACGATCTGAGCAAAAACCCATTCTTTTTGAGCATACTAACTACGGTTACTATCAAAAGAACAGTGGTCGCCTCAGTTATAGGTCCAACTCCATATAGGTACCCTCCAGCCGCCGGCAAGAACAGCCCAACTATCCCTATTATCAGAGCGCTGAACCAGTCGAAGCCCATTATGACCAGTAATGCCCAGGAATTTGTTACATCAAAAGCCAGCAGCATTATGTACGATCCAACGGCGAGCCCTAACTTCCCAACTTGCTTGACGCTGTTCCTTCCCCATATCAAACCGCTTAAAAAGCCAATCCCTCCCATCAGAACAGAATTGACGATTGTCCAGGGTCCCGGCAACCCAATCATTATGTCTGACAAGATATACGTTGTCAGTCCTGCCGCCAATCCTGAAGAAGGGCCCAGCAGAGCGCCACCGATTATAGTAAATACCGCAGGGAAGTTCACAAATTGTGTAGGTCCAAAGATGGAGTACTTAATTATCCTTAGCGAGACCGCTAACGCAATCACCATGGCTGTGTATGTTACTTTCTTTACCCTTGGCAGCCCCTCTGCCATAAGTAATACCATATGGATAGTCTATCCATCCATATTAAAAACTTTTGGCAGCCCCCTGAACAGATCCATAATGGCTGAAACCCTGCTAATTGTTCCAACAAAAGGCAGAAATTTATAAGTCTGGCTAATACTTACCACTTCAAGAGGCGTTCGCATTGGTTGATAAGGACGATGTTTTGGAGGCTTTGAAAAGCGTCGTTGACCCTGAACTCGGCATGGACATAGTTGCCGCCAACATGATCCGTGACATCAAGGTTGAAGGGAACGACGTCAAGATTGTGATGGCACTCACGTCGGACTCCTGCCCGCTCGCTAGTAGGTTGAAGGAGGAGGCCGAGGTCGCCGTAAAGAGCATTGAGGGTGTGGGCAAGGTAGAGTTGGAGCTGACTACTATGAACGAAGAGGAGCTGAAGGCTCTCTCCGCGAAGATAAAGGCGAGGAGTGCCCACCTCCTTGAAAAGTTACCAAAGAAGGACATTAAGAAGATCATCGCAATAGTCTCTGGCAAAGGTGGAGTCGGCAAATCATCGGTGACCGCCCTAATAGCCACAACCCTCTCGAAGAGGGGTATGAGAGTCGGCATCTTGGACGCAGACATAACAGGTCCGAGCATCCCAAAGATCTTTGGCGTGAACACCCCTCCATTTGTTCTGGAGGGGAAGATAGTGCCGCCCACTTCGAAGAATGGCATCAAACTGATCTCAATGAACCTGATCACGGGGCAACAGGAGGCTCCTGTAATCTGGAGGGGTCCGCTTGTGAGCAGCGCCATACGCCAGTTTTACATTGACGTGGACTGGGGTGAGCTTGACTACCTGCTAGTAGATCTCCCTCCAGGAACGAGCGACGCTCAGCTAACAGTGATGCAGATACTTCCGCTCGACGGAGTCGTTGTGGTGACGTCACCACAGGAACTCGCCAACCTCATAGTATCAAAAGCCATCAACATGTCCACAATGCTGGGGGTCCCCATCATAGGTATTGTTGAGAATATGTCTTATGTCATATGCCCAAAATGTGGGGAGCGGATAAACCTCTTCGGCGAACAGAGGGGTCGCATGCTTGCCGAAAAGATCAATACCAAATTCTTGGGGTCGATCCCAATAGACCCGGACCTGTCGGCAGCATGCGATAGTGGAAGTATTGAGGACTATTCAAATGCCACCGTGCAAGCAATCGCAGAAAGAATCGTGGAGTCCCTTTGAGCTGATCGAACTTGAATGAGGCATGCACTGAAGAGGAAGATAGTACACAATCAGATATAGAGATCGTGCCTGCAATATCAAAGGATATTGAAGGCATAGCAACAGTTCTGAGGGAGAGCTTCCCAGGGAAGGCAAAATACTACAAAATCCGAAGTTGGGAGCACGAATCGAAGAAGATCCTAAGATCAGACAAGGGGTGGATTACATTCATCGCGGTACACCAAGGCAGGATAGTTGGAGTCTTAGCGGCCCGCCACCTAAAGACCGTCACCCCGACCGTTAGAATAGAGTGGATTGCCGTGGCAAAATCCTTCAGGCGGAGGGGCATTGGAAAGGCTCTCTTCGACCACCTCACGAGATGGATAACCACGACGTTCTTCGATCAACAGGTGAGAATAACTCTCAGGGCAAGGACCGACGTCCAGAACTTTTACAGGAAGCTCGGGCTACGCTGCTATGGCAGGGGCTGGATGAAAAAAAGAATTGGGGGGCAGAACGACGAATTGGACCAGTCGGGTGCCGCCCGCAATGGGAAGTAAAATTGTAATAAGGAGCCTCTCAAATGGAAGATGTTGAGCTATTTCCTTGGACAAAGATAGCGCCCACGTTAGGCGTTATATTCATAAGTCCTGCGCTCCTGACTGTTGGTGGAACCATAGGGACATTACTTCCCCTTGAGATGGCAGTGGCTGTATCAATACTTGCGGGTTTGACGTTCTCGACAATAATCTACCTTCATGGGGGCGTAGGCTCAAGGGTGCATATGGGGCTTCTCAGGGTAATGGAGGCTTCATTGGGAACGAAGGGATCTAGGTTCTTTGCCTCACCGCTCATAACGATCACCCAGATAGGCTGGTTTTCTGTGCTCATTACCTTGGGCGGCGAGGCCCTCTCCAAGCTCACACCCCTGCCAAAGGCCCTCTCCATCACAATATTTGGAATACTGGTGGCCAGCGTAACTTACTTCAGCTTCAGGCACCTTTCAGACTTCACCAAGGTAACGGCTATTGTGACAGGGGCATTTGCGCTGTGGGCGTTATACGCCATACTCACCAGCGGATCTGCCCCCTCAGGCGTGGCAAATGGAGACCTGATCTACGCATCCACCCTTGCCATTGGGGGTGCTATGTCTATCTCGACAGTATCTCCGGATTTTGTAAAAGGGGCGCAGTCCATCAGGGATCTCAAAATAACTGCGTTTGGGGTTGTTTTCCCCGTCGTCATCTTTTCGCTGATCTCTGGCAGCCTAATTGGCTATCACACCTCGATCCCGAACCCTGTCCAGGCACTGACGGTCATGGGTCTTCCAATCCTTGCCAACCTTCTGTTGCTGGTGGGGAGCACGGCAGCGGCATCATCTCTATACCCGCCCTCAATCGCCATCTCAACATTTGCTGGGATCAGCAGGAAAAAGGCTACGGTCTTTGCCGCACTCGNAGGTTTAATTGTCTCCTACATGGGCATACTCGACCAGCTCAGGGTCTTCCTACAACTTATAGGTGTGCTGCTTCCCCCACTGATAGGTATNAACTTGGCAGAGTACTACGTCCTGTCTAAGACTGTCCTCCCAAAGGGAGGGGTCCACCTGCGAGGCTTAATTTCGTGGATACTTGGTGCTGGTTTTGGGGTGTTCATGCCCGGCGGTGTAACCCCCCTAAACTCTCTTTTAGTGTCTTTTTTGGCCTACTGTGTGCTCCACATTCATCCTAAATCCCTCGTTTGATGGGATTTTTTGGGACACTTCCCACGAATGCTATGGCTATTGACGCCAGTGCCGCAAAAACCGCACCGTAGTAGAATGCAAATGCGCTGCTCATTGAAAATAGAAGCCCGGCTACCATGTTGGTCGGCAAAGTGACAACTCCAATTAGCATGTTGTAGAGTCCGTACGCAGTCCCCCTGTACTCCTCAGGAACTAAGCAGGGTATGATCGCCCTCTGGGAGGTCTCAACAATGCCTTGATGCGCCCCAAACAGAGACGCCCCGATTAGGAAGATTATGGGACCTGGAGCGAGCGCCATAACCAGAAATGAGCCGAGGAGTAGGGCGTAACCCAGCTGGATCGCCCTCACCCTCCCAATTTTGTCCGAAAACTCCCCGGCAGGCAATCCTGAGAATACATGAAATACTTGGATGCATGCATACACTAAAGGAGCGAACTCTTCGGGGATTCCGAGCTCCAAAGCCCTTAGCAATATGAAAGCGTAACTTATCGCCCCCAGCGAGTAAAGGGTGACCGATGCCAGGTATGTGTAAACGCCCTTTGTCAAAACGCTCTTTGCCCCGCTCAGTGTGCATTTTGAGACCGCCGATCTCCTTTTTGGCTCTTTAACAAAGATTATCAATATTAGGATCGCCAGCGTTCCGGGTATGGCTGTCAAAAGAAACAGGCCCTGGTAGCCGATCGGGACTAGCAGGAGAAACGCTATGACCGGNCCGACGATGGCACCTAGCTGGTCCAAGGTCCTATGAACCCCGAAGGCCCTCCCTATCCTATCCTCCATGGCAGAATCAGAAATGATGGCGTCTCTTGGCGGGGTCCTCAAACCTTTTCCAACCCTGTCAGCGGATCTAAGTCCCAGAACNTGTGCCCAACTCGAGGAAAAACCCATCAGCGGCTTGACCACGTTCGATATTGAGTAACCGATGACTACTAACGACTTCCTTTTACCCATCCTGTCTGATATGGTTCCTGAAGCNAGTTTGAGAAAAGATGTCGTACTCTCGGCTATGCCCTCTATCGTTCCCACAATCTCGGGGGTGGAGCCCAGCTGTAAGACCAAAAAAGTCGGCAAAACCGCCACTACAATCTCTGTGCTGATGTCTGTGAAGAAGCTGACGACCCCCAAAAAGAGCACGTTGGCCGTCACGCCGAGTAAAACCCTTTCTTGGCTCTTCGTTCAGATCACCTTGTGAGTTTTTGGGTCCAGATCCACTGTCACTTCCACTTTTGAGGGCTAGACGCTTTTGGCGTAGTTGATTGCCCTATCCATTAGTTCGTCAATTTTGCCCAGATAGTTCTCTGGCCTCATCAAATCCTCTATCTCCTGCTCGGACAGGCGCTCTCTTATCTCTGGCCTTTTCAGGAGGGCGTCCTTTATAGTTGTGCCTTCTCTGAATGCTGCTATTGATACCTCCCTCAGCAGCTCGTGTGCCCTCTGCCTGCCCATCCCCTTCTTAGCCAGGGCCATCATAACCGCCTCTGTGAGGATCGCTCCTTTGGAGAGCTCAAGGTTCCTTCGCATATTTTCAGGGAAGACGCGTATATTTGATAATACCCTGTTCATCGTGAGGAGCATCTCGTCCAACACTATGAAGGAGATGGGTATGATGAACCTCTCGCTGCTTGAATCCGTGAGGTCTCTCTCATGCCACAGCGGTACGTTCTCCAGGGATGGCACAACCATGCCCCTCATCACCTTTGCTAGACCTGATACCTTCTCGCAGTCTATGGGGTTCTGCTTGTGTGGCATGGTGCTGCTCCCCACCTGCCCCCTAACATCAAACCCCTCCGCCAATTCAAGTATCTCGGTCCTTTGAAGGTTCCTGATCTCCGTTGAGATCCTGTCAAGGCTGGAGGCCGTGATGGCTGCCCAGCAGACAAACTCCGCTATCCTGTCCCTGCAAATTATCTGGGTCGTTATCTCTGCTGGCTTCAGACCGAGTTTATGCATCACCCTCCTTTCTATCTCCAGAGCATTTTCGCCTTGGCTTGCCATCGTGCCGACGGCACCACTCATCTTGCCCAGGATCAGCCTCTTCTTGATCTCCTTGAGCCTCTCTAGGTTCCTCCCTGCCTCCGCCGCATACACCGCCATCTTGAATCCAAGCGTTATTGGAGTTGCGTGCTGACCATGAGTCCTCCCGACCATTATGGTCTTTCTATTTTCCAACGCCAGCTTGCAGAGTAGATCTCTTAATTCAATCAGCCTCTTTTCGAGAATCGCCACAGCATCTTTGAATATTAGCCCCCATGCGGTGTCAACAATGTCGTAACTTGTGGCACCCCAGTGGACATACTTTCCATGATCCCCGCACTCCTCGGCCAACACTTCGACCATTGCCATTATGTCATGCCGAGTCTTTTTCTCTCTCATTTTGACTTTTTCTGGAGTGATTAAATCTACAACCGCCTTCCTTCTTATCTCTGAAGCCGCCTCCTTAGGGATCTCCCCCAGCTCTGCCAGAACTTCGGCAAGGGCCGCCTCAACATCAAGCATCTTCTGGAGCCTGTACTCCTCCTCAAAGAGCCTCCTCATCTCAGCACTGCCATACCTGCCCGTGTCAATAGGACAAACTGGCATATTTAGTCCCGTGCTGTCTCTGAGGATTCTGATTTTTAACTTTTTGCAATTTCTGCAATTTTCAGCTCATGAAAAACCAAGGGAGATGCTACCTTTGGCAGAGTCTTGGATAGAACTCAAGTCTCTTGAACCTTCCTGCCCCGTAAGTTTTTAATCCGATTTTTCCGCCTTCCACAGCCCTTCTGATCTTAGACTTGACGTAAAATTTTACACCGCTAACCTCTGTGTAGAGCTCATACTCTTCGTAGGGGCGGTCCTCCTTTATGTCGAGCTCCACCGCCTGATCGTTCATCATGCAGCCACAATCGAGTATTAAGACGGCTGGTCTTTTTATACCGAGCCTCTTCGCCTCCTCCTTGACAAATTCTATCACTCCACGCTCAATCTCTATAGACGCCTTCCCTTCCACCACGGCAGCATCCCCCTTTCCTAATCCATTTTACTGCCAGATTGACTTTTCCGGCTAGCTTTTTGGCCTCATTTCCTGACCCTGTGCTTTCTTCTCCGCTTCTTTCGCTTTCACTTCACTCTTTGCTGGTTTCTTTTTGGGCTTCTCGACTTTTTTCATCGGGACCTCACAGCAAATCAGATCGCAAGCCACGCATCCGCAGGGATCCTCGATGGCGACCACGAGCCCGCACTTCTCGCATCTATACATATCTCCCTTCGCCAAACTGGTCACCTGATATTTGATCTCCGACATACCTTTTTAAAGAACACCGTGAAAACTAGAACCTGTCAATCTTTTAAGTGCGCAGCTACATAATGAATTCTGTGGACCCAATATGATTGATATGGCAATTCATCCCGACGAGGCAAGGGCCNTGGACGAAAATGCCGAATTTCTTGGCATATCCCGGCTCCAGCTTATGGAAAACGCGGGGAAAGGGGTTGTTGAATCCCTCCAAAAAANNGTGCCAATTCAAGGTAAAAAAGTGCTGATAGTGTCCTACACTGGTAACAAGGGGGGAGATGGTTTTGTAGTGGCCAGGCACATCGCCTACTTTGGCGCACATGTAGACCTAATACTCCTCTCAAAGCCTGACCAGATATCTACAGAAGAGGCACGAAAGAATTTCATAATCATTGAGAGGCTCTCAGACTCAGTCTCACTATACGTCGCGCCGACATCTCAGGATCTCATATCCCTAAGGGAGAAGTTTGACTCTGCCGATGTAATCATTGATGCTATGCTGGGGACTGGTGCGAGGGGCGAGCCAAAAGAGCCCATTAACACCGCCCTTGAACTCTGCAACAAATCAGGAGCCTACAGGGTTGCCATAGANGTCCCAACAGGGGTAGATCCTGCAACAGGCGCCGTTTCAAAAAACGCCTTTAAAGCCCATCTGACCNTTACCCACCACAGACCCAAGTTGGGTCTGCTGGGCTCCGCTGCAAAAGAAGTGAGCGGGGAGATTGAGACCGTTAATATAGGCATACCTCCTGAGGCAGAGATATTCGCGGGTCCCGGAGATCTCAGGATCGTGATGAAGCCAAGAGACCCTTACTCACACAAGGGNGANAACGGAAGNGTTCTAGTCGTGGGNGGCTCCTTCAGATACGTGGGGGCGCCTGCCCTCGCCGCCATGGCGGCTTTGAAAACTGGTGTTGACCTCGCGGTGGTTGCCGTGCCCTCCTCGATAGTGCAGGCCGTCAGGTCCTTCTCACCTGACCTGATAGTGCAGCCCCTCCCGTCCCCTGAAGTGGTGGATATGCAATCCTTAGATTTATTGAAGCATGAGGCTGAGCGCTCAGACGCTGTGGTCCTGGGCATGGGTCTTGGCACCGACCAGAGAACCAAGGAGGCGGTGTGGGAATTCGTCAGGCATTTGAGCGCTGCCGGGAAGCCAATGGTAATCGACGCAGACGCGCTGAAGGCNCTTGGCGAGATCCGGGACGAATTGAGGCTTAGCAGCGCCGTCCTAACGCCCCACGCTGGCGAGTTTTACATATTGACGGGGGAGAAACTTCCTGATGAGCGTGAAGTGGGCTGGCGGGGTAGACTCGACACGGTGATGCGATGGGCATCGAAACTGGGCGCCACAATACTCCTCAAATCGCGCTACGATATNATTTCAGACGGGAAAAAGTTCAAAGTAAAAACAATCGGGAACCCTGGCCTGACAGTTGGTGGGACCGGGGACGTTCTTTCTGGAATAGTCGGTGCCATACTCAGCAGGGGCGCAAACCCCTTCAGGGCAGCGGTGGCAGGGTCTTTCCTAAACTCATTCACAGGTGACCTAATCGCAGAGGAGAAAGGGCACCACTACACCGCAAAGGATCTAGTCGAGAGGATACCCGACGCTCTCCGCAGATTCGGTCTCTAGTAAAACAATTAATGTGATTTACAAGTAAAAAATAAAATTAAATAAAATAAAAAATTTTTAATTAAAAAACTACTTATTAAAACTTCTTGAATTTATCCCTGGAGGTTCCGCACACGGGGCACTTCTCTGGAGACTCTCCCTCGACAGTGTATCCGCAGACCGGGCAGACTTGTATCTCCTTTATCTCCGGATCTCTCCCCTCCTCAACAAACTGCTTTGCCCTTGTGTACATCGCCGAATGTATCTTCTCTGCCTGGAGGGCATAATTGATGGATCTTATGGCTCCCAATTCCTTCTGCAATTCTGCAACAGCCTTGAATGCGGGGTACATCTCCTCGACCTCGTAGTTCTCTCCGTCGATTGCTGTCTGCAGGTTCTCCTTAGTTTCCTTTATTGAACCAAGCTCCCTGAGATGGTTGGTTGCGTGTACCCTTTCAGCGTATGCTATGGCCCTGAACAACCTCGCCACGTTCTTGTAACCGTTCTCCTCGGCAACATCGGCGAATATTGTGTATTTCATATGGGCCTGACTCTCACCAGAGAACGCACTCTTCAGATTCTCCTCGGTCATCTTTCTCATCTTACCGCCTCCGCCCCTCCATATTTTTCATTATTATCTATTCATTTTTTCTTATTTTTTTCTCTCAATTCTTACCTTACTCGATCTTCTCAAACATCTCTTTCGGTGCGCCGCAGACTGGACAGACCCACGTATCCGGCAGAGCTTCAAAGGGCGTGCCGGGAGGTATGTTGTTTATTTCGTCGCCCTTCTCTGGGTCGTAGATGTATCCGCAGACTTTACATGCCCATTTGTCCATTAACTCACCCCCATCACCTTATTTCCGAGCTCTCTTCCAGCCTCTCTGCAGGCCTGGAGGTCTCTTTCCGTGGGTGAGAACCTCACCTCTATCCCATTTCTGAACGGAGGTGCTTCAAGCGCCCTTAACTCATCGTCAAGCTTTCTTGTTATGCCTGGTCCCCAACCGTAGGCCCCAAAGGAGAGACCAAGCTTGCCTTTCGCCTTGACGAGCCTAAGCAAAGAAGTGGCATATAGAAGCTGCGGGAATATTCCTCCCAATATAGTGAGGGAGCCCAACGCGATCCCCTTGGCCTCCATGCCCTCTGCTAGAAGGTCCGCCCAACCATTGTAGCTGAGCTCTTCGACGTCCTTCAAAACAACCTCTGCTCCTGTGGAAGCTACGCCTTCTGCAATCGCCTTGGCCATCTTCTCAACATCGTGCCATATTGACGAGTAGAGTATTAGGACTTTGTTCCTCTCGGGGCTTGTACTCCACCTCCTGTACAGATCCGTTATCCTTCTCACATCTCTCCATACTGGTCCGTGGGAAGGGCATATTATTGACGGCGCAAGTTTTTCGCACTTCTCGAGACCCTTTAGGACCATAGTCGATAGCGGTCTGAAGATAAGGGCAAAATACCTCTTTGCATGAGCCTCGATGTCCGTTACGTCCTCAGCCACCATAGTAGAAGATATGACTTGACTACCAAACATGTCGCATGAAAATAGTACCTTGTCTTCCTCTAGGAATGTCCACATGGTCTCTGGCCAATGGAGCATTGGCACCTCAACGAAGCGGAGTGTCTTTCCCCCTAGGTTGAGAGTGTCTCCGTCCTTGACCACAACGAAATTTCCCTTCACACCCATCGCTTCGAGGAACTCCTTGCATCTAACTGTGCAGTGTACCTTTATCTCTGGGTTGATGTCTATGATCTTTTTAATTGATGATGAATGATCAGGTTCCGCGTGATTAACGATTAGGTGTCTTACTTTACCCAGATCAGTTATGCCCATGATCTTCTGCCTGTACTCTTCAAAGAAGGGCTCATAGACGGTGTCTATCAGCGCCCCCTCGTCGCCTAGTACAAGGTAGGAGTTGTAGGTCCCGCCCTTAGGTGTTGCAATGCCGTGGAAGACTCTGAGTTTCCAGTCAAACACCCCAATCCAAAAAACATTTTCGGCAATTTTAATTGGCAAAAAGGAGCCACCTAAAACACTCTTGTAAAACCCAAATATATTCTTTATTAAATTCGGGATATGTCCTATTTATTTCAATTTTCAATACTATACGAAATGAAAATCTCATTGGCTTCATGGCTATACTTAATAATGATCCTACAGCTATTTTGCAAAATATGAAATTTCATCATAATCTCTTGCCGTCATTCAAGATTGAAAATTGGTTGAACAATATTTTTCAATTACATATCCATTTAAAATCTTTGAAGCAAGGAGCCCACACCCTTTGGGGGTGGGTAGCCCACAAACAAAGGGCTGAATAAAGGGTACTAAATATAAGGTAAGATGAAATGATAAAGTTAGGCTAGTTGCGACGGTGGAATCCTTGGTTAAAAATCGAACCGCTATCATTATCTTCTCCTCCTTGTCCTCGCTATACTTCTTCTCGATAGTTCATAGGGTTGGCGTAGCAGTCATAGCATTTGACATAATGGCTGAGTTTAACACAGACGCGTCCCTGCTTGGTCTAATGTCCTCCATGTACTTCTTCCCCTATGCCTTGGCTCAGATACCCGTGGGGCTACTTCTAGACAGGATAGGAATACGGAGAACTGTGACGATCCTCGCAACCATATCATGCATAGGCAGTCTGATCTTTTCCCTCAGCCCATCCCTGCTCCTTCTGGCTGTGGGGCGAGCCCTAGTGGGCTTCGGGGTGGGTGGGTTTTACGTCTCTTCCCTTAAGGCCATAGCGGTTTGGTTTGAGCCGGGGCGCTTTGCCACGCTGGCAGGCTTGCTGACATCCATTGGCAACCTCGGCGCCATTTTCGCCTCTTACCCGCTGGCAGTGATGAGCCTTTCCTTTGGATGGAGGCACTCGTTCTTAATAATCTCCTTGGTAATGGCAGCCTTGACGGGCGTTGCGTGGTTTAAAATAAAAGACGAGAGTAAAGAAAAGTTCCACTCGAAGGAGAGCGTGTCTAAGGATCTTAAAACCGTATTCTCCTACAGAGAGTTCCAAAAAATGGTTATAGTGCCATTCCTCGTCTACGGGCTGTTCATAAGTTTCCAAGGCCTCTGGGGAGGGCCCTTCCTTATGGACGTCTACGGGATGAACAAGTCAGACGCCGGGGCACTAATCCTGTTTATAGGTTTGGGCTTCATGATAATGAGCCCGCTCGCCGGCCTGATCTCCGACAAGATAATGAAAAGGAAACCTGTTCTGATCTTCGGCATGGTCCTGAGCTTTGCCTTCTGGCTTCTCATGTCGTTGCTTGGAGGCTCACTGGGGCACTATGGATTAATTGGGGCGCTTTTCTTGCTCGGCACCTCATTTGCCTTTTGCAACATCTACATGACCATCTCAAAGGAGCTATTTGGTTCTGAGATAAGTGGCACCAGTATGGCATCCTTCAACACCTTTGCCTTCCTCGGCGCCGGATTCTTCCAGTACTTTATGGGCTTCTTGTTGGATAACCTCTACGGAGGGGCAAGAAGTTTCCTCTCTTATCAGTTCATCTTCATTTTAGCCACGATTTGTATAGTTGTAGCATTTATCCCGGCAATTATGAGCAAGGAGAGCTTCAAGCGCCCTGAAGCTTAGCCTCCTCATCAGTGAGCCTTCTCTGATACAGCGGATCGGTTGCCAAAAAGTCTTTAATCAGCTTAACAAATTTTTTGGAGATCCCGCCGTTGCAATCCAAGTCAATCAAAGAGTTTCGGAACCCGGATAAAATCTCCCCAAAGTCTCTGACCCCTTCCTCCCTCCTCTCCTTTGCATAATCAAATAGCGCCTTTAAGAGCTTCTCAGCCTCGGAGGGTGGCATATCTACTCCCTAAAGATCGAATTACCTTTTAACTCCCCCGCCCTCTTGAATACCTACATAAGCCCTTGAGTAGGCACTCCTGACACTTCGGCTTTTTAGCATCGCAAGTGTACTTCGCCAATAGCCAGAAGAGCCCTGCCAACCTGTCGCCCCCTACATCCAAAGGCAGAAAATCCTTTAGAGCACTTTGGACCTCTTCATATGACGCCCCTTCGTCCACTATCCCCAACCTCTTCGCAATTCGCATCATATGCGTGTCAACGACAAAGTATTCCCTCTGCCCAAAAATACTGCTCAACAGGACATCAGCGGTCTTGTCTCCAACGCCCTTTAGCTTCTTGAGCTCCTCACGCACCTTCTCTTTAGGGAAAGAAAGTACCTTTCTCAGGTCCCCTCCATAATTTTCCATTATCAATCTGGAGACTTGGACGATTCTCTCAGCCTTGATATTTTGAAGCCCTCCCGTCCTTATGACTTGGCTGAGCTCCTTGGGATCTGCCCGGCTCAGGACGGCTGGGTTTATTTGATACTTTCTCTTGAGCGATACGTACGCCCGCCTAGTATTGCTGCTCGAGGTGTTTTGGGACAGAATTGTAAATATTAGGTTTTTGAAGGGGTCTGCCACAATATCGTTGTAATCGAGTTCTTCGTCATCCTTCCACCAGTACCTTGAGTACCTCTCTTCTAACTCTGGGATCAGCTCCTTTGGGAACTTCACCTTTCTCATCGCCTCTAACTCATTCCACTGTGGATAAACGGACTACAGATAACAGACAATCAATATTAGACATCAATAAAAAATAAGATAAGAATTGCCCTGTAAATATTTTAGGGTGAATAGATGATCGCGACAGTAAGGGACCGGATCCTGCTCCTCCTCTCCATAAAGGAGGCAGGTAAACGGATAGACCTCAACCACATCCTCGAAAAAGTCTCAAGGGACGAAGGTCGCAAAATCGAAACATCAGAGCTCATTCAAGAGCTCGACTCTCTTACCAAGGAAGGGCTAATTACCTCTGGTCAAGAAGGATACGCCATCACTCATGAAGGGCTGGAGAAGATAAAGGAGCGGCTAGCCTCAATCGGAGGCTCCTTAAACCTATCTTACAGGATGATGCTTGTGGCGAGGGAGTACTACAGCCAGATTGCGGACCAGATAATGCCGTTCCTGAAAGGTAGACCCGTCAGCGTGGTCAAAATATTTAGCGATGATCACGACCCTATACACAAGATAAAGCCCCTCTTCGTGCGTTACGCCAGGTACAAGCCCAAACCCATATTCATTTCTATAGATTCCAAAGAGGTGCTGATGAGGTATGTGGACGACCACGCGGTTGACTACATCCCCTACGTTCACGGTTTCGATATGAAAGAGCCGGACTGGCTGGTCATAGACCTCGATGCCGGGGACGAGTTGAAGTCAAGAGAAGAAGGCTTCTTGGCTATAAAGTTTGTAGCCAAGGAGATATCCAATTTCTTGGAGGAGAATGAGGTCTTGCCGGCAGTGAAGTTCAGCGGATCAAGGGGAATTCAGGTTTGGGCTGCCCTTGACAACACAAAGATCCCAAAGGGAGATCTATTTGCAGCCTACCGTTCCCTCATACAGAAGATCCAGAAGAAAATTGAGGATCGCATCTCGACCGCCCAAGTTCCCGCAGAGATTAAGCATTTGGTTGAGCGTGGGCTGACCACTTCGAGCGTTGCGAAGAAGGAGGAGCGTTCCATGAAGGTCCTCATAGACTGGAGCTCCATGAAACCCTACGGGGATGTGAGGGCGCCATTCAGCCTGCACTATAAGACTGGGCTTATCTCCTGCCCGATAGACCCCTCAAGACTGATGTCTTTCAATCCGGACGAGGCAAAGCCTGAAAGGGTCTCAAGAGAAGCCGAGCGGCTATCCCGCTATTTTGAGGTCGTAAAATCGGATCCTTCGCTCCTTCTAAAGACCTGCGGGCTCTAGCGGACACCATTTATACCTTTTCCGACTAAATCTATTCTGGGATTGCTATGGCAAAAGTCCTCATCGTTGTTGCCGAAAGAGGGTTTAGGGATGAAGAATACTCGGTACCCCGAGAAATAATTGAGAATGCAGGCCACCAGGTGACTTTGGCAAGCA
>QNVH01000018.1 GCA_004347955.1 Thermoproteota archaeon | reverse complement strand
TTTCTATCTTCACTGTTGCTGACAAATTTTCCACCAGTATAAAAGTATACTTAAATGCCTTTTTGGAGGGTGCGGGCGCTTTTGGCAGATAGGAGATCCAGAGACCTTTTTTCCTCAGTCAGCATTACGAGGTCTGGCGCGGTCCTCACTCAAAGGGGCAAAGAGCACAAGCACAGCCGAAAGAAAGGGCAGAACGGGGGCTATGGCGAAGGCGGTCTGGTAGCTTCCGTATGCCTCTATCACCGCTCCGAAGATTATTGGTCCCCCGAGGTTGCCAACGTCCATCCCCATGGTGTATATGCTGGACAGGAAGCCCCTGCTGTTCGGCGGGGATTTGGCGAGCGCGAGCGTCTGTGACCCGGGAACGAAGAACCCTACGCCTATGCCAAAGATTAGCGAGGCGATGTAGAGGAGGGGCGGGACCTCAAAGATGTAGACCGCGAGGAAGGAGAAGGAGATGAAGAATAGCCCGATCGAAGTCATGAGCCTCGGGTTCTTGTCGGAAGCCCTGCCAGCCATGACCCTGATGGAGAGGCTCGCGATGGCTTGGATGGAGACGAAGAGACCTATCTCCAAGTCCCCGTAGCCAAGGAGCTTCAAGTAGGCCGACAGGAAGGTCAGGAGACCCATCCAAGCCAGGGCGTAGATTATGAGGCTTGCCAGGGCGAGCAGAAACCTCCCGTCCCTGAGTCCGGCGAAGGAGGATCCTGACCTCTGGTGGGGCGGCTCTCTCCCTGTGGAGAGTATTAAGGGGGTCAGGGCGAGTATTGAGGCTGCGGTTATCCCGAAGGTCGTCACATAGCCGAACAGCTCGGAGAGGAAGCCGCCGAGGGCTGGACCGACCGAAAAGCCGATGCCTATCATCAGGCTCCTCCACCCGAGAGCCTCGCCGACCCTACCCTCAGGTGCGCTGTCTATGGCGCTGGCGATGGAGGAGGGAACGAATGATGCGACAGCTACGCCCTCCAGCAGCCTGGAGATCATTATGGTTGTGATGTCCTTTGATAGGAAGAGGATGGTATAGGAGCACGAGCCTATGATTAGACCCAAGAGCATCAGGTTCCTCCTGGACCATCTGTCGCTGAGGAGCCCGCCTATCGGTCTGAATATTATTGCAGTTATGGATACGCTCGAGACTGCGAGACCGATGAGGAATGGCTGGGCGCCTATGACCAAAGCGTACCTCGGTATCAGCGGCACGACCACCTGGATTAGCATGAAGAAAAGCATTGTTGCGATGTTCAGGCGCCAGGCGTAAGATATCATACGCATCCCTTGTTGTGCCAATTGCTGGAGACAGAGACTTATATATCTCTCCAGAGACCCCTATTTCTAGTGCATCCTCTGGAGGAGATAAGATTAATATGGAAAAAGGGGACTTTCTGGATGACCTGTTCAAGAGGGTTTTGAGCGCGAAGATCTTCGTGAACAGGGATCTTTTGAGACCGGACTACGTTCCAGAGGATCTGCCCCACAGGGAGACGCAGATATTCAGGCTCGCCGAGACCCTAGCACCGGCCCTCAGGGGGTCTAGACCTTCGAATGTCTTCATTTATGGGGTACCCGGGACCGGCAAGACAGCTGTTACGAAGTATGTGCTCAACAAGATCAGCCAGGAGGGCAAGAAGAAGGGGATAGCCCTCAACATAGCCTACATAAACTGCAAGCACGACGACACGAACTACAGGGTCCTTGCAGACCTTTGTGAGGCGATAGACGCAAGGGTCCCGTTCACAGGGCTCTCCACATCAGAGGTCTTCAGGAGGTTCGTGAAGATATTGGACTCCAATAGCAGCTCCATGTTCGTCATACTGGACGAGGTTGACTCGCTCGTCAAGAAGACCGGAGATAAGATACTTTATGATTTGACAAGAATAAACAACCAGCTTAGCAGGGCGAGGGTATCCATAGTGGGGATCACAAACGACCTGAAGTTCACAGAGTACCTGGACCCGAGGGTCAGGAGCAGCCTTGGGGAGGAGGAGCTCGTCTTCCCCCCATACAACGCGCTGGAGCTGGAGGACATATTGAAGAAGAGGGCAGATGGGGCTTTCGTGAGGGGCGTTATAGAGCCCCAAGTGATTAAGCTCTGCGCCGCGCTGGCTGCCAAGGAGCACGGGGACGCCAGGAGGGCGCTGGACCTCCTCAGGGTGGCGGGGGAGCTTGCCGAGAGGGCGGGGGACGACAAGGTGACCGAGGAGCACGTCAGGAAGGCTCAGAAGGAGGTCGAGAAGGACAGGGTCGTCGAGGTCATAAGGACCATGCCGCTCCACTCGAGGATACTGATACTGAGCCTCTACCTCCTGGAGAAGAGCAAGGGGAGGAACTCCGTGACCGGGGAGCTTTACGAGCTCTACTGCAGTGTGGTGAAGAACTTTGGTCTGGAGCCCCTGACGCAGAGGAGGATAAGCGACCTCATAAACGAGCTGGACATGCTCGGCATAGCGACCGCCAAGGTGGTCAGCAAGGGGAGGTACGGGAGGACCAAAGTAGTCAACCTGTGCATCCCAACGACGAACCTCAGGGAGGCGCTCCAGGAGGACCCGAGGATGCTCGCCTTCCTGAACAAGTGATCGTGTAGTGGTGCGGATGCTTAGGGTTCTGGCGGTGGAGGGTGGGAGTTTCAGGAAAGGGGTGGATAGGAGGGCACCAGCTGCATTTCTCTTCGCCGAGGGCATAAGACCCAGGCGCCTGATCGTGAAGTGGGTTGAGGTGGACGGGCTCGACGCGACCGAGAGGCTGAAGGAGGCGATCAGGGAGGGAGGGATGGAGGAGGGGGTTGTCATCGCTGGGAGCGTCCCGATCGCAGGCTTCAACCTCATAGACGCCAAGGAAGTGCTCAGGGAGTTTGGTCTGCCGACAGTTTTTGTGCTTAGGGAGGCGCCCGACAGGGATGCGGTGAGGGCAGCCCTAATCAAGCACTTCAAGGACTGGGAGAGGAGGCTGGAGATCATAGAAGGGGCAGGGCAGCTCGCAGAGGTCGTCCTTGCCGAGGGGGAGATTGTCTACATCGAGGCTGTGGGGATGGGGGAGGATGAGGCAAAGAGGGTGGTGGAGGGGCTGACCATATTCGGGAAGCTCCCGGAGCCCCTAAGGCTGGCGAGGATGGTAGCCAGGGCAATAAGCAGAGCCATAAGCTCGGCTTAATCGGGGCGGAAAGTTGCCCACCATCGACTGTTTCTAATGGCACGCCAACTTTGGAGTTTGCCCGGGTGTTTGAAAGCGGCACTTTTTCGAAAAATCTGCGAGGGCTACAGGAAGTTGAGCGTCGTGACCTTGAAGTTTGAGAGGTTTATCAGGGGCACGACCCCGGGCGCTGGCTCTATGCCCATTGAGAGCTGGTAGCTGGTCTGCCTCTGCCAGGTGCCGGAGTTGACGGCAAGGATGCCCCTGTACTCTGATATGCCCCAGACGTGGACGTGCCCGGCGTGGAAGACGTCCGGGACTGGATCGATTATCAGGCTGTCCCTAGGCTCTGGTGCCAGGGAGGTCTTCTCCCCGTAGATGGGAGCCAGGTGCCTCGACCTCAAGAGCTCGACCATAGCCTTCTGCGGCTCCTTGAAGTTGCAGTCGGGGAGGGCCGGAATAACGTCGTCGAGGCTCTTCCCGTGAGTGAGGAGGAATGTCAAGCCCTCTATGTTAACCACAGCCGGGTCCCCGAGCATTATGACGTTTTTGAGGGAGTAGAGGGGCGCGGCAAAGTCCCTGTAGATTGGCGGGCAGGGGAGGGGGGGTCTTGAGGCGTCGTGGTTTCCGGGGATTATAATGATCTTGATGTGGTCTGGAACCATGGAAAGGTAGTGGGCAGCCTCCTCGTACTGCTTGTTCAGATCCTTGATCAGCAGCTCGTCCTCCTGGTTTGGGTAAACCCCAACGCCGTCCACAACGTCTCCGGCTATTATCAGGTAGCGGACGTTGTCCGAGATCTCCTTCTGCGGCGCCCCCATATCCTCCCCGCGGAGCCATTTCAGGAAAGACTCAAACTGCTGCCTCATGAAGAGCTTGCTGCCTATGTGGAGGTCAGATGTGAGGACTACATAGACATTTTCCCTTACCCTCGAGGACCTTATCTTAGGGGGCACGTCGGGCCAAACCACGTCCTCTGCAAAGACAGTCTTGCCGTTAGAGGTGGTTCCGAATACGCAGATGACCTCGTCCAGCATGACCCTAGAAACTTTCTTTTTCAGTTCATCCCCCCTGAAGGAGACCCTGATTGTGTCCACATCGTCCTCAAGCTCTATGACTGCGCCTCCGTTCTTGAACTCCTTCTTTGAGGAGACCATCCCTATGACCTTGACTTTGGTGTGCTTGCTCACTTCAGGCATAGACGAGGGCGTGACGGCATCCCTCATGTCCGCCCTTGACTTCAGCATCTCCTTGAGGCGGTTGAAGCGGTCCATAAAGTAACGCCTGAAGTCGTGGATGGTGCCCTCTATGTACCCGCCCTCCGAGCCGCTTATAATTTGGATGGAGTGGAGCGGCGGTTGTTTGATTGCAGCAGGAGCCTTGACAGGCAGACCCCTACTTAGGAGTGGCTCCAGGTGGGATCTCTCGATCACCAGTGGCTTCTTCTCGAGTGACTTCAGATGCTCCAGCAGGGAGGAGACCAAGGACTCGGGGTTCTGGGATTCTTTCAGCAGCTGGAAGGCCCCCGGGGAGAGCTGGTACCCCGAGTTCAAGAGAGCGTTGTATGCTGCCTTCAAGGACTCCCCCAAGCAGAGCACCCGAGGGAAATTTAGAAAAAGGAGCTCTTATCGGTTTGGATCGCGTTTTTAACTTTGGGGGCGGGAGGGACCGCGCCATTTGGTTCGGGCAACTCTAAAAACAACTCATTCCGAGACCAGTTTAATTTTTGGACCGGAGGAGCGCTTCATTCAGGAGCCGCCAGATCTCGGAAAACCTTAATGGATAAATCGTAGATATTGGATTTGAGGATGTTTTATGGAATATAGAAGGCTCCAAAGGAGCAAAGGGGGATCTTTCCTGCTATCGCTCCCGAAGGATTGGGTGAGGAGAAACGGGCTCGACGCCGGTTCGATAATCAGGCTCTCCGAGGGAGAGGGAGGGGCGCTCCTATTGAGCGCCGAGGCGGGCGCAGACGTTGAGAGGGGAAGCATAGCCGTGATAAAGGACCCTGCGGGGATAGAGAGGCAGATAAGGGCACAGTACCTCCTGGGCGTGGACACGATTGTCATTGACCTGGGGGGGAGGAGGATGGTGCCCTCCATAAGAGAGGAAGTGAAGGAGGCGATCCACAAGCTGATAGGGCTCGAGATCGTGGAGGAAGAGGCAAACAGCATGACCATACAGTGCCTGCTCCAGCCCACCTCCATGCCTATCAAGAGCACCCTCAGAAGGGCCTATTCCTTGGCTGCAAACATGCACAAGGAGGCGGAGCTTGCGCTCTTAACCGGCGACGTGGAGTTGGCTGAGTCTGTGAGCAAAAGGGACGAGGAGGTCGACAGGCTCTACTTCCTTCTGGTGAGGCAGCTGAGGCTCGCCATAAGGAACCCAACCATAGCCGACAGGTTGGGCGTTAGACCCGCGGAGTGCCTTGACTTGAGGATGGCAGCGAAATATGTCGAGACTATAGCAGACTACTCCGAGGCGGTCGCAAACAGTGTCAAGAAGCTTAGTGGCGAGACGACTCAAAACGAGATAATGGAGGCCCTTTCCTCCCTGAGCAAGACTGCCTACAATGTCCATGAGGAAGCGGCGCAGGCGCTCTTCAAGGGAGACGCTAGGCTGGCGGATAAGGTCGCCCTCAAGAACGCGGAGCTCACCGAGAGGCTCATAGCGGTGAATGAGCTGCTGCTTGCCATGCAGCCCAGGCTCTCCGCAATAATAGACTCTGTGGCCATGTACCTCTACCAAATAGGGGCTCACGGCATTGACCTTGCTGAGCTTGTTGGGGGCTCTAACGCCTGATCCTGCCGATTTCGGCTGAATAAGCCCCGATCTCCAGCGTTATTGACCTGAGAACGGGAAATCTGGTGGAGATGAGGCTAAAATAGGAGGCTCCTTTTTAGAAGGGCTGCCAGAGACCTTTTTTTGGGAATAAGACCACACATTATATATTTATATGATGTGAGTGTGTTTTTAGGTTTAGTTGGGGGTGGGCTTATGCGAGAGGTGGGGAGACACTTTGTTTTCGAGCTCTTTGGGTGTGACGCCAAGGCTCTTGACGACATAAAAGGGATAGAATGGGCCATGGAGAAAGGAGCAGAGGACGCCGGTGTCAGGGTCGTTGGCAAGGTCTTCCATAAGTTCAGCCCCCAGGGCGTCACTGGAGTTGTGGTCATAGCAGAGTCGCACCTGTCGATACACACTTGGCCGGAGCTGGGCTACGCGGCTGTAGACCTCTTCACCTGCAACACAAACACCGACCCCATGAAGGCTTTTCAGAGGCTGGCAGATCTCCTGAAGCCAAGGTCAATGAGTGTTGTTGAGCTGAAGAGGGGGCTATTCATGGGGGATAATCCTTGAGCCTGGGATGGAAGTGGTTTGTTGAGTACCAGACGCCGCACAGCGCCCATATGCATGGAATAAAGGGGATCGTTTACAGCAGGAAGAGCAGGGTTCAGAACATAGACATAGTGGACAGTTGTGAGTACGGCCGGATGTTGATCCTGGACGGAAAGGTACAGTCCACTGTGAGGGATGAGTACTTCTACCACGAGGCACTGGTCCACCCCGTGATGGTTGCCCACGAAAAACCTGAGGATGTTCTGATAATAGGAGGAGGGGAGGGGGGCACCCTAAGGGAGGTCCTCCGCCACCCGACAGTTAAGAGGGCGGTCATGGTTGACATAGATGTGGAAGTCATAAAGTCTTCTAGGAGGTTCATGCCAGAGCTCTCTGGTGGGGCTTTCGATGACGATAGGGCGGAGGTAGTTATAGGGGATGGCAGGAGGTTTGTAGAGGGATGCAGGGGAAGGTTTGATGTGGTAATAATGGATGTCACGGACCCCTTGGAGGAAGGGCCTGGGCAATTTCTCTACACTAGAGAGTTCTACGAATCGTTGGCGAGGATACTGAGGGATGGAGGGATCGTTGTCACCCAAGCCACATCGGTCTACTACAGCACATACTGTTTTGCAACTATTTACAGAACCGTTGAGAGTGTATTTGGCAGGGCGGGCGGTTACCAAACATGGGTCCCTGCATATGACTCCGTGTGGGGTTTTGTGTACGGCACGAAGGGACCAGACCCAGAGGCAATGGATCCAGAGGGTGTCAATGAGAGGTTGAGGGAGAGGGGGTTGCAGGGGCTCAGGTTTTACGACGGCGCCACGCACCAGTCGCTCTTCATGCTGGCGAGAGAGGTGAGGGAGCAGCTGAGGGCGGGAAGGATCGCCACCGACAGTTGCCCAACCTTTATGCCGATATGAGCTTTGGCAGAAGAGGCTTATCTGCCCCGACTGGCAGACGGGCTCCAGTAAGCAGCGCATTCGTCACCTATAGGAAAAGGTAAAGATTAAGATTTAGATTTGGATAATATAATTTCCCAGAGCCGGGGTGGCTGAGCGGTTAAGGCGCCGGCCTTGAGTTCGAAGACGACAGGCGAGCCGGTTCCCCTTCTGGGGAGCAAGGGTTCGAATCCCTTCCCCGGCGCTCACTCACTCAGCTGGGCAGCCCAAGAGCATTTCCTCATGAACTAATCGATGATCCTCCTCTCCCCGGTGACCATGTAGATGGTCTCGTTGGCAAGGTAGCAGGCATGGTCTGCCATCCGCTCTATTATCCTAGCAGCCAGGCCGTTGAAGAGTATGCAGGCCCCACTGTGCCTTCCAGTGGCTAGGTCCCTGAGAATTTCTCGGTATTTCTGGTCGATAGACTCGTCTGCTTTTATAAGGTCCCTTGCTGTCTTGAGGTCTCTCTGAAGGTAAGACCTTAAGGCGACTTGAACCATCTCCTCCGCTTCTCTATAGAGTGAGAGGGTTCTGCCTGTCTCACAGTCCGCCAGAGAGAACTCTTCTGCGACCTCGGTGATATTTCTGAGGTACCTGCAGATCCTTGAAAGGTGGTATGCGACCTTCATGGAGGTTGCTATAGTCCGCAGGTCCCCTGCGAAGGGCTGCAACCTTATGAGGGACTCGATGCAGGTCTCTTGGACTTTTTCCTCTTTCATTTGTGCCGCCCTGCAGAGCTCGGTGGTCAGCGGCAGAAGACCGCCTCTCTTATCCCTCAAGACGTCCTCTACATAATCCCCTAATGTGAGAATCACTTCGTTCATTTCTATTAAGAGTGCGTTTATTTTTTCTAAATACTCTTGCACTATCATCATCCAAACCTCCCTGTCACGTACCTCTCGGTAAGCGGGTTCTTTGGCGATTCGAAGATTTTCTTCGTCTCCCCGAATTCCACGAGTGAGCCCAGGTACAGAAAGCCCGTAAAGTCGGAGATCCTGGCAGCCTGCTGCACATTGTGTGTTATTATTACGATTGTCGTCTTCTCCTTCAACTCCCTGATGAGGGACTCGATTTTGGCTGTGGAAGCCGGGTCGAGTGACGATGTGGGTTCATCCATGAGCAGGACCTCAGGATCTACAGCAAGGGCTCTCGCGATGCAAAGCCTCTGTTGCTGACCCCCCGAGAGCATTGCGCCTGACTTTCTGAGATCGTCCTTTACCTCCTCCCAGAGCCCCACTTCCTTTAACTTGCTCTCGACCCTCTCTGAGAGGACTTTCTTGTCTCTCACGCCGAGCAGTTTGAGGCCGGCCACGACGTTTTCGAATATGGACATGTTTGGGAAGGGGTTAGGTTTCTGGAAGACCATGCCGACTTTCCGCCTCACCTCCATCGCGTCCATGTCTCTGTATACGTCGCGCCCGTCCAATAAGACCTTCCCCTGCACCCTTGCGCCAGGGACCAACTCATGCATCCTGTTCAGACAGCGTATGAAGGTGGTCTTTCCACAGCCGGACGGACCAATTATGGCTGTCACGTTGTTGCTTGNNAAGCTGATGGATACGTCCTTCAGGACTTGTTTCTCGTTGAACCATGCGCTCAAATTTTTGACCTCAAGTTTATGGTACATTCAATATCCTCCTTTGTTCTTTGATACAGCCCTAACCAAGGTGTTTATCATGAGGACAATTAGGAGGAGGAGCAATGAGGCGCCCCATGCCTTAGTCACCCACTCTCCGAAGCCGCTCATCGCGTAATTGTAGATCAGGACCTGGAGGCTAGCCATTGGCTCGTTTATGCCAGCAGGCCAGTAGTAGCTGAAGAGAGATGTGAATAGGAGCGGGGCGGTCTCGCCGCTTATCCTGGCAAATGATAGAAGGCTCCCGGTTATTACACTACCCTTGGCTATGGAAAATACCACTTTTAAAGTTATGACCCATTTTGGCAGGCCGAGTGCGATCGCAGCCTCCCGAATTTCTATTGGGACAGACCTCATCCCCTCCTCAGTGGCTTTTGAGACTGGGGGGATCATTATCAGGGCGAGAGCAAAAGCCGCGGCCAGCGCGGTGTAGTGACCTACCCTCATGACGATGATCGTAAAGGCAAATAGACCCAATATGATGGACGGGACGCCTGCGAGAGAGTCTATTGAGGTCCTTATGAGTGAGTAGATCCTCTTTCGCCGGAATACTCTGACTGGTAAATTCCAGTGAGCACGCCTAATGGTATGCCAATGAGGCTGGACATGGCGTTTATTACTAGAGTTCCCAGCACCGCATTAGCAACCCCTCCGCCGGTTTCACCAAAGGGGGCGGGCAGGGATGTGAAGAACTCAAAGTTTATGGCGGGCAGACCCTTGATTACAACGTCTGCCACTATCCAGAGCAAGGGTATTGCGACGGATAAACTGACAAATGTGGTCACTGCCCTGACCAAGAGCTCCTTGCTTTCCTAGAGTCCACAGCTAGCCACCCCCCTTCACCCGCTTGAGCAACAAATCCGCCCCAAGGTTTATCGAGAGCGATATGACGAGGAGGACCAAGGCAAGTTCGGTTAGTGAGGAGAATTGAATGGCGTTGGAGACGCTCTCGGGGAACTCGCTCGCCACCTTGCTCGTTATGGTGTGGGCAGGAGAGAAGATTGAGACGGAGCTGAAAGGCCATATGTAGCTGTTGCCTATAACCATGGTGACGGCCATGGTCTCCCCAAGCGCCCTCCCGAGCCCTAGGATCGCGGCGGCAATGACCCCCCTCTTTGCGAACGGGATAACAACCTTCCTACAAACCTCCCATCTGGTTGCGCCCAGGGCAAACATGCCCTCCCTGAGGTGCATCGGCGTCCTTGAAAATATTTCGATACTCAGGGAGGAGATTATTGGGGTTATCATTATTGTCAGGACAAGAGAAGCCAAAAATATGCTGAGGCCGTAGGCAGGTCCAGAGAATATCGGTATGAAGCCAATTGTTGCGGCAATCGGTTCCTCAAAGTTGGTCTTCAGAAGCGGAGATATGGTCCACAAACCCCAGATGCCATAGATGACGCTCGGTATAGCCGCCAGGAGATCCATAACAGTGGAAATTATGGAGCGGATCCTGGTTGGGCGCGTATTCAGTATAGTATATTGATATGGACATGCTCAGGGGCAGGGCCAAGCCGAGGGAGAATAAGGACGAGAAAAGCGTCCCCAATATTGCAGGGAGCCCACCAAATGCACCACCATTTGGGTTCCAGACCCTCCCCAGCAGCAGATCAATACCATTAAGGGTGATGGACGGGATCGAGTTGCTGAACAGGGTTAAAAAGAGAAAGAAGAATATTCCCACAACAGATATGGAGGCGGCAAGAGCACCCATACTTGACCGCAGAGTCTAAAAAAGAGGGAATTTTTTGCCCCATAAACCGCACTTCACAGGATTGGTTTGCCTTGATAAGTGACCTGCTTCAGCAGGTCTTCGCCTATCTTCACGACCTCGGTGGGCAACTTTGGATAAAGCAAAGCTTCCGAGTAGTTTTGACCGTCGTGTATGACCCACCAGATGAAGTTCACAACTGCCTTGGCTTTGTTTGAGTCCATGTATGACAGGTCCTTGTATATCAGAAGATACGTGAAGGCAGATATGGGGTAGACGTCCTTGCCTGGGAGGTTCACTATGGACGCCCTAACGTCCTTGCTGAGTAGGGAGGCGCCAGCCCTTGCAGCATTGGATATAGTCTCCAGAGATGGCATTACAAATTGACCTTCCTTGTTGAGTATAGCAGCATAGGGTATGGAGTTGTTGTGCGCGTAGAAGAACTCTAGGTAACCAACGGAGTAAGGAGTCTGTGTTATGACGCTCGCCACCCCGCTGTTTTGTGGCGCGGCTAGACCAACCGGCCAGTTGACGCTGGTGCCAGCGCCCAATTTCCATAAAGGAGAAGCGTCCTTGAGGTATGAGGTGAAGACGTAAGTTGTTCCGCTTGAATCAGACCTCCTAACGACTACGATTCCTTTGTCGGGCAATTTTAGATTGGGGTTGAGCGAGGATATCTCTGGATCGTTCCAGACTGTGATGTTGCCTTGGAATATTTTTGCTATAACATCTGGCGTGAGTTTTAATCCACTTCCAATACCTGGAATGTTATACGACACTACGACGCCGCCCATGGTCTCAGGGATGTGGATGACATTGTATTTCTCCAGCTGGTCGTCCCTCAGCGGCGCATCTGACCCTGCAAAGTCAAAGGTCTTTGAGAATAGGTTGTTCTGCCCTGCGCCGCTTCCCACTGACTGGTAGGATATCTGTATGTGGGGGTACAACTTGTTGTACTCTGAGATCCATTTTGTTATTATTGGGTAGGGAAACGATGCCCCGCCGGCTACAACAGAGACCGGGGTGCTTTGAGGCTGGCTCGCGAGGTAGACCCCGGCACCAATGATAACAACTGCAGCCAGAGCCATTACGGACAAGGAGATGCGGGAGATTCCTGTTCCCATAGATCGCACCTAAAGTCGTGTTGCCTAGAAACAGATATATATTATTTCAATATAGTATATATTTATGTACCATAAGTATATAGTAAATTGTGGGGGATTGTATGGTCATTAGGAGGCTACAGAAGGTTGGGGCTTCCACATTCACGGTGGCTCTGCCAAAAGAATGGGTTATTGCGAGGGGTTTGGGACCCAAATCAGAGGTTGATTTACAAATTTTGGACGATGGAAACATCCGAATCTCAACACTCTCCTCTGCAAAGAGAAGGGAGAAGGAGATCACCATAAAGTCGAAAGAGGAGGACGCTGGCTTCCTCATAAGAAGGGTCCTTGCGGCATACATTGCGGGATACGACATCATCAGGATAGATCTCTCTGCGGTGGAGCTGAATTTGGAGGGAAGGGAGAAGTTGAGAAGGACTGTAAAGTACAAGATGGCAGGGGCAGAGATCATAGAAGAGTCCACAAATGGCATAACTGTCCAGATCATTTTGCGCCCATACGAATTTCCACTGAACAAAATACTACTGAGGATGACTGACCTGACCCACAGCATGATAATGGATATCTGTAAAGCGTTGATCTCTAAGAACAGAGATATACTTTTGGATGTTATTGAAAGGGATGACGACGTGGACAAGCTCTATTTCATGGGAAGCAGATGGCTCGCAAGTATAATGGAGGAGGCAGGCTCCCCAATAGACTATGACATAAGGAAAGGCAGGGAGTTACTAGAATATAGGCTGATATTCAGACATGTGGAAAGGGTTGCGGACCACGTGTGCAAAATAGCTACCAAGCTATTGGAGTTGATTGATATTCTTGATGGAAAGGTCCTGTCTGCAATCAGGGAGGAGCTGGAGAGGAGCGGGAGCGTCTTTGTTAGATCTATAAACTCAATTGGTGGCAAGAACATAAATGAGGCGAACAAGACCATCCATGAGGCGAGGGCGGTGGTTAAGAACAGCGAAGAAATCGTTGAAAGAATTGGCAAAGATACTCCTGAGGTCTGTATGGGTGCGCTAGCCATAATCGCCGACAGCATAAAGAGGATCGCAGAGTATGGCATCGGGATATCTGAGATAGCATTCAACTTGAGCGCCGAGAGCTAGATAGGATTGCCTGAACAACCAATGTGCATCTAAGAATGGCTAAAGACAATTAGAGTGGACCGGCTACCCACGGCTGAAGGTCAGCGGGCTTCCTTACGATAGAAGGTGAAGGTTCCCTATTGTCACATTGTCCAAGTGTTTGAGGGCGGCTTCCTTGCATTCTAGAGCCAAGGACCAGCTCGTGGTTGGAAGGTCGCCCATGACATAACAGCCATAGAAGGCAAGTAGGGTGTAGGGCACACTTCGGTCGATGGAGCTTATGAACTCCGCTATCCTCTCCACCTCCTCAGCGTCGATGTAGCCAGGGACGAGAAGGGTGCTCGCGGAGAGGACCGGCGGCTCAGGTCGCTTCCGGTATAATGAGCCCAAGGATCTGAAATTGTCGAGAGTTGCCCTGTTGGAGACTCCGCATAGGGCGATGTTCAAGTTTTCGTCCCATGCTTTGATATCAAACTTTATGTTCCCCCCGCTTTTCAGCGCGTATTCGCCCGCAGCCATTGCCATCTCGCGGGAGAAGTTTCCGTTCGTCTCCCAGCAAAGCCTGATAATCCTACCAGATTTTTTCGAGGACTCGTAGGCGATCCTGCTGGTCTCGAGGCTATGGGGCATCTGCGTTGATGGGTCGCCACCGAAGTAGCATATGCATGAGACTTTTCTTTCCATCGACTTAAGGGCGAGCTCCTCTGCGCTCACAGATGGAGACCGCTTTGCTGACAGGGATCGGTAGTGCCAGTTCTGGCAGTAAAGGCAATCAAAGCTGCACGAACCGTAAAATACCGCGAGGTTAAGGTAGCCGTACTCTGGACCAGAGGTGTAGGCGAACTCAGGGTGACCCCTGCCGGTGCAGCCCGGGCAGAACCAAGAAGCCACACAGTTGGTTGGGAGAGGGTCATAGTACCATTCCAGTATCCCCTTATCCGGGGTGCCGCCAAAGCGGACGAGGCGCCCATCGATGTTCTTGACAAGCCCGCAGAAGCCCGTCCTTCCTACGCCGAGCGAGCAGCTGTTCGCGCAGATTTTGCATTCTAGTCCGTCAGGGTCCCTTGGAGGGCAGGGAGGCAGACCGAACCTGCGCCTTGTATCCCCGTGCACCCTTGATGTTATGGTCAATGCCTCAGACGGGCGGTTTCTTATGCAGTCGAGGCAAACACCAAGTGAGCCAGAGATCTTTGGGGATCTGGTGTGGCAGATGAGGCATTCGCCCATACTTACCCAAGTTTTCTATGGGTGGCGAGGAATAAATGGTTTCATGAAATGGTCTTCACGTGGAATCGTGCACGTTGCTTGACCAGTGTTTGGGAGGTTGGAGAGGGCAGCGGTTGTTCAAGCTAAAAAGCGAAAAGTGGAAGACGCCAAATTCAAAAATTAATTCACGAGATGTCGACCCAGTAGCTGCCCTCTGCGGTGTGCTCCTTCTTCCATATAGGTATCTCGTGCTTGACCCTATTCACAGCCAGCCTAAGGGTTTCCAAGGCTGCTTCGCTCCGCTCAGTGGCTATCACAATGTAGAGGACTTCCTCGCCCGGCGTAAAGGTCCCGTACCTATGGCAGATGGCTACATCAAGCACGCCACTTATGAATGAGATCGCTTTGGACATATCATTGAGGGCTTTCCTTGCAGCCTCTTCAAAGACTTCATACTCAAGCTTCTCCACTTTCTTGCCATCGGGCGTCCTGCCACGGACTACCCCGGTGAAGGTCACAATGGATCCGCAGTTCTTCCCCCTTACGCCATCCTTTACCATTTTTATGAGGGACTCCAGGCTGACTGGGTCATCTTTCTTTGCAAGGATACCGATAGGCATGGAGGTCACACACTCAATTACTAATAACTACATGAGTTTAAAATAACCCCATCGGTAGGTTTAAGATCAACTGCTTCACGACTAAAGTGGGGACACCAAGAGGATCTCGTACGATGAGTGGGATCTCACCTGCAACGCATAACATACTCGGCTACGAGGAGAGGCTACTGCAGGCACTATTCCAGGCGTACGGGAGTAGACTGGAAGGGGTCATGCAGGCACTTGGAAAACCTCCTAAAGAGTACGCTTTGAGAGTGAATACGCTGAGGGCCGATGTGGATAGGGTGATTTTAGCCCTACAGGAGATGGGCGCGGAGTGCAGGCCGTCTCCCCTAATTGAAGAGGCGGTACTTGTAAAGGTAAATGGACCGTACCAGTTGGAGAGGTCTGGAAAGATTGTGGTCGCCAGGAAGGGCGCTGCGGAGAGTGTGATGTTGGGTAGCAGGCTGTATGCGCCCGGTGTTCTAAAGACAGAGAAGTATAGGGTTGGCGAAGTGGTCTCTGTGGAGGATCCTAAGGGGCATCTTGTAGGTAAGGGGATAGCGATGATGCCGCCCAAGACTGACGACCTCAAAAGGAGGGGGGTGGCTGTGGACACAAAGGANTCGATATACAGGCTGCCCCCGCTCAGAGACAGCGAGTTGTACGGTTCTGGACTCATCAGGGAGCAGAGCATTCCGGCGATGATAGCATCCAAGGTTCTGGAGCCGGGTAGGGGAGAGACGATAGTGGACATGTGCGCAGCCCCCGGCGGGAAGACCTTGCACATCGCTCAGCTGATTGAGAATGAGGGGAGGGTTTATGCCTTTGATCACTCTGAGGGGAGGATGGCGGGGCTCTTGGCGGACATGGCGCGACTCGGGATTAAGTGTGTGGTACCTATGTGCCACGACTCAAGGTACATCGATAAGGATTTTCCGACTTTAAAGGCAGACAGGGTTATTGTCGACCCTCCCTGCTCTGCGCTGGGGGTCAGACCCAAGCTCTACGAAGAAACGACTTACAGGAGGGTGGGGGGTTGCGCCGAATACCAGAAGCACTTCATGAGGGCCGCGAGCAGGATTGTCAAGAGGGGAGGGGTGATAGTTTACTCAACGTGCACGCTGACACTAGAGGAGAATGAGGCTATTGTTAGGTTCTCAATGGACGAGCTCGGGCTGGAGCTTGAGGATCAGATTATTAGGGTGGGGGAGGGCGGGTTCGGGGAGGGGCTGGGACGGGTGCAGCGGTTCAGTCCGGATCGTTTGGATATGCCGGGATATTTCATAGCCAAGTTCACAAAAACGAGGGGAGATTGATGGAAAAAATTCTGAAGTTGATCCGGACGGAGGGGGTTTCAGATCAGTTAATAGAGTTTGCTAAGGAGGTT
The DNA here is from genome assembly GCA_004347955.1 of Thermoproteota archaeon. Classification (GTDB taxonomy): domain Archaea; phylum Thermoproteota; class Methanomethylicia; order Methanomethylicales; family Methanomethylicaceae; genus WYZ-LMO10. The sequence goes on along the minus strand of QNVH01000018.1, from coordinate 1,094 downwards.
TACAGAAAAAAGTTCTATGGTTATTTGGAGGTTGAGGTTGCAAGGGACGAGATAGACCTTGGATCGGTGCCATTCAGAGCCGGCATTAAGGGGAGGCAGTACCTCGCAGACGAGATCCTTGAGGAAGGTCTCAGGCTGGTCAGCGCAAGAGGCGGAGTCGTAATCATAATCACGTGTGAGGACATATACACTCATGGGACTAACTACATCTTCGGCCTGGCGACCACCGGTGGGGGGCTGATCTCCTCAGCGAGGATAGACCGTTGTCGGATAGTTAACATTTTATTACTNTCCGTTCCACCTCAGCCTTTAAGGCTTCATTGATGGCTTTCGCCGCCAACGGTAAAGGACGGCACATTGGGAGTTTCATGGCTATATTCCAGGCGGCTACAAGATGCCTATCCGCTTGGAAGCCGCATCTCCTACATTTGTAGATGTGCCCATTCGGCTTGTTCAATTCGCCACATATCGGGCACTTCCTAGAGGTGTTTCTGGCATCAATATATACAGGTTTATAACCTTTCTCAATCGACTTATAGGAGATGTAAGACTGTATTTTCCTGAAGGGCATGCTGTGGAGCCTCCTATTCATCCTCCTGCCGTATTTCATCTTTTCCCTCATGTTCATCAAGTTCTCCATTATAGGCTTAATTTTCTCTTCAGCCACTATTTTAGCTATTGTCTTGCTTGCCTTGTGAAGGATAACATCTATACGCATGCCCTCTCTTTTAGAGTATTTAGCCAGCAGTCCAGCTTTTACTTTTTCCCCTGTCTTTCTCTGAATGTTCCGCCTCTTCTCGAAGTATCTGTCTCTGATGTGTTTCGCCTCACTTATGTCTATCTTTACAAACCTAGCCTTATCGGGCTTAATTATCGCTAAATCTATGCTCTTTTCATTTACATCTATTCCTAAGAGCCCCTCGTATTCCCTTTCCTCGACACCCTTCCTGAACGTTACATGAAGGTAGTATTCATCACCAAGCANTATTATTCTTGAGCCCTTAACCTGCCAGCCTTTGAATTTCTCAGCGTGCTCATGGAGCTTGAAAGGTATTGCGAGATGCCCCTTGTGCGTGGCAATTTTAAGACCCCCC
>QNVH01000017.1 GCA_004347955.1 Thermoproteota archaeon | reverse complement strand
TGGTGAGAAATATGACACCAAAAGAACGCACATTCAGAATTTTGAATCGCGAAAGCGTCGACCGTCCCTCCGTCCTTTCGGCGACCCAGACTGGAACTTGTGAACTGATGGAGGTCTCGGGGGCTTATTGGCCTGATGCAAGCTTTGATCCAGATCTCATGGCAAAATTGGCTTCTGCCGCTCACACCGTGGCTGGTCTCGAGGGTGTCCGTATACCCTTCTGCCTCACGGTCTTGGCCGAATCGATGGGGTGTATAATAGATCGGGGCAGGAACGATCGCCAGCCCGCGATCGCAAAAACCCTCTACGACCAAGGCAAGACCCCTACTGCTGAAAAGATCCTGGAAAGCGGAAGGGTCCAGACAATCTTCGAAGCCATGCGCAAGATTAAAGAGATGAAGTTCAACGTCCCCCTCATCGTGGGATTTGAAGGTCCCACCACATTGGCAGGTCACCTTCTCGGTGTGGAGCGCCTCTGCCTAATGATGATCAAAAAACCAGACGAAGTCATGAAATACATGGCTGCTGCAGAGGAGGCTTGCATAATTTACACTAAAGCCCTCGTGAAGGAGGGCGCGGATATAGTCGCTCCCGCTGACCCCACCGCATCGCCTTCTGTTCTGAGCCCGAGGATGTTCGAGAAGTTCTCCAAAAATCCCCTCAAAAACGTCGCAAGCGTGGCGGGAAAGTCAATCCTGCACATATGTGGGAACGCCACGCCCATTCTGAACCATATGGCTGACTGTGGTTTCTCTGCTCTGAGCATAGAGGAGAAGGTTGACTTGTCAACCGCAAAATCCATCCTCAAGGACAGAAGTGTTGCAATTGTTGGGAACATCCCATCTGCAGGCGTTCTCTTGACAGGCACCGAGGAGGAGGTCTTTAAGGCCTCAAAGCAGGCGATAGCTTCAGGGGTTGACATCCTGGCACCGAGTTGCGGGATAGCACCACGCACACCCACAAGAAACCTCAAGGCTATGGTNAGGGCTGCCCTTTCTCCTTAGGCTGGACCCTCAGGACTTCCGGCATTTCCAATTCTGCAATGGTTGCGGCTATGGGGATCGGGTACCTGACCCCTGCGTTGTGCGTCTTCTCCAACCCCTCCACAACTTTTTCTAAGTGTCTGAATGGTATGACCATGGCTATCTCGTCGTCCGAAGTGTGCCCGAACCTCCTCTCCCCGTAACAAGCAACGACCAACTGTGGCTTCTGGGTGTTGTAAGCCTCGGCAATGCCATCTCCACATATACCTATATCGCCTATGGCACCGAAGGTGAGCCTCTCACCAGTCGCATAGACCGCCCCGTTTATGAGCCTCATCATCTGAGCGCCGTTGCCGTATATGATTATCAGGTCAGGCTCAACCTCGAGCCCCTCCAGAGGTCCGACCACAAACCCCTCTCTTCTCTCCTTGATTTTAGGCACAGAATCCGCAAACTTCTTCGCAACTTCCCTATCCTTAACATATCCGAGCTTTGTGAAGATCTCCCCACTCTGAAAACTTTCATCAAGCTCTCTCAGCCCAAGGACCGAACATCCAAGCACACACTCGGCGTCCTCCGAGAATACCGTCCAGGTCCACCCATAAAGCCTTGCAGTATTTATTATCTGACAGATGGTCAGCCTCTTTCTCGGCCTCCTCATAGCCTTAAGCATTCCCTCTGTTTCTGCCCTAGTTTTCAAAAACTTTATACCAACCACCCTGGACTTGGGTTTGACATACCTGTAGATCTTCTCTGCCGCCTCTTTCATGTCCATCACTCTGTCCCCTCCCACCATCCTCTTATATAGCTCAACTGTTCATCGGTCATTTTGTCTATTCTGATACCCATCATTTTGAGTTTTAGCCTCGCTACTGTCTCGTCTATCTCCCTTGGCACGTCGTAAACTGCCGGCCTCATACCCCCTGCATTCTTCAGCAGTACTCAACCGAGAGTGCCTGGTTGGCGAAACTCATATCCATCACCTCGCTGGGGTGTCCCTCTGCGGCGGCAAGATTCACGAGCCTCCCCTCTGTCAGCAGGTACAGCTTTCTCCCATCTCTCATGGAGTACTCCTCGACAGAGTCCCTTATCTTTAACTTACCAACCCTTAACTCCTCTAACCCCTTCAGGTCTATCTCGACATTGAAGTGCCCAGTATTAGCCAAGATCGCGCCGTCCTTCATAACCTCGAAATGTTCCTTCCTTATGACGTTCTTGTTCCCAGTGGCGGTCACAAAGATATCCCCAACTTTTGCAGCCTCCTCCATTGGCATGACGTCAAACCCGTCCATGACCGCCTTTAAAGCCCTTATGGGGTCGACCTCTGTGATCACCACATGAGCGCCCATGCCCCTCGCTCTGGCTGCGAGGCCCCTGCCACAGTGTCCATACCCTGCTATAACGAATTTCTTTCCTGCCAGGAGCACATTGGTTGCCCTCATAATACCGTCGATAGTGCTCTGGCCCGTCCCATAAACGTTGTCAAAATCCCACTTTGTTTCTGCGTTGTTGACTGCTATTATGGGATACTTAAGGATCCCCCGATCTGCCATAGCCTTGAGCCTCATAACACCGGTTGTGGTCTCCTCCGTGCCCCCTATTACCTTCAGGTTCCACCTCCCCGAATGGAGCTCGGTCACCAGATCGGCACCATCATCCATAGTTATTGAAGGCTGATGTTTCAGGACCAAGGCAATACAGTTGTAATACTCCTCTTTTGTCTCGCCTTTCCATGCGTAGACATTCACCCCCTCAACAGCCAGAGCCGCCGCGACCTCATCCTGTGTTGAGAGGGGATTGGACGCAGCGAGGGCAACGCTGGCTCCACCTGCTTTGAGAGTCCTCACCAACACACCGGTCTCCTTCGTCACATGGAGACACGCACCAATCCTGATGCCTTCAAAGGGCTTTTCAACGGAGAACCGCCTTCTAATTTCCATTAATACGGGCATGTGATCCTCTGCCCATTTAAGTAAATTTTTTCCTCTCTCTGCCAACCCGATATCTCTCACCATGTAGTCCATAAAGGGCACCTAACTACGTTAAATAATTCAGGGTATAAAAATATGGATATGCGTATAAAAATATGGATATGTGAATGTTAAGTTCTGGGCCTCCTAAAGCACAATGCAAATCACTCACATTGCAAAATTCCTCAAAACTCAGAACAGGGCCTCCGCATCCCCCTCACATTAATTCGATCTCTGGGATTTTGCCTTTGACATTTCTATTATTTTTTTGTCAAGGGGGATTTTGTCCAGCTCTAGGACGGGTATCCTCAGCATGCTATCGTCTACCGACATCTCCTTTATAGGGAGCGTCCTCTTTATCCAATTCTCTCTGATTTTCTCCTCCAATTCTGGGTCTGAAACCATCGGAGTGAAATACTTCTTAATCAGACTGAGCAGCTCATTATCTTTGATCCATTCCTCAGCCTTTACTGTGTGAGTCTCATCTAAAGCTAGCTGAAGATCTGGTGTTATTGGTTTTCCAGACGAGAGCCCCTCAATGGATCTGTTACCCAGAGTTATAGTTATGTAAATGTAATGCAAGAATTCATGTGCCAGACATGCCCTTAGAAGATCCTCTCTGGCAAAGAGAAGGAATGGCAGCGTCACCTCCACACATATCCTAAATTTCTCATTCAACCTTTGGATCTGGGTTGAGGCGTATATTACCGTTTGAGAGAAGCCGTCGGGGTACTTCACTATAACGAGATTCGGGTCGAAAGATACCGGTGGGTAATCCAGACCGAAAGCACTCTCAATCGAGGAGATTGACCTTTCAAGTGTAGGCAGCCTCTCGAAGAAACTCCTTAGGATATCGTCACCTATCCTCCCCTTCTCATGCGCCTCATTAACTCTGTTGAAGTACAGTTCGCGCTCTATCGGCATTTTCGACACTCTATATTGGTACCGGATTCTCCATGATCCCTGACAGTAGCCTTACGCCGGACTCAATGTCGCTTTTGGAAACGACCTCGCTGAAGCTGTGAACGTACCTGGCTGGGATCGCTATGCAGCCAGATGGAACACCCTCCCTGGAAAGTTGTATCGCTGTTGCGTCCGTGGTCCCACCCTCCAGCACCTCAAACTGGCACCTTATGTTTAGCCTCTCCGCCAAATCTGTCAACCAGCCCACGACCATAGGGTTTGCTATAAGCCCTCCACCTAATGAGTCTCTCCTACCGTCCGCAACAACAAGAACGGGACCCGCCCCCAGTTTAACAGGGGCTTCGCTCTCCCCGATCTCAGGGTGGTCCCCTGCGATGGTTGTGTCTATCGCGACTCCTAAGTCCGGTCTCACCAGAAAAGAACTCACAGTTGCGCCCCTAAGCCCGACCTCCTCCTGCACCGTAAATACCGCCACAATCCTGTTTACGGGGTTTGCCTTCTTCAGAGCCTCCATGAGCATGTAGCAGCCCGCCCTGTCGTCCATCGCCCTTCCAACTATCAATCCGTTCTCGAGCTCTGTAACTCCCCTCTCTACAGTTATTGGGGTGCCGACCCTCACACCGTACTTGACCAATTGGTCTTTGGTGGCNCCGGTATCCACAAACATTTTGTCATAAGTCACCAATTGCTTCCTCTCGTCTTCTTTCATCACATGTATTGCCTTGCAACCTATTGTGCCGCTTAGCCTCTTGTTTCTTCCATGAACTTGAACCCTCTGCCCGAGGAGAACGTGATCTGGGACTCCTCCGACCTTTGCAAATCTGATAAACCCTTTTTCGTCAATATGTTTCACTATCAGTCCAATTTCGTCTGTGTGGGCCGTTATCATTATTGTTTTAGATCCTTTGCCCTTATGGGCATACAGATTCCCAAATGCGTCCTCCTCTATTTTATCTACACAACCCTCAAGCTCTCTCTTGATGATCTCTGCTATGCCATACTCAAACCCCGATATGCCCGGAGCTTCGCTCACCTTTCTTAAGAGGTCCATCTCCAAACTTAACACCTGCCACTAAGGATTGATAAATAATCCAAGTATTTAGTGTTTAGCATATTCATACTCCTGTGATTCAGCTCTCACTCTCAATCTTGACTTCTATCTCCTCGTCGCCTATTTTCACCCTGAACCATTTAATGTCCTTTCTATTTTCCTTCGCATTTGGCATTAAAGTCTTGAGATCGCCTTTGAGGAATGGAACGGCGATCTGGGGGAAGAGAAGGTAAGTTAGCGCGTCCTCCTCTTTTTTGAAGAAGTTCCTAACATCCTCGGGGATGTCTTTGAAAGACAACTCTTTCGGAGGGTCCGCCGGCTTGACCCTGTCCATCAGTTCTCTGCTGATCTCGCCCGGCGGTCTGCCGTAAAAACCCCTTACGTAATTCTCCAGCTCCTTTATCAACATCCCGTACCTTACACCTGTTATCACGTTCATGACAGCCTGCGTTCCTACAATCTGGCTCATAGGAGTGACCAGAGGCGGATATCCAAGGTCTCTCCTGACTATTGGGACTTCCTTTAGAACCAATTCCAACTTTGAAAGTGCGTTGTATTCCTTGAGCTGAACCACCAGGTTGGAGAGCATTCCCCCGGGTATCTGGTGCCTCAAAGCCCTTGGGTCGATCCTCTCTGTGGCATCTGAAGTGTATCCTCTGTATTTCTCTCTAACACTTTCAAAATAGTCTGCACACTCGTTTATCAGCTCGATGTTCAGGTGCGCCAGATGCCCAGTACCACGTAGCGCCTCGTATATTGTCTCTATGGCTGGCTGAGACGCTCCAAAGGCAAAAGGAAACAGCGCCGTATCTATGAACTCGGCGCCCGCCTCTATGCCCTTCATATAAGACAGAGACGCCAAGCCGCAAGTGTAGTGGCAGTGGAGCCCGACAGGCAAACCCGTCTCCTTTCTTATGCCCCTCACAATATCGTAGGCTACCCTCGGCGCCAGAAGCCCCGCCATGTCCTTTATCCTGATGGCGTCCACTCCCAGCTCTGCTATCTTCTTTGCCACCTCTATGAAGTGGTCAACTGTGTGGATTGGGCTTATGGTGTAAACCACGTCTCCGTGAACCTCTGCGCCCACACTCTTCGCAGAGGAAACTGCCTTCCTCAGATTGTTGACGTCATTCAAGGCATCAAATATTCTGAAAACGTCCACGCCGTTCTCGAATGCTTTTTTCACGAACTCTTCAACAACTTCATCAGGGTAATGTTTGTAACCAACAAGGTTTTTCCCCCTCAGTAGCATGACTACCTTTGTCCTCTTCAGCCCTCTCTTTATTCTCCGGAGTCTGTCCCAGGGATCTTCGTTTAAATACCTCATACACGCATCAAAAGTGGCCCCACCCCAGGCCTCGAGACCATAAAAACCTACCTGGTCCATCTTCTCCAACACTGGTAATATGTCTTCAATCTTTACCCTCGTGGCAAATAGTGACTGTTGCCCGTCCCTAATTGTCGTGTCTATGACTTTGAGCAACGCGTACACCAACGGAATGATTAAAAAGGTCATGTGCATTTAAAAATGTATTGCTTCACATTTTGAAAAACCAGTCCAAAGGCGCTGAAAGTGAATTCTCACCAAAATTGAACATTAACTTGTGAATAGAAAGACATATTAGCTTCGTTCCGATCTCCATCACGAGACGAGGATCCTTGGCTAAATTGTCTTGGCAAGAGATCTTGGGCCTCATCCAGGAGCTACGGAAAAGGGGCTTCGAAGTTGTGGGTCCGTCCTCAGAGGGCGGGGTTGTAAAATTAGTGCCACTTGAAGATGAAACAAAGCTTGAGACCGATTATGTGAGGACACTAAATTCACCAAAGGATTTTCTACTTCCNGACAAGGANNGGCTCTTCAGATACAAGAGCACTGCAACGATAACATCGTACGGTCTGAAGATAAGGTTTCCCACGGTCGAGGGACCATGCCCAATCACCATAGTTCCGGAATACTCGCCCCCAAGAGGCAAGCTTGCGTTCTTCGGGATCCACCCATGCATGGTAAACTCGATAAGATACCTCGACAAAGTAATGCTCTCTGATCCTGCTGACCCGTACTACAAGGCGAGGAGGGAGGGCCTATTTATTGCAGTCCTCGAATGCGCTGAGGGGGACGAATACTGCNTCTGCAAGAGTGTGGGCGGCGACAAAGTACCAAAAGGGTATGCGGACCTCTCCATAAGGAAGGAAGGAGACGGCTTCGTTGTGAAAGCAAGATCTCCAATTGGGAGCGGTCTTCTGATGGAGGAAAGCACTGAAGAGGTCGAGGAAACCTCACCAAAGATGAAGGAGGAGTATCTCATCGATGCCAAGGACGAAGAGACCATAGAGACCAAAGATCCAGCACCCCTCTTAGAGGGTTGCACGCTCTGCTCATCCTGCACCGTTGTTTGCCCAACTTGTTACTGTTCCGATATACAGGACCGGTTCAGCCTCATGGACCCGAGCAATGTAGAGAGGGTTAGGGTGAGAATGTCTTGCCAAAGGAGGAGTTACAGCAGCATAGCCGGCGGCGTGATCTTCTTGAAGACGAAAAATGACCGCTTCAGGTGGCGAATGAAGCACAAATTCCCATTCTCGGAGAAGATGTACGGAATGTCAGGCTGCGTGGGCTGCGGAAACTGCATAGCCTTCTGCCCCTCAAGGATCGACTTTAGAGCCTTCCTTGGAAGGAGGGTCGCCTGATGTCTATTGAGTACAACCCATTCCTCCCCAGACCTGCGATTGTAAACGCGGTGAGGGATGAGAGCCTTGAAACAAAAACTCTCAAAATTTCGCTGATCAACTGGAGGGCGAATTTTTTACCGGGGCAGTTCGTTCAATTATTGTTGCCCGGTGTTGGGGAGGCGCCTTTCTGCATAGCCTCCTCGCCGAGTGACTCAAAACATATAGAATTGACAATAATGAGGAGAGGCTTGGTCACCAATGCTGCCCACTACATGAGACCTGGCGACGCGGTAGGGATAAGGGGGCCATTTGGAAGACCGTTCCCAGTGGAGAACTTCAAGGGAAGAGACCTTGTATTGGTTGCAACAGGGATCGGGATAGCAGCGCTCCGCTCTCTTATACTCTACACAATCGAAAACAGAAAAGATTTTGGGGATATCACACTTCTTTACGGCGCAAGGTTTGTTGAAGACTTGGTTTACCGCGACGAGTTGAGGGGCTGGGCTGAGAAGATAAATGTCATAGTTACTCTGAGTAAACCCTCGGAAAAATGGAATGGTCTTAAAGGCAGGGTGACCGACCACCTTGGCGCGATCAACCTCGGAAAGGGCTCATTGGCTGTGATCTGCGGCTCGCCAGCCGTCATGGTGAGTGTTGCGCAGTCTCTGATCGGTAAGGGACTCGACCGCAGAGACGTTTACCTGTCCATGGAGCGGCACATGAAATGCGGGATAGGCAAGTGTGCCAGGTGTATGATCCCTGGGGGCTTTCTGGTGTGCAAGGACGGCCCCGTCTTCAGCGCTGGTGAGATAAGCCTAGAGGAGGTCGGTGAGTGACATGAAACTGGCATTTTACTCCTTAACCTCCTGTGAAGGTTGCCTGACCACACTGATAACTAAGCTGGGACCTGACATAGAGGGTTTATGGAACAACTTCGACATAGACTACTTCAAGCTGGTGAGGGAGCCAGTAGGAGGGAGCAAGTTCCCAAAGGCGGACATAGCATTCGTGGAGGGTGCAGTGGTCACGAACCTCGACAGGGAGCATCTGCAGGAGATCAGAAAGAGTTCTAGGTTTGTTGTTGCCATAGGCACTTGCGCATCCACTGGAAACATAGCCTACACCGCCTCAAGGAATGTAAAATTAGGGAAGAAGGCCCTTTCAGTGTTGGAGGTTAGGGAGGCTGAGCCCCTCTCTTCTGTGATCGCTTTGGATTATGAGCTCAACGGTTGCCCGGTGAATGCCGCCGAGTTTATAGACGGGCTTCTCAGGCTTGTGAACGGACTTGAACCCGTCCAGCCAGACTTCAGCGTCTGCTACCAGTGCAAGTTAGCAGGTAACGCATGCCTCCTAGATAAAAAGCAGATCTGCCTCGGTCCTATTGCGATGGGTGGATGCGAAGCCGCCTGCACCTCAGTTGGGTCCCCCTGCCTGGCCTGCAGGGGACCATACATCGAGGCAGACCTAAAGGCATACTTCAAAACACTGGAGAATAAGGGGCTGAAGGTTGAGGACGCAAAACCCTTGCTTCGGATGTTCATGGGGAAGAAGATAAAGGAGGTTCTCAAAGAGTGAGCGACAGCATCTTGATAGATACCGGGGANCTTCGCTTCATAGAGGGCCACGGACAGCTGGTTGTGAAGAGCCACGGCGGAAGGATCGAGGCGGAGTTCCACAATTTGGAAGGACCCAGATTTCTCACAAAATACATGAGGGGAAAGCCGGTCGAACTGGCCCCAAGGGTCGCGTCTAGGATATGCGGATTATGCTACACAGTCCATTCTATAAGTTCCGCAGAAGCTGTAGAGAGAGCTCTCGGTATGAAGATTTCAGAGGATGTGAAAAAACTCAGGAACGTACTTTACATGGCAAACAACCTCAGGAGCCACCTAATACACCTGCTCTTCCTTTCAATACCCCCGGTGGAGGGCTTGATCAGCGCCCTCAGGATGAGAGACATGAACATCGTCAGGATGGGCGCCAACATCCTCAGCAAAGCGACAGAGCTCATAGAGGTTTGGGGAGGGAGATCAGTCCACGTCCCCAACGTCATTGTTGGCGGGTTTGGGAAGGCAATAAAATGTAAGGAGTTACTCCGCCCCATACACGACCTGGCAATGCTCTCGAATGATGCTGAGCAGCTGGTTAGGTATGCGCTCAACTTGGAACTTCCTGAGTTGGAGAGATACCGGATTTTGGCAGCTCTGAAGAGACCAGGATCATACCCAATCTATGCAGAGGAGGCTAATGTTGCCTTCTCGGATGGCTCTGCACTTTCTCCATCAGAGTACTATGAGGGCCTCGAAGAAGTCTCGAAGGATTACTCAACCTCCAAGCACGTCTATTTCAAGAAGTCTGAGATCACCGTTGGGGCTCTCTCCAGGATAATGCTGAATAAGAGGTACCTTAGCAGCAGGGCCAGGGAGTTNGCTGAGGAGGTGGAATGGGGTCTGAACCCCTTCCTGAACATAAAGGCGCAGGCCATCGAAGTCCTGCACTACATGGACGAACTAATCAGTCTGGGTGGGGAACTGGCAGAGATACCCCCTGAAAACCTAAAGCCTGAGGACATCAAGGCGCACAGGGACAGGGGTACAGGATTTTTTGTGGCCGAAGCTCCCCGCGGTACACTCTGCCATTACTGCGAGATTGAGGACTGGAAGGTAAAAGACTACCGAGTTTACACACCCACCGCAATAAACTCGAAGAGCATAGAGAACGATGCTGTAGAGCTTGTCAAGAGGTTCAAACCTATAGGCAGCCAAAAGCTGAGATTCATACTTGAGGACATGGTCAGGTCCTATGACCCGTGCCTCTCCTGTGCGGTCAGTCTAGACATCTACGAGTAACCTTAATTAATTAGGAGATCCAACAAAACCTTAAAACCCAGCCCCCATAACTCATGAAGTGAGCACAATGNATTCTGTTGACTGCGCTGCCTTTAAGAGGCTCCTCGAGGTGGGGAGCGGCGGAAACAAATTCATAGCAGTCTTCACCGCAAGCTGGTGCGGGTATTGCAGGAGCCTTATCAGAGAGCTAGAACAGGCTAATCCTGACTTTCGCTTAATATTAGTCGATATATCCGATGAGGACTGCTGGGACGATTTTGGTATAGAGCTAGTACCAACAGCAGTCCTCTACAAGGACGGAAAGGAGATCAGGAGAGTAAGTTCGCCGGAAGGGCTGAGGCTAAGAGACCTAAAAGCGCTTCTTTTGTCCTCGCGTGAGGAATAAGAAGGCAAATAGTGAAGAAAAACCTCCCAGTGAGGATAGGCATATATACGGGAAGGAAGGCGACACCACGAAGCCAAAGTACCCCATGATTATCGGTCCCAAAAGTTCTCCCAGACCTATTGAAGACTCGAAAATGCCCGCGTACAGCCCCCTGGAGGGAAGCGAGAGCATCAATACGAGCGAATGGGAGTACAAAAGACCGAGCGATAAGCCTAGTATAGAAGCAGATGCGAAAAGACCGATCTCTGAGGGACTAGCCCATGATATGAACATAGACAAACTCAGCAGCGCCATGCCGACCGGCATCGTGGCGCTCCCCACAAATGAAATTGCCCTTGAAAAGAAAAAGAAGACCAGCGTCCTAACCATCCCGACTGTGCCGATTAGATATCCTATCATGGATGGAGAGATCCCGTTCTTTGTTGCATAAGAGGGGAATAGTGAGAAGAAGGAGAGGATGGANAAGCCCCAAATTAACATCACGTAAGACACTACGAGTATCAAGGACCTAGAAGGTCTGGCACTTGAAATCTCTTCNGGGTCTGAGTTGCTTATTTTTAAGGAAAAGAAGGCGCCTACCCCGGCTACCATCATAAACCCTACCAAAAAGAAGAGGTAGGTGAGGTCAATAAAATAGACCATCAGTCCCATGATCATGGACCCTAGCATGTATCCCGAGCTCCATGAAACACTGTAAAGTCCAACAGCCCTATTTCGCGATACACACCTCGAAATGTCACCAACGAAAGCCTCTGTAGAGGGCCAGACCATGGAAAAGGAGATCCCCTCCAGTATTCTGAGGATGGCGATTTGCTCTAAACTTGTCGAAACCACATACAGGAAAGATGTAAGAAGGTAGAGCAGTATGCCAGATAAAATGAGTGGGCGCCGTCCAATCCTATCGGACATCCTGCCAAATATAAATGGTGCAAAAACATAAGGCAGGGCCACAAGGGTCCCTATGATGCCGAGCTCCAACTCATTAGCCAAGAACTTTAGAGTTGCAAATAGAGGCACGAGGGGGGTCATTATGCCAAAGCCTACGGATATGGCGAATACGCCTATGTAGAACCGAGTGAACAAGGGATCCATATCCGACCACCCCGCATCAGCCCTCCAGAGCGAGATGATCAGAACAGAGAGCCTGTTTTTATATTTTCAGTTTCAGGCGTTTCCCCCTTCAATATGGCTTAATTTTAGCCAAATGCTCCGAGTCCGCTTTAACTCTCTCGGCGGGAAGTCCCCATCCGGCAGGGTGGGGAGGAGGTCACTTCAAGAGCACGCTTAAAAATCTGGGTATTGATTATCTCATCAATTTTCAGCTACGTCGATCATTAATCATCAATTATCAACCCTGCGCATTTCTAAGCCAGTTTCTTTTTGCCTCTCGNCAAAGAGGTGAAAACTCCGAGGGCGCACAACACCCCAAAAATCAGGAAGGCAACATGTATTCCCGCAACAAAATCGCCCAAACTGCGAGGCTTTAGGATCTCTGATCCCACAAAGACAGAAAGTACAAGGGTAGCCAATGCTATGCTGAATGTCTGCCCCAATGTTCTCATAGTTGAAAGTGTGGCTGAGGCTACNCCAAACAATTCCCTTCCAACAGAGGACATTATCGCGTTTGTGTTTGGAGAGCTGAACAGAGCAAAACCAATCCCCATCAGAATTAGGATCACGACTATGGAAAGAATTTCTGTCTCAACATTTATTGTCGAGAGGACAAATAGACCGATGGCATTCAGAGCTATCCCCACCGAAGCTACCTTGCTTGGATCAATCCTGTCNGACAACCAGCCCGCCAATGGCGAGAGCAAGGCTTGCACCACAGGCTGCACCATCAATATTGTCCCGGCAACCTGAGGGGTGAACCCCTTGATGACCTGAAGATACAGGCTGAGGAGAAACGAGAGTGCATAGGTCGCTGCGTAGTTTATTAGGGCAGATAGATTGGAGAGCGAAAACTTCAGGTTATTTAAAAAAAGTCGGACATCTAGCACGGGGCACTCGGTTCGCCCCTCCCAGACCACAAGGCAAACCATAATTAAAACGCCCATCAAAAGAGCATAGATAGGTGGGCTATAAANCCCGCCGCCGTAGGACGAGACCGATAGCGCCCCCCACATGATTGCCGCCAGCGAGGTTCCATAAAGCAAAGATCCAAGGATGTCGAATCGCTCGCCCGGGGTGCCCCTCCACTCTTGCCTGAGGCGCAGTGACAGCAGTAATGTGAGGAGGCCCACGAGCACATTCACGGAAAATATGCTTCTCCACCCAAACTGTTGTGTCAAAATCCCCCCGATAAAAGGGCCCAATGCTATAGAGGTGTATACTGAGGCAACGTTTATTCCCAGAACCTTTCCCCTGTCCTGCGGCGGGAAAACTGAGCTCAATATTGCCACGGAGGTCGCGGCAAGCATCGCTCCTCCTATGCCCTGAAAGATCCTAGAAGTGATCAATATTGTGGCGGAGTTTGCGACAGATGCAAGGAATGATGAGGCGGTGTACACAACCAGCCCCAGAAGAAAGACCCTCTTTCTACCCACAATGTCCGCAACTTTACCCAAGGGTAAAAGGAAGATTGCTGTGGTGAGAAGAAAGGAGGTTTGAACCCATCCCAGCATCACTGTGTCAAGACCTAGCTCAAGCCCTATGTTCGGCAACGCAATGTTTGTGGCAGAGGATATAAAAGGCGTCAGGAATGATGCAGAAGTTGTTGTCAGGATCGCTACTATTTTGACTTCCCTTTGTAGAGACCCTTGGGGGAGGCCTTGCATACCATGATTTAGCTCGCACCCAAGTTTTTAAGGTTGCTGAGGCGAGTCCTTCATTCTCTCGAAGGGAACGTTAAACTCCTCAGCACTTACTATCTCATCGAGCCTCTTCTTTGCCCTCACAATTTTGACCAATCTTCCCATAAGATCTATGTCCTTGCGCGGATACCCTAACGCCAGCATCGCTACGACGCGGTATCCCTCAGGGATCTTCAACAACTCCTTCACTTCCATCTCGTCAAAACTGCCCACCCAGCATGACCCTAGGCCTTCATTCGTTGCCGCGATGACCATATTCTGGAGCGCAATGGCAGTATCTATCGCGTACCATTTAGGCGATAGGTGCTCGTTTCCACACCCCACTATTACGACAGGAACCTCCGCAAGGAATCTTGCAAATCTTCCGGCTGAGAGAGCCCTCCTCTTTTCCTTATCGGTAACAACAATAAAATGCCAAGGTTGTAGGTTCATTGCCGATGGGGCCAGCCTTCCCGCCTCCAAAATCCGCTCCAAGACCTCCCTAGGGACTGGATCCGGCATATAGGACCTAACCGACCGCCTTGTGATTATAGCCTCTAATGCGTCCATCAAATTCACCTACTCTTTGAACCTGGATGTTCTTTTTCTTGCACTCATGCTCCTATTCCCTAATCTCTATTCCTTTTAGTCTGCCTCAGTATTCATTAATCAATTTTTAGGCACTTTGAACTTAAAGGTTGGGGTGGAGCCACTCAATTTAATTAATTCAATACATGATTAATTTTCTAAATATTAGGGAAATGCGAACTCGCAACGCACGCCATGTTGCTTGCAGAGCGCCTCAAGCCGGGCGAACTGTTCACGCAGTGAGTGCCTGCGGTTGAATTCGTCTTCTCCCATAATCGTCTTCAATCGCTGAATGACTGTTGGTTTGATGTTTAAGCGGTCGTATATTATCTTGCTCTTTGTCTTTGCTCCAAGGCGGACGATGCGTTCCATCTCATCTGGGGCGTCGTTGTACCCGGGTATAATTGGTCCATAAAAGATCCATGTGATTATCCCAAGCGAAGAGACCGTCTCCAGAGCCGAAATTCTCTCTTCCGGAGGCGGAGCCCCTGGCTCAAACTTTCTCTGGAACTCTTTATCGGTGGATGTGATTGTGAACCCAACATCGATCTTTTTGCCCCTTATTAAGTCAATGTCCCGAACTACCAAGGGCGACTTTGTCTGTATGGACACAGGAAAACCTGCCTCAATCAGAATTGTCAGCGCCCTCCTTGTCACCTCTAGACCCTTCTCAGCCGGCTGGTAGGGATCTGTGGCTGTACTCACCCCGACCACTCCTTTGGGCTTTCTCCTGACCTCCCGCCTCAATATCTCGAGAACGTTTTCTTTAACAAAGACGTCCCGCCCCCATCTCAGACTGGGCATAACATTTCTCATAACGTCTGGCACGTAACAATAAAGGCAGCCATGCCCACAACCCCAATACGGGTTGAATGAATAAGCCAGCCCAGGTAAGGTACTCCTTGAAAGTGCTGTCTTGCAAGGGCGCGACTCTATCAAAGCAAATCGACCCTTTTCAGGTATTCATCAATTCGCCTTTGGAGAATAGAGTCCTTGAGTATGCGGCTCTTCTCGACCCAATTCATGGGAGGGACAACCATGAATTTCTTGATGTGCAGGAGGGCTGACCTGAGCCCCTCAAAGACCGCAGGCTTGGTCTTTAGCATTGATCTTACATTCTCCCTAACGAACCAGACCCCTAGCGGGAGGGGGAACTCTGGCATTATCTCCCTGATAACAACTACTGTGGCTTGCCTCCTTATTGTCTTTAGGAACTCAGCAACCGCGAGCCTCGTTGCGAAGTAGCATCCTCCTATCTCGGGGTATGTGGTCCTTCCCCAGTAACTCTCATAATCCCCGATCACAGAAAAAGACGACGAAGAGGGGTTCCAGAATGTTCCAGGGAACCACGCCTCCATCCACTCAAAGGACCACTTCCCAGGCATGAAGATGGCTGCAAAGTTGTTGTGCATGTAGGAATGGGTGAAGACCAAATATTTGTCAACAGTGTCATACCCCTTTATCTCATCTATGAGTCTTTGAGATATTGCGCTATCCACTGCCGTAATGGACCAACGCGTAGGCACTAGCCTCCTGTTCCTTCTCGTTCCAAAGATGCCCATACTGAATGCCCTTTGTATCTTTGAGACTGGGGTTCCTTTTGCATAGAGATCCATAACTGCGTCTACTGCCCTTAGATCTCCGTCGTAGTACGCCTTCTCTATCCTATGATCAACCTTGACCGAAGAGACCTCGAAGTGCTTAAGGGGGGCAGAAGGCCCAAAGGGCTGTGAGTTGTCATCTATCNTGATCGAGCCAAAAGGCAACTTGAGAAACTGGACCTCGGTGTCTGTCGCAGAGGCGCTCATCGCAAGCTCCTGTAGGCTCTCTATGAGCCTGCCCCCCGTCCTGGCNGATTCGATGGGGACTAGGGCCTTCCCCCTTATCAGAGAATATCTGTAGTTCACAATATTCTCAACCCTTTCACCCATCCACCTCTCCGGTAGGTCCATAATCTCCGTGTCCCCCTGCATTGGAGGGACCATGGGGCCGACAAAAACCTTCGGGTATCCGAAGCGACCTACAAATACGGATGGGGGAGAAGATCCCACGAACTCTTTCTTATCAATGACATTCATGTTTTTAACAAGAGCCTTGGCTTTGAGATCGATGGGGCAAACTGANNTGCCGCAGAGGCGGCGTCCTCCTCTACACAGCAAGCACAAAGAGGCTACCTTGGACACCACCCTCAACTTTACGGACTCTGGGAGTATCTGGGCATATCTGTCTTTCATCGAGTATTCTATCGGTCGATTGGTATTTATTTTATTTGGAAGCCGGGCATTCTCTAAAATTTTTTATTGCTTGCAGTAAAAATTGTGTAAAGGGGGCATACACATTGGATGTGGAGNTGCTAGCCTTCGACAGTATGGGCGTCAGATCCATGTGCACATTTGTTGATACTGGTGACCTAAGGGTGATGATAGACCCGGGGGTCTCCTTAGCGCCGAGAAGGTTTGGTCTCCCACCCCATAGGCTTGAGTTGGAGAGGCTCGAAACACTCGCAAAGATAATCACCGAAAAAGCAACAATATCTGATGTAATAATTATAACGCACTATCACTACGATCACCATGATCTTGGGGACATAATCCCCCTGGAGATATACGACAAAAAGACTGTTCTCATCAAGGATCCAAAGAGCAACATCAACCGGAGCCAGGGTGACTTCAGGGCACCCCTCTTCCTAGGCATTATCAAGGAAAAAGCCAAGAAGGTGGAGGTCGCGGATGGGCGATCTTTCCAAATTGGTAAGACGAAGATAGAGTTCTCCAAGGCAGTCTTCCACGGCTCGAGCAGTCTGCTTGGATACGTAATAGAGGTCCTGGTGGAGGCAGACGGCGATAGGATCATTCACACATCTGACGTGCAGGGACCTATCTATGAGGCTCAGATGGAATTTTTACTGAATAAAAAGCCCCGATTAATAATTGTAGACGGACCCATGGTCTACATGCTGGGTTACCGCTACTCTTATGAAAACTTGGAGTCCTCCATGAGGAACCTTGGTAAGCTTGTGGAGGTGGGTGTCGAAGAGCTTATCATTGACCATCACTTCTTAAGGGATATGAAGTACTCTCAATACATGAAGAATTTGGAGGAGGCTTACCCAAGGGCAAAGATCTGCACAGCGGCTGAGTACATGGGAAAGGAGGTCGAGTTACTGGAGGCAAGAAGGAGGGAGCTGTACAGGCAAGGTTGCTCTGAGGGAGATTAAGGCACAGGAATAAAAATTTGGCAAAAACTCGACCTGACCGAACTCGAAACAACTTGACTTGGGCACGCTAACTCGCACACAGCTATGTGTGCCTCCCATACGATGAATTTTTCAGCCTTTGCATTCTCATCACAATGGGCGACACCAAGGGAGTTTCAGCTACTGTTGAATAACCTGACATTATCAATCAAGAGGAGTAAACCATATTCAACATCCTAGCAGAATCAGTAACCTTGATTAACTCATGATTAAAAAAAGTGCCCCCAATGAGTTTTTGATTTTTAGCTTCAAAGACACCGTAATCGTATATCCCCAAAATCTTGAACGAGTGTAATCTTCGACCTAAGCGTACTTTTCTGGATTTGCGTCAAACTCTTTCTTACACCCGAGCGAGCAGAAGTAGTACTTCCTCCCTTTG
>QNVH01000016.1 GCA_004347955.1 Thermoproteota archaeon | reverse complement strand
CCGGATTCAATCCCGTAGTAGATGAGACCGCAGCCAGCCTTCTTCATGATCTGCAGAAGTTCTCTTGAGACGAGGTCAACTCTCGACCCGCATGCCCACCATATCTCTAAGCCACGCCTTATGATCTCCTCGGCTATTTCCACGGCTCTTTTCTTGTCTACTGTGAATGTGTCATCGACAATCTCGAAAGATTTGATCTTGTATTTACTGATGAGTTCCTCTATTTCGTCAACAACATTCTTCGGACTCCTGGCTCTGAACCTCCTCCCATAAAACTGAGAGGAGGAGCAGAATATGCAGCGAAATGGACACCCGCGGCTTGTTAATATATTGCCGAGCCTATGCCTCTCTCCCAAGACGGTGTATCTGTCCAAGGGGAGAAGGTCCCTGGCGGGGAATGGTATCTCATCCAAGTTCTCTATGAGTCTCCTTGGGCGAGTTTTAACTACTTTTTCCCCATTCCGGTAAACTATGCCGTCAACTTCGGACAACGGCCTTTTTGTCTCGATCGCCCTCAGCAGGTCCACTATGGTAGCCTCTCCCTCGCCGATTACGCCTACGTCTAGGGACCTGCACTCAGCCAAAGTCTCTTCCGGCAGAGAAGTGATGTGACATCCACCCATTACTGTGATTGAATCAGGACAAACATCCTTTGCAATAGTCACAGCTTTCATGGCATCATATATTGTTGGGGTTGTTGATGTGACTCCTATCACATCTGGGTGCTCTTTTTGTAATATTTCACCCAGTTTATGATGTGATACATCAAGGGCGGGGGAATCTATGATGCTCACATCATGCCCATCTTTTCTCACGGCTGCAGCAACGTATGCGAGACCTAAGGGGGGCGCTTTAAGCCCTAAGGTGGCAACAGTCTCGAGAGGCGCGGTTGTGGGAGGGTTCACTAGGACGACTTTCAAACCTCGCCTACCCCCATTACTAATTATTATGATTGGTTGTATTAACCTTTATGTGCATTAGGTGATGGTCAAAAAGGATTAACCAAAACCGATTAAAGGGGACCGTATGATAATTATGCCGAAGGGGTATGTGCACTTACAAACTCTCAAGGTCGGAATTAGTAGAGCTCCAGAATAAAAGGCTGAGATGGCTAGTCAAGTACGTATTTGAGAGATCGCCTTTCTACAGGCGGCGGTTCATCGAGAACGGGATTGATCCAGAGAGTATAAGAACGAAGGAGGACCTGAGGAGAATGCCCTTCACCACCAAGGCGGACCTCAGGGACAACTACCCGCTCGGTCTCGTCTCGTCAGACCTCTCGCAGATCGTGAGGTTCCACGCCTCCTCAGGGACGACAGGGAACCCAACGGTGGTAGCATACACAAAGCAGGATGTGGAGAGCTGGGCCGAGCTCAACGCGAGATGCCTTGAGATCGCAGGGGTCACACCAAAGGACGTTGTTCAGGTGTCATATGGGTACGGGCTTTTCACCGGGGGGCTCGGGCTGCACTATGGTGCGGAGAGGCTTGGCGCAAAGGTCATCCCGGCGAGTACGGGCAACACGAAGAGGCAGCTCAAGCTGATGAAGGACCTTGGCACCACCGTCATATGCTGCACGCCATCCTACGGTCTGTTCTTGGCTGAGAGTGCAAGGGACGAGGGGCTCGACCCTAAGAGGGATCTCAAGCTGAGGGTGGGGGTCTTTGGTGCGGAGCCATGGTCTGAGAACACTCGCAGGCGGCTGGAGGAGCAGTTTGTAGAGTCTGCCCATGACATATACGGCATGTCCGAGCTCAACGGCCCTGGTGTGGCGATGGAGTGTGTGATGAAGGACGGGCTGCATGTGTGGGAGGATCACTATATAGTGGAGATAATAGACCCGAACACCGGCGAGGTGCTGGAGCCAGGAGAAAAAGGGGAGATGGCCGTGACAACCATAATGAAGGAGGGGATGCCTCTATTGCGCTACCGGACCAGGGACATCACAATATTGGATGATGAGCCTTGCGAGTGCGGCCTGAACCACGCGAGGATAAAGAGGATCCTCGGGAGGACCGACGACATGCTGAAGATAAGGGGCATATGCGTCTTCCCGAGCCAAGTAGAGGAGATCCTCATGAAGACCGAGGGTGTGTCGCCCCACTACCAGCTCATTGTGGACAGGGAGGGAGTCATGGACAGGCTGATGGTAAGGGTGGAAGTCTCTGAGGACTTCAAAACGGACAGGTTGACAGACCTTGTGAACCTTCAACAAAAGTTGGAGGAGGAGCTCAAGGACACTCTGAGCATACACGCGGTGGTGGAGCTCGTGGAGCCCAAGAAATTGCCCAGAAGCGAAGGCAAGGCTCAAAGGATAATCGATATGAGGAAGATATAGACCAAGAAGGAGTAGGAGGCTCTCTTATGATAAAACAGCTGAGCGTCTTCCTGGAGAACCGCCCAGGCAGACTTGCCAATCTGCTAGACGTCCTTGAAAGACACAATATCAAGGTGCTGGCTATGGGGATAGCTGAGGCAGGAAACTACGGCATAGTTAGGCTCATTGTCGATAGGAAGGGGGAAGCTCTGGAGGTGCTTAGGGGCGCAAACATGGCAGTGAATGAGACCAATGTGATAGCGATAAGCCTGAACGACCTGTCATCGGCCGTGAGGACTTTGGGCAAAGCCAACATTAACATAGACTACGCCTATACCATGGACTGCCAGAGAGTGATATTGAAGGTCAACAATGAGGCCGAGGCCATAAAGGCACTCTCCGGTGCCGGAATCAGGGCGCTGGACGTTTGACTTGTTAGCCCATCCCCTTTTGAAGCTGTGGCTGACTGAGAGAACTTTATTTTTTAACTTAATCGGCATGAAGCCCAGTCCGATGGGGGATACATCACTCTTTCTTGAATACAATGCACTGTGCTGGCATCCTTGAAAGGAGATTCTTGGAGACCAGCCCTGCCTCGGCCCATGTGCAGAACGCGACTCCGCATGGGACGAGACAGTTAGGCTCGAGTCGCGACTCTGAGGCTTTGATGTAGATCGGGTTATTAATTATGTCCCTGGCGATCTCCTTGATTGCCAACTTCTTGATAAGGAGGGCATACTCCATTATTTTTCCACATGATGACTCTATTGTCACATCTATGACCCGGCCGTTTAAAGAAGCTGTGATTTTTGTACTATGATCGCATATGCTGTTAATCATGAAGGTTGTGGTCACCCATCATACCTCAAATNTCATTGAGAGCACAACATAATAACTTTTTTTATCGATCATGTTATCTTCTTCAAGTTAAATTTTAATGATGATGATCGTGGAATTATTGTAATGCTATGGACTTTCTTTAACCTGATATTCAATAATCTTACCATTAAGCAAGCCTTTTAAGTCCAGCCATCATTTAGAGAGTAATAAGGTGCTTCATATGGCTAAATGTCCGAAATGTGGAGCAGAAGTGGCAAACCCGACCAAGACATGGACGCTCGCTCCGAAGGGAAGGAAGCCAGTTACCGTCGGTCTCTTCAAATGCCCGAGCTGCGGTGCGTTCTTTAGAGCTTCCGTGAAGTAACCACACTTTTTTCTTTTTTTATTGGTTTTGTTTATTGGTTTTTGTTGGTTTTCGGCTGTCGTCGGATTGGGCATTGATTTACTTCATAATATGGTCCTTCTCATGGTCTAAAGTCGACGTCATGGTCAAATTCAACGCCTCAAAAATCCCCTGAAGATCAGCTTCTCAGGGCTGGGTCCTTGACTCAAAGAAAGTGACTATTCGCCTTATGCCCTCCTTCAGGTCTTCGTCGGGTATCGCATAGCAGAGCCTGAAGTGTCCCCTGCTGTCGCCAAAATACTCGCCAGGTATCACCGCAACCCCTGCATTTTCTAGGAGGTCCCTGGCAAAGGCCTCTGTACTTGGGAATCTCTTCGCGTCTAAGCGCGGGTACACGTAAAATCCGCCTTCTGGGGTTGGGCAGTCCAGGTCTTTCAAACCCTTTAGGCCATCAACCACCAGTCTCCTTTTCTCAGCGCATGCCCTCACGACCATGTTGATGTGGTCCATGTAGCCCTTCCAGAGCAGAGAGGCACCCATACTGTGCGAATGTGGTGGGGGCGCTCACGGTATGCTCCTGCACGACGTGGAGCCTCCTTAAAAGTTCTTGAGGGCCCACCGCAAACCCCACCCTCCACCCTGTCATTCCAAAGATCTTTGAGAAGCCATCAGTCACAATAGTCCGCTCCCTCAGTCCGCTCAGCGAGGCTGGAGAGACGAAACGCCTCCCGTCATAGACATATGCCCAGTCTATCTCGTCAGAGAGGACGTAAAGATCATAGTCTTCTGCCAAGTCATTCAAGAGCTTGAGGTCGCCATTGTCGAGCAGGCCACCTGTGGGGTTGTTGGGCGTGTTCACGACGATGCCCCTCGGCCTCATCTTCATCAGACCTTTAAGGTCCTCCTCGTTCAGATGGTAAGGGTCCCTAGCCCATGTCTCGAGGATCTTCAGCCCCAGCATCATCGGAACTGCCCTGAAGCTTGTCCAGTAAGGCTTTATGAGGACCACGGAGTCGCCAGGCTTAAAAAGACCGAGAAAGAAGGCAAAGTTTGCGAATTTTCCTCCTGTGGTGACCAAAATTTCATCAGGTGTGTAGTCGAGACCTCTGGTCTCTTTGAGGTACTGTGTTATCGCATGCCTTAGTTCTGGCACACCCCAGCTGGAGGAGTACCGGTGCTTGCCCTTTAGCAGGGCATCCATTGTCCCCTTCACAGCATTCCACGGAGGGGCGAACATAGGCTCGGCGACGTCAAACCGGACCACCCGCGTGCCCTTCTCCCTCTCGATCTTCTCCACCATCTCCAGCAAAGACACAGGTGATGGGGGGATGGCATCAAAGATGTCGCGAAACATAATAATCCGTCTATATCTTGCCGGTCTATTTATTTAAGATTGAGGTAGCAGTGAGAGTGGCAACAGAACTCTGCGAGCCGCTACCCATACACGCTGGAAATAGGCGGGCATTCAGCAAAAGGCTAAAAGACCCAAGGTTATATACGGTAAAATCAAAAGATAGGGCGGTGCCCTCATGATTGACGTTCTAGGCGTACACCTTCAAGGCTTCATCACGCTCCTCGTAATCTTCGACCCCAATCGGGAACATCCCCCTGTTTCAGACCTTCACCGCTACACTCGATAGCACCAAGAAGAGGAGAATAATAAACAGATCAGTGATAATAGCCATGGCGATACTCGGATTCTTTGCCCTCGGCGGCTTCCTTGTTTTCGAGATATTCAATATATCAATCAACGACTTCAGGATAGCAGGGGGCATACTCCTCTTCATACTCTCAATAGAGGGGCTCCTCGGGAAGGAAGAGGCGAGATGGATCAGCAGCGAAGATGTCGCCGTTGTCCCCCTGGCCACGCCGCTCATGGCGGGACCCGGCGCGATCTACACTGTGATATATTTGATGCAGGGACCCTATGGTGCCACCGTCACATTGTTTGCAATACTGAGCAATATCATAATCCAGTGGGTCCTGTTGTTCTACTCGGAGCGCGTCCTCAGGACGATAGGGAAGACTGGTTCGACCATAATATCAAGGATAATGGCGTTCATACTTTCAGCGATAGCCATTGGTATGATAAGGGAGGGAATTACGGGGATCTTAGCCAGTTTAACTTAGAGAGCGTTCAACTTAGAAACACTTTTTAGAGACAATTTTTCACTCGATAACTGTCAAAGGCGCTGCTCTTGGTGATTACATGGATGTGCAATTGATACTCCTCATCATCGGACTGATTCTCGCCTTCGTTATGGCGATGAACCTAGGCGGAAATGACGCGGCAAACCCGACGAGCGCCGTAATCGGAGCAGGCGCCCTGTCATTGAGGCGCGCCCTTCTACTATTCGCCGTGTTCACAACGATTGGAGCAGTGTTGCAGGGGCACATGGTCATGAAGACCATAGGCAGGGGCATTGTGCCGAGCATAGATGTTACTGGGGCTTTCGCCATAATACTTGCTGCCAACATATGGATATTTGCCGCCACAATGAGGGGGATGGCCATATCCACTACGCACTCCATCATCAGCGCGGTTATAGGCTATGGGCTGATCAAGTANACTCTCTCGGGAATGAACATCGGCGTGGTCGGAACTATCGCTTTGAGTTGGATCACTTCTCCCCTGTGCAGCCTNTTCCTTGCTTTCGGGCTCTATAAGGGGATCTCACTTTTGATCAAGAGGTATGAGGACAACCCGGACCTCTTGAGCAAAATATTCAGGGCTTTCTTGATAGGCTCGCTGTGCTTCTCGGCTTACTCGTTTGGGGCAAATGACGTCGCAAACGCCACCGGAGTTTACGTAACAATTGCAATGAACATGGGACAGATGCCCGACTCTACCGCCATGCTCATNCTGGCGATGTACAGTTCTGCGGGAATCATTNTCGGCGGTTTCTTATTCGGTCCCAAGGTGATAAGGACTCTCGCATTCAGGGTCACGAGGCTGGATTTGAAGACTGGCCTGTCGGCTAGCCTGGCAAATGCTCTGGTAGTTTACCTTTTCACCACAGTCCCCTACATTCTCTTTGGTTACGGTCTCCCGATATCCACCTCGTATGCTGCGGTCGGGGCCATTCTGGGAGCGGGCGCCGCAAGGAGTGTAAGCTCTGTGAGTAGGGGCGTCACCGCCAGGCTGGCATTTTACTGGATGGCTACAATACCGGTAAACATGGTCCTGGCTATGGCGATCTACTACATTCTGTTTCATGTGGTGGCCTAATTTTCTTGGATTTTTCAGGCGGCTCATTGTTTCCCTCTGAGTATTGCCATGGCCCTCAGCACGTCTGCCGTGTCCTCCATCCTGTCAGAGGCGGTCTCTATGTTCTCTATAGACTCCTTGAGCATTAACCAGTTGCTGACGCGTTTGGAGGTGTCCCCCCACTTCAAGACCTGTGCTAAGAGATCCACGCGCATATCGTCAATGGTCTCCTCCAGGCGTTCGGTCTTCTCTGCCATGACCCTGACGCTGCCGTTCTTGGAAGATAGGGCTTCGATGGTCTCCCTTAGTGCGTTCTTCTCCTCGACCAGAGTGTTGACTATGGAGACAAGCCCGCTCTTGATGTGGCTGGGAACGTCTTCCGGCGAGGTGTAAAGGAGCTTTCTGGTGGCAGATTTTAGATGGGCTGCAATATCGTCAGAGACTGTGATTAGCTTTATTATCTCGTCCTGGTCCATAGGGTGGATCGCACTCTTCATGAGGTTCTCTATGACGCCCTCCTTTATCATATCCGCATTTCTCTCCAAATCAGAGATTTCATTAGCCAGATACCTGCTCTCCTCGATGTTGTTTTGAGAATATTTCTCTATGAATGTCTTGAATTTGTCAACAATAGTGAATATCGTTGTGAGGTGCTTCTCACAAGACCCTATTATCTCCCTCTCGGTCTGTCTAGCAAGCCATACAGCGACATGACCTGTCCCAAACATTTTTGGACGACCTTCTGATCCTTTTCCGACCAAGATATATAAGTATTTTATTCACTGCATTATCCTCTTGTTCGGCAAGTAGTACTCTATTCACTCCGATTAAGTTTGCTGAAAATTTTTGCCCATGCGCTCCTCAGACCCTGCTCACATCTCTCAAAGCTTTTTATATGAAGTCGAAAAGAGAATATCCGATGAAAGCCCTATGAGTTTTTTAAAGAAGTGGGACGAGAAGGGAAGGTTTTCAAAGGTAAAAGGTCCCCTCAAGCCGAAGATCGAAGAGGCAATAAAGATCATAAACCTTCAAATGCAGAGACTCGAACTGAAGGGGGCCAAGATAAGAGAGTACGACAGGACCCTCTTTGAGAAAGTGGTCTACTATTATAGAAGGAGGGACCTCACGAGGGCTAAAATGTATGCAAATGAGCTCACCGAGGTAAGGAAGCTGGAAAGGATAATAGCCACCTCCAAGCTGGCTTTAGAACAGATAGTTACGAGGCTGGGCACGGTTAAGGAATACGGCGATGTGGCAGCCAGTGTAGCCCCTGCACTCTTTGCCGTCAAGAAGATCTATGGCGGGGTAACTCAACTGATCCCTGAGGCTGATCAGTCTTTCCAAAGACTGGGCGAAGTTCTTGACGGGCTGATGGTTGAGGCGTCCCAGTACTCCGACCAGATCGTGAGTCCGGCATACATAGCTGAAGAAGGACAGGGGATACTCCAGAGTGCTGCAAAGATTGCTGAGAGTGATCTATCAAAGACTCTACCCAAAATCCCCGGTCTTGAGGAGGCTAAAGAGAAGGAGAAAGAGGGTTTGCCGACCTGAACCTTTTTAACCACTATAATGCGATTTGGGCAATTTCCACCTCTTATTTTTATCTTTTGATTTAATTAATTATTATTTTTTTATTATTTGTTAATTTTTTATCGATAGGTTTTTGTTGAGTGGTTTTGTTGATCGTCGGACTTTCGGCTCATTCTCCAAATGGGTTGCCCTTCTCCAGTATGTTCTCCTTGATCTCCCTGTGCCTGCTCGCCAGGTAGCCTTTCTCAACAAGCCTCGACTTTAGGCACTCAACCATTTTGGGCACGTCGATTTCAAGCGGGCACACCTCCTTGCACCTCCCACATTTTGTGCATGCGTCGATCGCAGCCGCAACGCTCTCCTCGCCTGCCGTGAAGGCACTCCAGATGATCCCTATTCCACCGAAGTAGTTGTGACCGAATGATCCCCCGAGTACCCTATACACTGGGCACTCGTACATGCAGCCTCCGCACCTCAAGCAGTAGAGGGCCTCCTTCATCGCCGGGTCCCTCAGCATGCGGCTCCGTCCATTGTCCAAGAAGATGACGTGGAGCTCCTTTGGTCCGTGTGCGCCGTAAACCAAGGTCTTCTCTATGTCGGCGGTCCTGCTTGGGCTTGTGATCATCGAGACGTAGGCAGACATCAGCACGCCGGTCGCGTAAGGGGGGAGGACCTGCACGACCTTGAATGCGTCCTCTAGTGTTGGGACAATTTTTTCTATCCCGGTGATGCATATGTGCACCGGTGGGGCGTTGCTCACAAACCTGGCATTCCCCTCGTTCTCTATTATGAAGAGCGTGCCTGTTTCAGCGGCGACGACATTTGCTCCTGTGATGCCGATGTCTGCCCTGCAGAACTTTTCCCTCAGGTACTCCCTGGCAAAGCCCACGAGCTCTGGGATGTCAGGCTTGACCTCCCTCCCCACAAGTTTCGAGAATGTGCGCGCGACCTCTTCCTTGGGCACGTGGACCGATGGGTTGATGATGTGGGTGGGCTTTTCACCCCTTATCTGTATTATGAACTCGCCCAGGTCTGTCTCAAAGATCTTGTTTCCCTTTCTCTCCAGGGCTTCGTTAAGGTGTATCTCCTCTGTGACTAGAGATTTTGACTTCACAACAGTCTTGTTGCTCCCGACCAGCTCGTCGAATATCTTTCTGGCTTCTTCGGCATCCCTAGCAAAGTATGCGTTCCCGTGAGACTCTGTGATTCGCTCTGAGGCGATTCTCCTCAGCTCGTCCATCTGCTCTATCGCAGATTCCTTTATCTTCCTCACTTCCTTACGCGTCTTCTCTAGGTGGGGCAGGCAGGCGAGGGCGTAATCCCTTGCCGCGGTGTAGGAGGAGACCGCCCTGGAGAGCCCGCGCCTCCTGTTCTCGTCGTAGAGCCACCTCATGAACTCGTCCCTTTTTGATGAGAACCATTCATCAGACATTCTAACCACCCCAAGCCCTCAGGAGTAGTTCCGGTAGATCCATGACCTGGATCTTTGTCTTCNTGTTGTTGTTAGCCTCTGCAAAGTTGTACTTGCAAAATGGGCAAGCCGTGACGACAATCTCAGTGCCCTCTGGAAGTTCTCCGAGCGCTGANTTTGCCACCTCCAAAGACACTTCAGGGAAAGCAGATCGCACGCCGCCGCCTGAGCCGCAACAGAGGGCCTTGTTACGGTTGTATTTGAATTCCAGAAGCTCGACTTTGGGTATCATTTTGATCAGCGCCCTAGGCTCCTCGTAGACCCCCATGTGCCTGCCAAGGTGGCAGGGGTCATGGTAGACCACCTTGGCGTCTATGGGTCGGAGGTGATCTTTGAGCCTGTCGCGGATGCTGAAAAGGAACTGGGAGATGTGCCGGACTTCGAACGGGACAGATCTGAAGGCTTTTGCGTAATCCTGGGACATGGTCCTGAAGCACCCGGGACAGCCCGTCACAACCTCCTTAACCCCAAGGGAGGAGATCCTCTCGATCGTCTTCCTAGAGACCAAGATGGCATCAGGTGTCTGGCCAGTCCTGTAGAGGACAGATCCGCAGCAACCCTCGTCCTCGCCCAAAGTCGTGTAGTCAACTTTCATCAAGGTTAGGAGGCGCTCTATAGAGTCCGCAATGCTCTTTGTCCTGTACCTGGACATGCATCCCTTCCAGTAAAGAACCCTTTGAGCCATGATGATCAGACCTTATAATCTTCAAGCGCCCTCTATTAAAACATAGTGCAATTGATCTAGCTCAAGCACCTGATTTTGGCCCTCACTGTGTGGCGTCGATTTTCAAGTAAAATATCAAAAGTGGAAGAAGTTTTTCTTTGGCTTTACTTCCTGGTCGAATTCCCTTGCTAGCTCCTCCAAGAGCTCTCTCTGCCTCGGAGAGAGGCTTGTAGGTACTTCTACATTGACCCTGATCATCAGGTTTCCCCTGCCATACCCGCCAAGCTTGGGCATGCCCTTCCCCTTTATCCGCAGGACCTCCCCCGGCTGGGTGCCAGGCTTAATGTTGACCACCACGTCTCCGTCAAGGGTCGGGACTGTGACCTCGGTACCAAGGGCTGCCTGAGGGAACCCTATCTTGAGGTCGTAGTAAAGGTCTGAGCCTCTCCTTTTGAAGTAGGGGTGTGGTCTTATTGAAATGTTGACGAAGAGATCGCCCGGCGGACCGCCGTTGGGAGACGCCTCGCCCTCGCCCCTGAGCCTGAGCTGCTGGCCGTCGTCCACGCCGGCAGGGACCCTAACCGTGATGATCCTGCGCCTCTTGATTAAACCAGAGCCTCGGCACTCCCTGCAGGGGGTCTCGACAACGGTCCCGGAGCCGCCGCAGACGTTGCAAGGTGTGACTGTCACAAACCTCGCGAAGCCTGTGGTCCTCACATTCTGGATCTGCCCGGTGCCCCCGCACCTGCCACAGGTTTTTAGGGATGTGCCAGGCGCCGCCCCGGTCCCGCCGCACACATCGCAACGCTCCGTTCTTGGTACCTCGATCTCCTTCTCTGTGCCCCTGAAAGCCTCCTCCAGGGAGATCTCAAGGTTGTAGTTGAGGTCCCTTCCACGGGTCACCTGCCGGGCATAAGCGCGCCTGGCGAAGTCTCCTCCGAAGAACATGTTGAAGAGGTCGCCGATATCAAATCCAAATCCCATCTCCCTGAATATCGACTCGAAGTCTGCGCCTCGAAATATGTCCTCCTGGGTGTAGTACTGACCGAAGTCAGCCCTGCCCAAAAGGTCGTACTGGCGCCTCTTCTCATCGTCAGATAAGACCGCGTAGGCCTCTGAGATCTCCTTGAACTTCTCTTCGGCGTCAGGGGATTTGTTCCTGTCCGGGTGGTACTGCATGGCCAGCCTCCGGTAGGCGTCCTTGATCTGCTCCTTAGTAGCATTCCTCGGGACGCCCAAGATCTCGTAGTAGTCCTTCTTGCTGGCCATGCTGCCCACCAACAAAAATTGTTCGGGATTTTCTCAAACTTTGATCTATCTGCGCCTTTTTTATCTCCATTGGTATCTGATCATACCTGTTCTGCCTTAGGAGGCACCTCACTTTACCTTGTAATCGGTGTCCACCACCTTTTCGCCGCCGGCAGTTTTTTCGGCTCCGCCCTGCGCTGCCCCTTGCTGGGCAGCCCTCTGGGCCTGCTGCTGGTACACCGTGGCGCCGATCTCTTGGAGTGTGCGGGAGAGTTCGTCCATCTTTGCCTTTATCTTGTCGATCTCCTTTGTGGGCATGACTTCTTTCAGCGCGGCGACGGCTTTGTCGATCCTGTCCTTCTGGTCCTGAGAGAGCCTGTCACCAAGGTCTCTCTTTGTCCTCTCGGCGGTGTAGATGACGGAGTCTGCCATGTTGAGCGTCTCTGCGAGCTCCTTCTTCTTCTTGTCCTGCTCCGCGAACTGCTCAGCCTCCTTGATGAGGCGCTCCTTCTCCTCCTTAGAGAGCTTTGTTGAGGCGGTGATCGTTATCTTGGCCTCCTTCCCAGTGCCAAGGTCCTTGGCGGACACGTGGAGTATGCCATTGGCGTCTATGTCAAAGGTGACCTCTATCTGCGGGACCCCGCGCGGCGCCGGTGGGATGCCCTCAAGGTTGAACATTCCAAGGGAGACGTTGTCTGCAGCCATGGGTCGCTCGCCCTGGAGCACATGGATGGTAACGGCGGTCTGCATATCGGCTGCTGTGGTGAAGATCTGACTCCTCCTGCAGGGTATCGTGGTGTTCCTCTCGATTATCTTGGTAAAGATCCCGCCAAGAGTCTCCACGCCTAGTGAGAGCGGCGTCACGTCCAGAAGCAGGATGTCCCTGACCTCGCCGGTGAGGACCGCGCCCTGTATGGCAGCCCCGATTGCCACGGCCTCCATCGGGTCGACGCCCCTCTCAACGGGCTTGCCCATGAACCTTTCAATCATCCTCTGGACAAGGGGCATCCTGGTGGTCCCTCCGATCAGTATGATCTTGTCGATCTGATCGGGCGTTAGCTTCGCGTCCTCCAGAGCCCGCATTATAGTCCTCTCGGTGCGCCTGACGATGGGCTCAGCGAGCTCCTCAAGCTTAGCCCTGGTGAGGGTCATATGGAGGTGCTTTGGACCCGAGGCGTCGGCATATATGAACGGGAGGTCTATATCGGTGGTCATCAGCGTCGAGAGCTCTATCTTCGCCCTCTCGCAGGCCTCCTTTAGCCTAGCCATGGCAGTTTTGTCCGTTCTCAGATCGATCCCGGTCTGTTTCTTGAACTCCTCAATCACGTATTCCATTACGGCCTTGTCTATGTCAGCACCGCCAGTCTCTGTGTCCCCGCTGGTGGAAAGGACTTGGAAGACACCCTTGCCGAAGTCCATGACTGTAACGTCGTGTGTCCCCCCGCCGAAGCTGAAGACAAGGATCTTCATTTCCTTGTCGAGCTTGTCGATCCCGTATGCTAAGCACGCAGCTGTTGGCTCGTTTATGATCCTGAGGACTTCGAACCCGGCGATCTCGCCCGCGTCCTTTGTCGCCTGGCGCTGGTTGTCGTTGAAGTGCGCCGGGACGGTTATCACAGCCTTCTTGATAGGAGTTCCCAAGTATGCCTCTGCGTCCTTCTTTATCTTTTGGAGTATGAAGGCAGAGATCTGCTGTGGCGTGTACTCCTTGCCAAAAATTTTCACCCGGTAGTCGGTGCCCATCTTTCTCTTGATCTCGAAGACGGTACCTTCGGGATTGGCGGTTGCCTGGCGCTTTGCCGGCTCCCCGACGAGCAGCGTGCCGTCTTTTGTGAAGGCTACGACCGACGGGAACATCTTGCCGGCTACCGTAGGTCCCTCCGCGCTGGGTATCACTATTGCCTTGCCGCCCTCAAATATCGCGGCGGCGGAATTTGTGGTTCCTAGGTCTATACCAAGGACTTTTTCTCCAGGCTGGATCTTACTCATTTGAATCGCCCTCCTTTTCAATTAAATTTACTTTTTCTGATTTGGTAATTTTTTCTTTTTCAGTTTCATATTCAGTTTCAGTTTTCCTCTCGAGTTCAGTTAGTTTTTTATTTTCACCTTCAGGTTCCTTCTGAGGGGTTGAGCTTGATTTCTTTGAGATCTTTACCACGCTCGGTCTGATGACCCTCCCGCCCATAACATAGCCCTTCCTTACCTCCTCTAGGACAACGCCGTCCGAATCCCCATCCACGACACAAGCAACTTCATGAACTGAAGGGTCGAAGGGCTTTCCAACGCACTCGATCTGGGAGACGCCCTCCCCCGCTAAAACCTTCTTCAACTTTTTGAGGGTCATCTCAACGCCATCGATAAGCGTCTCAACAGAGCCAGAAGATTTCGCGTTTTTTATAGCCATTTCCAATTCATCCACAACATCCAAAAGCCCAAGGACTATGCGCTCGCTGGACTGCCGCCTGATCTCCTCAATCTGGCGGTCCATCCTCTTCCTGAAATTTTCAAAGTCAGCCTGCATGTACTTAAGTCGGTTCAGGTAGTCCTCAGAGCGCCTCTTCTCCTCCTCCAGCGCAGCCATCAGGGCACCTATCTTCTCGGCTTCGCCCTTTGCCTCCTTTTTTTCGCCCTCAGCCGGGGATTTGACCTTATTCTCATTTTCTTTTTCTTTTTCCTTTTCATTCTCATTTTCCTTTTCATTTCTTTTTTCTTCTGGTTTATTTGGCACCGCAGTATTCTGTGTTTGTGGGTTATCCAAGGGACACCACCCCAAACCGAGGTGAGGATTTCGGATTTAATATATCGCACACAAATATATATCTTATTGTTATCGCCACAGCATTTGCTGTTGTATCATTGTGACCATACTGCCTTTTTGTCTTTCATCTCATCTCCACCTTTATCTTTATCTTTTATTATCTTCGCATTCACCTTTGAGCTCATCTTTGCATTTTGCCTGTATCTTCATCCTTATCGTCATCTTTACCCGTTGCCTTTACCTTTTCTCCAACTGCTTTTATTGTATGTTGCTATTATCACCACACCTTATTGCCGCTCTCGCTGAGCAAGACAACGGAATTTAATGCAGAATATTTAATTTGGTGAGGGCTCATTCGCCGCGCCTGAACCTCTCGCTCAGGGAGACCCGCTTACCGTCCTTGACATAGGTTATGGTAGTCTCGAGCCTGACGCGGAGCCCTAGGTCGTAGAACAACGTGTACAGATCTTCACCAGAGATGGTCTCGTTCAGCTTCCCGCTTCTGTACAGCCTCGCCAGGTAACGCACCACTTCCTTGGCTGCCTCAGGGTACTGTGACAAGGCGGCGTCCAGCACCTCAGGCCCCCTGTCTGTGAGCTTTGACCTTACCAGCGTCAGATCGTCCACCTCGGGCTTTGGCTGTGGTTTCTGCTGCAGGGCAGCATACTTCCGCTGGAGCTCGAGCATCTTCTTGAACTTAATTGCGGCTAGTTCTTTGTCTTCTTCCGACATGGCATTGCCCCCAACAAAATAACAGGAGGAGGGAAATAAGGATAGTGATANAATGAGGGGCAACTGTGAATTAAAATTGAATTTGACAGCAATGTATTAAAAAGCAATATTAGGAAAGTGTTAATGGTGATGACGACGGGTTTTTCCATAAAAATTCTGACCGCAGTCTGCGGATCCCAAAGGAGCACTATGAGGGCACTATATTGGAGCCTTNCAGTATCCACTCCTCAATCACAGAGAGGTAGTTTTCACCAGACTATAACGTAGCTCTGAATCTTATCGTCGTAGCTAGGAATCACATAACCATTTTGTGCCGCGTAAGACTCCCCGATCTTAAGTGTGACTATGTCGTCGTATTGTGGCTCAACGAAAACGAGACCACGGTTCGTTGTGTTGAAGCAGACCACTGCGTGGGCGCTATCCTTGAATTTTATGTAAACGAAGCCACACCTGTAACCTGCCTCAAATGCGTTGTTCTTGACGTCTGCGGCGAAGTTGATGCATGTATAGGAGGGTGTGTATGGGTTGCGGTCGGTCTTGTCGTCTGCCAAGAATGATAAAAGTTCAAGGAATGTCGGATCTCTGAGTGTGTAGCCAGTCCCAGCGCCGTCTAAGACCCCTTTCTGGTAGCCCTCGTTGTATCCCACTTCGTAGCCCAGCTCGTAGCCCGTCAGGTTCCCCTTGGCATACCCGTGCGAAAATCCCAGACCATAGCCGCTCTCGTTGCCCAGCCCGTAACCAAATGAACTCCCTTTTAGGAAGCCAGATTCAAAGCCGCTCGAATTTCCCAGAAGGTACCCTTCGGAGAACCCAAGGTCGTATCCCTTCTGGATCCCGCTCATGTAGCCGTAGCTGTATCCCAAATAGCCCACAGTCAATAAACCCAAAATTATCAGCAGGAACGATGCAACTTCTCCCAACCGCATATACAACACACTATAGATACGTCTCATCCGGAGCATAATAGGATTATCCACCCGGTTGTAAGACCGATAGTCAGAGTGGATGGTCGTTGATGAATTTGGATCGGACAGGAATGAGATAGAAATTAAGGATGGTTCTATTAGGATCTGTTAAGGGCAGATGCTAAATGGAATACAACTTTGCACTCGTACTGGGGGGCGGAAAGTTTGGGACCCTCGCATTTAAGGCGCTGGTCAGAAGATGCAGGCGCGTTGTGGTGGTAGACAAGGACCCAAATTGCCTTGCGAGCAAGGCCCTGCGCATGGTTTGTAGCGACCCTTCCAAGTGCGAGATCGGGGCGAGGCTGGTTTTGGGGGACGCGGCTGCTTATGCTGCGGAGATCATGAGGAGGGGCAAAATTCCGGAGATAATCATACCTGCAATCCCTGGCAATTCCATGGCCATGCTCTTCGCTAGGTGGCTCTCAGAGATGGGGTTTTCGGTTGCGCCAGACCCTGAGTTGTTTGAGAGAGCTTCGGTCGAAGTCCCGAAGGATGTTGTGCTCCTCGAGGACAAAAAATTCGGAACAATGGTTCTATCCAACGCCAAGGGGTTCACTTGTAATCCAAGGTGTGACGGGCCTGAAATTTGCCCTGTGACGGGAGAAAAAATTACACCCATATACCCCATCCTGACGAATATCGGTTTTTGTGACCACAGGTCGATCTTCGGAAGCACCCTCATTGACAGAGGCGTTGGAGCAGTGGACGGAAATGAGGTATACAGCGAAATTATGAGGCTGCCAAGGGACAGGGAAAATTACACGCTCTGTGTGGGGACCGCCTGCAATTGCCACGGAATAGTTACTTTCATGAGGTGTTCAAAACAGCAGGGTTGAAATCCAAAGCCTTATGACACCTCCAACATATCTATTTTTGAGGTAAACATCGTGATGGGAGTTCAGACGGGCTCGCTGCATATTGGACCTATTACAGAATTGGAGACGGCTCTCGGGATGTTGCTCTCAGCGAGAGAGACCTTGGGGAGAGGTTTCAGCACTGGCGAAAATAAGGAAAGGAAAGCCCGACCAAAAACAGGAGGGTCGCATGTTGTCTTGATGTTTGACGGGCTCTGTGAGCCTTACAATCCAGGTGGCATCGCCACATATGGTTTCGTGGTTTATCAGGATGGGATGAAAATTTATGAGGAGGGAGGGATTGTTGGCGCAGGGATCCTGGGGGATGACGTCTCAAATAACGTCGCTGAGTACACTGCCCTAATCAAAGGGATGGAGCACATCATAAAGTCTGGCTACAGAGGCCCTCTGATCGTGAGAGGTGACAGCCAGCTAGTGATCAGGCAGATGCTCGGGGAGTACGCCGCGAGGGCGAGGCGTCTCACCGGACTTCACGAGAGGGCAAAACAGCTGGTCCAGCATTTTGAGAGAGTCGCCTTTGAGTGGGTTCCGAGGGAGGAAAATGCCGATGCTGACAGGTTGTGCAGGGCGGCATATGAGAATCTCATACGCAAAATGAGAGAGGCGATGGGCGAAAAAATCAAGAAAGTGTAACCAGAGAAAGAGAAATTACTTGGAGTAGTTGAATGTTCGTTTGTTACAAATGAGTCTTTAAATTAAAAAATTCATAGAAAATAATGGGGGGCGCCCATGAAAAAAATAGTGGCGCTATTCGGACTGTTTCTCTTAGCGGCAGCCATAATGCCAGCAATCACGGTCGGCGGTGGATTCGACGAGTACGGTTACAACTACGAGGCTAGGATCTTTGTCGGAAAGGCGGACGGGGTTGACAGGGTGCTAGACGGAAAGGTGTGGGGTGACCCAACCTATGCCAATGACTGGCTTGTGATGAAGTGGAGTAAGGCCTGGGAATGAAGCAAGGTTCCATGGTGCGGATTGGACGCCTGAAGCCTGGTGCACTAATGAGTGGAACGGGGATGTACCTAACGGCTCAGGAGAGGTCTGGCACTACAAGATAATATGGGTCGGTCCTCAGCTAGAGAATAGCCCATACTGGCGGGAGGGCGGGTACCCCATCTGGGGTCAGTTCGAGGTCATAATGGACCATGGAACAGCGGACGGGGTGCATTCTTGGTACGCCTTGGCTACGCCTGCTGGCCTCGGTGGACC
>QNVH01000015.1 GCA_004347955.1 Thermoproteota archaeon | reverse complement strand
AAGTGGGCCGGTCCGGACTCGAACCGGAGACCACCGCCGTGTCAGGGCGGTATCCTAACCAAGCTAGACGACCGGCCCGCTGATTACTGACTACTCTACTGATAGATTTGTATATTTATCTTTTCTTCGAAAAAAGTCTGCATGAGATTATGAAAAGTGTGCCATATTCAGCGATCCTTTTCAGGATTCGGCGATGAAGCCCCCTGCTTCAGTTAGGGGAAGACCCCAACAGCTCATCTTTTCAGTTCTGAGGACAGCNCGGCTCGGATCTTCCCTTCGTCTATTGCATCCTCCCCGCTCAGTACCTTCCCACCAATTGTGATAGTTGGAACACGCTCTGTGTTCAGCATTAAAAGCTCCGCCAGAGCTTCTGGATCTTCGATGTCCATCTCCAAAACATGTGCCTCGTAAGACGCTCCAAAATCTGGCAGCACCATCTGAAGGAGTTTTTTCGCCTTCCTGCAATTTGCGCACCCCTCATGCGTGAAGAGCTTAATCATTGGTCCTGCACCANCAATTGGATTTGAAATCAGGCAGCATTAATAAACTTCACCGGCGCCAGATAATATTAATTGTGCACAAAATAAACTGGGAGGCTCAGGAATGGATGTTCTTGAGGCCATAAAGGCCCGAAGGAGCGTGAGGAGCTACAAAGAAGACCCTGTACCAGAGGATCTCGTTGAGAAATTGCTNGACGCGGCGAGATGGGCGCCGACAGGTGGGAACATACAGCCATGGAGGTTCATAGTCGTCAGGGAGAGGACTTTGCTCGACCTGCTTAAAAAAGTCTCGCCGGGATATCTCGGCGATGCTCCCCTGGCCATTGTGATCTGCTCGGACAAGGAGCACTCATACAGGGTCGGCGGTCAGCTTGCCAAGGATTACTTGACAATAGCAGACTGCTCCATGGCTGCCGCAAATATTACTCTGGCGGCGCATGCGCTAGGTCTGGGGACATGCGTGGTCAAGTCATTCTCACACAGCGCGGTGAAGGAACTACTCAACATCCCGAGGGGCGTAGAGCCGGAGCTGATTGTAGTAGTGGGCTACCCCGCAAGCATACCTGAACCCCCGCCAAGGGAGCCACTTGAGAGGATTGTGTACCTGAACAGGTACGGAGAGAATTTCAAGAAAGGAGACCAAGAAAATACGGGAAAGGTTGAGGAGACGGGGAATGACTACCTCTTCGAGTTGGCCCTTTTCTTGGCCACGAGCGCTCAGGGATGCCTAAACGAGCCGCCGCTCTATGGGCCATTCCGGCTACTCGATGCCCTCAGCAGGCTGATAGATCTGCCGAAGTACGGAGGTGAGTTGACCAAAGATCCCTTTCTCAGGGATCTCAAGAATTTCGTGGACTCCAAGAAGTTCCTTGTGATGCATGACGTTGAGGGTTTCAAAAGAGCCATAGATGAGGTTGTTATGATGCTCACGACCGAGGCAAAGAAGAGATACCTTATAAGTAAANGCTTAACAAGAGAGGATNGTGGGCAGGAGATGAAAAATCCTTCCCAAGAAAACAAATATGGTGTTCAAAACGAGCACCCCTCAAAGAGATTTTCTTAAATTTGTNAGGGAGCACGGACAGCCCTACTCNGNGATGCTGTCCATAGACCTGAATAAGGGCGATAGGTCTTACTTTGAGTGGTTTCTGGCAGCCTTTCTCTACTCAAAGCCTATCAGAGAGGAGACTGCCACTAAAACATTCAAGCTCTTTAAAAGATACGGGCTGGCAGACCCAGAGTCGCTCCTGAAGGTCGGCTGGGAGAGGATAGTGGATGTGCTGGACGAAGGGGGTTACACCAGATACGACTTCAGCACGGCGGACAGAATACTCGACATCTGCGGTAACTTGATGAAGGAGTACGGCGGGAGCCTGAGCAGAGTCCACGAACTTGCTAGTGACAGCAGGGACCTGGAGAAGAGGCTGAGGAGGCTAGGCAAGGGGGTTGGTCCTGTGACAGTCTCTGTCTTCCTTCGAGATATGAGAAAGGTGTGGAGAAAAGCTGATCCCCAACCAACCCCAAGGGTAGCAGATGCCATGAGGGCGCTCAACATTTCGGATCTTGAAGAATTCGCAAAGAGCCTAAATGTGGGCAGGGTGGAGTTAGAAACCGCCCTCCACAGATACTCAAGGAAGGCTAGGTCTGCCAAAGTAAAAAGGGTGAGATAAAGATGAAGTACGTATTCGGTCCTGTCCCCTCTAGGCGCCTCGGAGTCTCGCTTGGAATAAACAACATACCCAAGAAGTATTGCACGTACTCGTGCGTCTACTGCCAGGTCGGCAAGACCACGAATCTGACTGTGAATAGGAGGCCATTTTTTAAGCCTGAGGATGTTCTTAGGGACGTGTTGCTCGCCATTAGGGGGTTCAAGAAGGAGATTGACTATGTCACATTTGTACCTGACGGCGAGCCCACATTGGACATAAACTTGGGCAAGATCATTAAGATGATAAAAGAGAACGTTAAAAACAAAGTTGCCATCATAACTAACGGCTCCATAATAAAATCTGCATTTTCCGACCTAGCCGAGGCGGATCTCGTCTCTGTGAAGGTAGATGCTGTTGTTGATGAAATATACAGGAAGGTTAACAGACCCCACCCAAGCCTCTCGTTAACCGCCGTTCTTCGAGATATTGAAGAATTTAGGAAGAGTTACGGAGGCATCTTAATAACTGAGACTATGCTCCTTGAAGGTCTGAACGATGGCCCAGAAAACCTATCCAAAACGGTCGAATTTTTGCGCCGAGTTTCTCCTAGAGATGCATACCTCTCAGTGCCTGTGCGCCCGCCGGCGGAACCCAGCGTCAGACCCTCGCGTAGAATCTTCGAGTGGTATGAGAGCTTCATAGAATCTGGGATCAATACAAAAGTCTTAGACTATCAGGAGGAGGACAGCTTCGCGACAGCCGGATTCGAGGACCCAATTGAGGGTTTGCTGAAGATAATGGCTGTGCACCCCCTGAGGGAAGATTATGTGTGCAAGATTCTCATGGAGAGGCATATCCACCCAGATAAGGCTATAAACGACCTTATTGAGAGGGGAGCGGTTCGAAGAGTCGAGTATAACGGGAAGGTTTACCTGACTTTGGCTGACTCTGGATACGCCCCTAAATCCTAGGCCATAGGGAAAGGAATTGGTGCCTTCACCAACAACATGGAGGAATAATTAGAGATATATCACAAAATATATAAACAACTGTGTGGTTATCACATCACAAATCAAGAGTAAGGGTGATTAGTTTGAAGTTGGCTGTAGTAACGGATGATGGCGTCAACGTGAGTAAGCACTTTGGGAGAGCTCCCTATTATCTGGTAGTCGAGGTAGAAGGGGGCTCCGTCAAGGAGAAGAGGCTGGTCCCCAAGCTGGGTCATACTCAGTTCCACGGGGCACACCAACAAGAATCAAGGGGTCCACACATGGGATCGGACCAGAAGCATAGGGCTATAATTAACCCCGTCTCCGACTGTCAAGTGGTTATCTGCGGCGGGATGGGGATGGGCGCCTATCAGTCATTGATGTTGAACGGAATTCGCCCCATAATAACCAACATAGACAGCGCAGACGAAGCGATAGATGCTTACCTCAATAACAGGATGGAAGATCACCCTGAGCTGCTCCATTAAACCCTTCGGTGATTATTCCCATCAATCTGCGGGCAAAACTTTTTTTCAAATATATGGTCTCCCCTTAATTCCTCTTTTCTCTTGGAACATTTTAGTCGAGGATCAGGAGTTCTCCGCGTGAACCATCATAGGGCCTGATAATCGCTCTCTTCCTGTCGATTTCATCCAAGCGCAAACCATCAATCCGCGTCCCCATGAGTGCCGGTATGGAAAACTCCCTGCTAACTATCGCGAGGTGCGACCCTGCACCACCCGACGTGCAGACCACGCCCGCCAGTTTGGGCAGTATAGGTCCCAGCGTGGTCACGCCCGCATCTTCGACCAACACGATCTTCCTCTCTGCACCCTCTTTCCAAAGCTCTATGACGTCTTTAGGCGACCTAACTACCCTCAGCTCGCCCTCTGCACGCACCCTAGGGTTATCAGCCCCTCACCAACCCTCTTCATCGCGACCACAACACATCGGATTCCATTAAGGCTTTTTGCTGGAATGGTATTATAATTGTCGTGCACGATTCTTAAGCTTTATTTTGTGCTAAATAAATAACTTAAGAGGGGTCATGTATGGAGCTCTCAAAGATCAACGAGCAGATTGCCCACCTTAGTAGAGTCTTCGCCGATATAATACTGGAAAGGGGCTTCCTTGACTCCAAGATCTTTCCAGTCAACGCCTACATCTGCCTGGCATTCTACCAGACCTACGAGAGGCTCTATGAAGTCATGAGTAGGGTCTGGAAGATGATAACGCCTGAAGAACTGGCTAGGCGCAGCAAGAGGCTTTTGTCACCAATAAATGCCCTCTCCATAACATACCTTTGGCTTTACTACTCACTAGCCAGGATGGGCGCAATTTACAATAAGTACGGTGGCAACCCCTCAATGGAGCCTGCTGAGAAGCGCGAGCAGTGGCGCTTCATGTTAGAGCACTGGTACCGTCTGGCTACCAACTACTTCGACTCTGGGAAGCCCACAGTTGCGTCCTCAGGAAAGAAGAACATCGCCCTGAGCGAGGAGTCCTTGAACTGGATAAGGGACCACCTCCAGCCTGTGGACGTTGACCAGACGGTGAGGGCAAGACGCGCCATAGGGTCCATAGACCTTTACGCCTTCCTGGAGGAGTGCGACGCCAGGGCTAAGATCGTAAACCACGGCCCATACACCCTCGGTAACGGAGAGATCCTCGTCATATCTGAGTACATCAACCTTTACGATGGGAGGGGGAGGTTGTGGCTCCCTTGGTCCGCAACGGAAGCCAAACTTCCAACGTCAACCCTCGGTGTAGCCATGACCATAAGGGGGGCGAGGGCGACCTTCAACGACATTGGAACTATGACGATCGAGCCTGCGGATTACTCAAGGCTTGTCACAAAGATGGTTGCCTACACCGAGAAAGGGGGAGGCATCGCCGAGGTCCCGCTCGAGGACCTCCAGGCATACGCCGAAGCTGCAGACAGAGCCCACATGGAACTTTACATGAAGTTCTCCCAAATGGACAGGAAGGGCCTCATCTTGGCGGGTGCCACTGCATACTGGAGGGGGTTTGCCCGCTACACAGATCAGGTTGGTATCACAGAAGAAGTGGACTGGAGCCTCTCGAAGAGCGTGCTGGACGAATACCTCCCATACTTCTTGAAGAACGACGAGGACCCTGCGTTCTCCCGCATCAAGATGAAGATCATCAAGATGAAGGCACTGCCCTTCCTAAAAGAGAAGGACCCGATCCTCTACTACCTGCCCTGATAGCGTTTCTCCTAAGGCACAAAAATTTTCATCTCGGATACCGCAATTGTTTGACCAATGAAATCCCTACAAGATTCGGTGGCAACTCTCCATCTGGCTTAATCACATGAATCCTCCCGATGAGGGGCTCACGCAGTATAGGGCTTCAGGCTTTGCAATAACCTGTGTTAGTGTGGTGTTGACAAATAAAAACACGCAACCAAATACAATACAAAAATGAGATAAATATAGTCCACTAAATATTACGTCTGGATGCAAAAATGCTAACACCAAAAGATGATGACGACTACCTTCACGCACCATCTCAAGGCCCAGACTGGCGGGAGAGCTATTACTTCAACTTCGTTGACGCCAAAAACGGCATATCTTCGTTCTCAACTATAGGCCTCCTCCCGAACCTGGGGCGGCGGGAATTCGTTTTTGCCCTATTCTACGGCGAGCGCCAGAAAATCTACTACAACGAAATATCCGGGCGGTTTGAATGCGACCTTTCATCGCTCTCAGACGGGCACCTCTCATACGAATTGATAGAGCCAATGCGCCTGTGGCGGATATGCTTCTCGGACAAGGATTTGGATGCTGAGCTGCTATGGAAGGCACGCCTCTCTCCCTACTCTTTTGGGAAAGGCAGTGGCACATCGTGGGCTGAGCACTTCGAACAGTCTGGGATCATCTCTGGAGCCGTCCGACTCCCAGACGGTGAAATGGTGATAATCAACGGGCTCGGTCATAGGGACAAGAGCTGGGGGTCCAGGAGTTGGCACATTGACAGCTGGTTTGCCCTCCACGCCCAATTCGACCAGATCTCAATAGGCCTGAGGAGGGATGTTGTCAAGGGAAAAACTTTTGTATCAGGTGCCGTGCTATCCGAGGGTCCGCCTGACCCTATCTCCAGTGTCGAAGTTAAGGTCGAACAGGTGGACGCCCACGGCGTTCCAACCAAGGCTAAAACCACAATCACCACGGCGAAGGGGAACGCTTACAGCCTCTCATCATCGCTGATTTCGCCAAACAGCTATGCCAAATTCTCGCGCAAATTCCCTGGCGGCGTCACAGAGTTGTTCGAAGGCATGGCATTCCACCGCTGTGAAGAACTGGGTCAGACGGGCACAGGTCTTTTGGAATGGCTATGTACCAAAAGCAACTCAAAGTGATTTTTCGAAAACAAATTTCGCAAATTCTTCGGGGGGGCGTAAAAACATTAAGTTTTTGCAGCCTGTGTTTGAGCCTGCTGGGGCTTCTTGTAATGCTGCACCATATTTGATCTCGAGGTGTCCGCGAGCTCAAAGTTCGTAGTCATGGTTATAGCCTTCCTGGGACAGGCGTCCGCACACTCGCCGCAGAATATGCACCTGTCCAAGTGGTACTCTATCCCGGCATCTGGACCCTTGGGGATCATCTTTATCGCTGCCGTTGGACACGCATTCTGGCAGAGGACGCAGAGTATGCACTTCTCCATGTCCCAAACAGGTCTCCCCCTCAGACCTGGAGGCACTATTCCTGGTTCAAATGGATACTTCACCGTTGCTGGCTTTCTGAAGATCTGCCTTGCCGCCTCCCTGAATAGACTCACACAATCACCCTCCAATCCCAAATTGGACAAGTAGTATCTGGACTATCATTAAAGGCAGCAAGTATGTCCACATGCCCGAGGTCATCTGGTCGATCCTGAACCTTGCAAAGATCGCCCTTACGAACGAGATCAGCAATAACACAATTATGCTCTTCAAAATGAGGATAACCACAGGCGGTATAAAGAACAGAGGCTGCGCACCGCCGAGGTAGAGGGAAGCCACAAGTGTGGAGGCCACCACCAGCTCCAGGTCCTTCCCAAGCCTGAATAGGGCCAGCCTCCTCCCTCCGTACTCTGTCAGCCACCCCGCAACTATCTCAGTCTCCGCCTCAGGGATGTCGAACGGGACGAGCTCGAGCTCTGCGAGGAGGCTTATCAGAACCACCGCAAAGCCTATGGGTTGAAGCCAAAGGAACCATGAGGCGTTCGCTGCCTGCCACTGGGCTATCTTCGTCAGCGAAAGGGAGTGCGCGCTTATCGCAGGTCCTATCAGAGCCAGCCCAAAGGGTATCTCATAGCTCAGCATCTGCAGGGCAGACCTGATGCCCCCAATCCTGCTGAAGCTCCCAGCCGAGCTCCACCCGGCGAGGAATACTGTCAGGGTTATCAGTGCTGAAACGAACATCAGGAAGATCATCGCCCTCGAAGGCTATGAGCGCGCTCCCAGTTATCGGTATCACGAATAGGGCGATGAGCGGCAGCGTCGCGTAGACGATCGGTATCGCCGAGAAAACGGGCCTCTCACAACTGGCCGGAA
The DNA here is from genome assembly GCA_004347955.1 of Thermoproteota archaeon. GTDB lineage: Archaea > Thermoproteota > Methanomethylicia > Methanomethylicales > Methanomethylicaceae > WYZ-LMO10. The sequence continues at coordinate 10,569 of QNVH01000015.1, read as the reverse complement.
CTATGTCCTCCTTGGAGAGCAGTTTTATGAAGTCTGCAACTGGCTGGAGGATGCCAGACCTACCAGTGTAGAGCGGCCCTATCCTGTTTTGGACTCTAGCGAAGAACTTCCTGTCTATCCACTCGTATAGGAAGGCAAGACCAAATAGGAATGCCATCCCTGGATAAATAAAGACTCCCACGATCTCGTATAGGACCACCTTGCGCCACCCTCTTTTGTATCAAGCTTTTTTGATCGTTATTGTCATACGGTCCATACAAGAGAAGCAAGGGTCTATTCCTGCCAGAATCATCGGAATGTCAGCCACATGCGCTCCTATTAGGGTCTGGCAGACAGACGCCAAATTACCTAGGGTTGGGGAGCGGACCTTGTATCGCTCTGGCTTGGCGGTTCCGTTTGATCTTGCGTAGTGAATAAGCTCGCCCCTTGGCGCCTCGACCCTCCCGACCGACTCATTCGGAGCTATTGTCCTCGGAGGCGGCACCCTTATCTTCCCCTCCGGGAGGTGGTCCAGCGCGTACCTGATTATGTTGGCGCTTTCGATCATCTCCTCACACCTGACAATAGTCCTGGCATAAACGTCGCACCCGTCGTGGGTAATCACGTTGAAGGGTATCTCCCCATACGCCAGGTACGGATCATCAGCCCTTACGTCACTCTTTATCCCGCTCGCCCTGAGGGTCGGACCTACGGCGCAGAGTGAGATGGCATCCCTTGGCTTGAGTATCCCGACGCCTTTTGTCCTCTTTAGGAACGTCTGCTCGGTCTCGAGGACCTTCATGTACTCCTTCACGTTCCCCTCAAACCTGTCCATGAACTTCTTGATCTTGTTCGCCTGCTCGTTTGTTATGTCTCTCCGGACCCCCCCTATTGTGTTGATAGCGTGCGTGACCCTGTTGCCCGAGATCTCCTCCATCAGGTCCATTATCATCTCTCTGTCGCGCCAAAGGTACATGAAAAGGGTGTCAAAGCCGGCCTCATGGGCTGCTATCCCTACCCAGAGGGAGTGGCTGTGGAGGCGTTCCAGTTCGGCCATTATGAGCCTGATGTATACCGCCCTCGGCGGCACCTCCAGCGGAATGAGCCCCTCTACGGTCTGCGTGTAGCATGTGGTGTGCGCGTGGGAGCATATCCCGCATATCCTCTCCGCCAGGTAGAGGTTGTGCAAATACGTCTCTTGCTCGAACGCCTTCTCGACCCCTCTGTGAACGTATCCTATCCTCGGCGTCACCTTCACCACTATGTCTCCATCCACCTCGAAGAGGAAGTACTCCGGCTCCTTCAAGGCAGGGTGCTGTGGACCGAAAGGTACTTTTATTGTTGATCCGTAACTCATTATCCTCCACCCCTTGCTATCCTATTCAACTCCTGAACAGTGTACTCCTTCCTCAAGGGGTAGACCCCCTCCGGCCACCCCTCGGGCAGTATTAGGGGTCCCATGTTTGGGTGCCCCTCGAACTCTATCCCCAGCAAGTCGTGGATCTCCTGCTCGTAGAAGATGGCGCCAGGGATCAGGTCTGTTATGGTTGGAACTTTCGGGGCACTCTTGGGAACCTTCACTCCGATGGAGATCTCCACCGAGTACTTGTAGGAGAAGTGGTACAGGAGCTCCATCTCCTGACCCAGGTCCACCCCAGTTATGGTGGACAAGTGCCTAAGCTCCAGATCATCTATTAGGCGGGAGAGGAACTTTTTGAAACCATCAGCCTTNACTCTTACGAATATCCTCCTCTCCTTGGGTCTCTTTATCTCGACTATATCCTCTTTGTAACCTTCAAGCCTTTTGATTAGATCCTCCATTATCTCCTCCACTCCCACTCAACTTGTTCAACAGCTTGGCTATCCCGTAGATTATCGCCTCAGGCTTTGGCGGGCACCCTGGGATGTAAACGTCAACTGGTATGACCGTGTCCACCCCGCCGTGGACGCTGTAGCAGTCCTTAAACGGACCTCCGCTTGTGGCACAAGTCCCTATCGCCACTACGAACTTTGGCTCCGGCATCTGCCTGTAGATCCGAACTAGCCTCTTGGCTATCTGCATTGTTATGGGACCGGTGACCCCCAAGANATCCGCGTGCCTAGGGCTGCCCTGAAGCTTTATGCCGAACCGCTCAACGTCAAACCTCGGGGTGATGGCTGCCACGAACTCTATATCGCAGCCGTTGCAGCCGCCCGTATTGAAATGGATGAGCCAGGGCGACCTGATCCGCGCCCATTTGCGAACAGACATTATTTGTGCCTCCTGGCCATCACCAAAACCATGACTGATGCGAGGGCCACTGCAGAGTATGTTGCTGGCATTATGCCCCTCTCAAAGAACGAGACTGCCATAATAAATGTTAGAACATCGAATATCAGAAAGTACAGGGCGTATATCAGGAATCTCTCCATGTTTATTCCGTGCTCTTCTATCTGAAACTCCTCCCCGCATGCATATGGGGCCAACTTTTCAGGGTCGTTTTTCGACGCATTTGGGGATATCTTACCACCGATCCAGAAGATCAGGGCGATTACAAAAACCGCGGAGAGTGCAGCCACAGGGAGTAAAAACATTGGATCGGGGCTCATTGGATTCGCCGCTCTTAAGAGCCAACATTTAAATATATAAATGGTTGATATAAGTTTTTTGTCTACTGTCAGAGGGGCGATCGATACGTCCACTCTAGAAGTATCACAGTTACTTCTGATGGTCCTCACCATTATTCTTGCAATCGGGACCTTAGAGATCAAGAAGCTGCTCTATGCGGTCCTCTCATTCTGCGGAATGTGCGTGTCCATAGGTGCCCTCTACTGGCTCTTGGACGCGCATTACATAGCAGTCTACCAGCTCTTGGTCTACGCGGGCGGGATTGTTACCTTGTTTATAGCCGCCCTCACACTCACAACATTGAAGGAGGAGAAGAAATAATGCCCCTCGACAGGACCGCCGCCGCGGGCGCATTTTTGAGCGTTTTAGCGATCCTTATATTTGCCACTATGGTCTTCAAAACGGTTTTCCTGCCCTAGGATACACATTGGACACGAGTCACTATCTGAGCACCCAAGGGGATATTGGTCTAGGCTACAGCCGGTTTTTGTGGGAAAACCGCAACGTTGACGTGATCGCCCAAGCCTTTGTGATGTTTGTAGCTGCATTATCATGTTTGGCGATATTCAGGGAGACAGGAGGCGGTGAGGAGTGATCGCGCCGCCCCACTACTTAGTATTCTCCTTCACCCTTTACATGATAGGCATTTACTGCCTAGTGACTAAGAGGAACATGATAAGGCTCCTCTTGGGCATAGAGATCCTCATCAATGCGGCAAACTTCAACTTCATCAGTCTGGCAAGCTCAATCCCCGGNCTCATAGATCCTTTGGCCTTGTCAATAGTAACCGTCTCGATAGGCCTGGCAGCTTCCGTGAGTGCGGTAGCCGTGATAATCATAGTCTACGCATACCGACATTACGGGACTTTAGACGTCCGCATGCTTAAGCGCCTGAAAGGCTAGGTGGATAATGATGTTCTCGCCANCAATCGACGTTTTATTAATCTTCGCCCTAACAACACCATTAATAGGTTGGCTTGTGGAACGAATCAGGAAGGTGCAGCTTTGTGGTGTTTACGCATCCATCGGACTCATGATATCGCTCTGGTATATCTACGAATTGTTTGGCAAANTCTCTTCTGACGGCGCTCAAACATTCACGAGTTTNTTCTCCTCGCAGTTGAGGATTGACCTGCTTGGAATATTCATGGCAACGGTCTTCGTGTTGATTGGGATCTCCGCTTCTGTCTACTCCTTGAGGTACATGGAGAGGGACACAGGGATCCCCCTATTCTACTCCCTCCTCCTATTGATGATAAGCGGCATGGTTGGGACAGTCTTCTCGGGCGACTTTTTCACGTTCTTCGTATTCTGGGAGATGATGTGTATCTCCTCCTATACACTAGTCGCCTTCCGTAAGCAGAGGTGGGAGCCTATTGAGGCTGCATTCAAGTACCTCATAATGAGCTCAGCCGGGTCGGCAACCCTTTTATTCGGCATGTCCATCCTCTACGGTATTTGCGGAACATTGAACTTNCAGGGGCTCCACATAGCGCTCTCGAACGTTGGCTCGAGCGTCTGGCTTTACGTCTCAGCTATATTCATTTTGATAGGACTCGGCGTAAAGAGCGCAATAGTCCCCCTTCACACGTGGCTACCGGACGCACACTCTGCAGCACCTTCGTCCATCTCTGCCATGCTCTCAGGGGTAGTTGTCGAGACAGGGATCTACGCAATCTGCAGAGTAGGTTTTACGGTACTTTCAGGGATTCAGTCTCAATGGATTAGTGTCATAGCAATACTTAGCGTTCTGACAATGCTAGTCGGAAACCTGACTCCACTCCTGCAGACAGATCTAAAGAGGCTGCTAGCGTATTCCAGCATAGGTCATATAGGATATATGCTTGCAGGAATAGCCACAGGAACTGCGCTGGGGCTGACTGGTACTCTGATGCACATATTTAACCACGCACTCATGAAAGGCACCGCATTCCTTTGTGCTGGTGTAATCCTTTACAGACTGGAGACAAGGGAACTCAAGGAAATGTCTGGAGTGGGCAGGAGGATGCCCGTAACCGCAATTACATTCATCATCTCCCTTCTCGCATTAACGGGTCTTCCTCCGCTAAATGGATTTGTGAGTGAAGTCACCATCGTGTTGGCTACTATTGAAGCCAATATGGCATGGCTCGGAGTTGCAGTAATAATCAACAGCATAATTTCCGCTGCTTATTACATAAGGGTTATCCGGACTATACTTCAACCTGTGACCCAGAAAAAGATCGAGGAAGTAAAGGAAGGCCCACCCATTATGTTAGCGGTCCTCTGCATATTATCTGCAATGATCATAATCTTTGGAATATGGCCTGATGCCCTGATTAATTTTGCAAAGAATGCCGCAAGNGTCCTTTTAGGAGGGTAGGTGATTCTGCATGACTCAGATTGTGGATCTTGCTCCATGGCTTTGCTGGATATTGCCCACAGTTGGATCTGTTGTACATTTCGTCTTGCCCAAAAAGATGGGCAGAGCCAGATACGCAATTGTTGTACTCTTCTCATTTGCGGCGTGGCTAATGGCCCTTTTAATGATACCTTCCATGCCAATCCAAGGTTACCGTGATATTGGTGGTTTTTGGTTCTCGCTACCTAGCGGGGGCTCGGTAGGGTTAGGCTTACTGATAGATTCTTTAAGCGTTATAATGGCAAACTTGGTGGCATTTCTGAGTTTTCTGATATTACTCTACTCTTTCAAGTATATGGATGGTGATACGGGAGAGGACAGGTATTGGTTCTTTATGTCGTTCTTTATTGGCGGAATGCTGATGCTAATACTTGCGGACAACCTGATATTCTTCTTTGTTGGATGGAAGATTGTAGGTCTCTGCAGCTATGGGTTGATAGGTCATTATTATGATGATAATAGAAAATACTGGATAGGAGGTCCCCCGCCCTTCCCATTCCAGAAACCTTCAAGATGTGGGTTGAAAGCTCTGCTCGTGACAACCCTTGGAGATGTCGCTCTCCTTGGTAGTGTTATCATAATCTACCTATATTCAGGGACCTTCAACTTCATGGAGCTCTATCAAAATGCAGGTACTTGGCTACCAGAGATGGCCAAGACTCCAGGTCTCTTAACAATCACCATACTCCTGTTCTTGGCAGGACCATTTGCAAAGTCTGCACAGTTCCCGTTTCACGAATGGTTGCCAGAAGCCATGGCCGGCCCTACTCCAGTCTCTGCTCTCATACATGCAGCAACCATGGTAAAAGCCGGGGTCTACCTTGTGGCACGGACGCTTCCCATCTTCTACTTTGCCGCATGGATCGCAAGTCCAAATATCCCTGAAGCCCTCACGTTCTTTATCACAGTGGCAGTGGTGGGCGGTTTCACGGCATTCTTGGCAGGAACACAGGCAATGGTTTCTCTTGAACTTAAAAAAGCCCTTGCTTATTCAACCATGAGTGTCATAGGATACATGATGCTCAGCCTAGGCGTAGCCGGTATGAGTCCAAATGCGATCGTTGAGGGTTTCACTTCTGGCATCTTTCATCTCATAAACCATGGAATCTTCAAAGCCGCCCTCTTCCTTTGTGCTGGTGTCTTAATACATGCGTCGGGTTCCATATACATCACAGACATGAAGTTTTCACGCAGAGACATGAAGTTTACATGGGCATTTATGTGGATTGCTTCCCTTTCACTCGTAGGAGTGCCCCCCCTGTCGGGTTTCTGGAGCAAGGATGGGATTCTCGCTTCGTGTCTTGAGAGTGGACAGTACTTGCTTTTCGCCCTTGCTGCAATAACTGTATGCGTCACAAGCTTTTACGTCATTAGATTCATGAGCATTATCTTTCACTCTGGCTCTACAAAGAATGAGCACCCCGGTGGACATTCTGGGGAGGCTCCAAAACTTATGTTGCTCCCATATGGAGTGCTGGCTATTTTAACAGTTGGCATAGGTCTGCTTGGTCCGTGGATGAAAGAGGCTCTCTCTAACCTCTTCGTTGAGGAGTTTCACTCGCTCAACCTTCTCACTGTAAGCAGTGGTGTGGAACACATCGAGTCCTTTGGTTTCGGTGAGGCTATTCCAATACTATTGTCAATCATAATGATTGTGGTGGGTGGTTACCCTGCATACCTTGCCTATTTTGCCAAAAAGCTCAATGTGGAAAACCTCCTCAAAAAATACGCTCCGCTCAACCTTCTTCACAAATTCTTGTGGAATCGTTGGTACATGGATACTTTCTTCAACAAGGTATTTGTTGGCTCAATACTCGCTTCTAGGGAACCTACAGAAAAGTATTTGGAAAGAAATATGGATCTTGCCATAAATGTCGGCATACCCAAACTATTTTCATACATCAATACAAACATCAGAAAGCTCCAAACAGGAATATTCTCGATCAATATGCTTTACATACTGATGTTTCTGGTCATACTATTTCTGCTTATCCTTGTGCGGGTGATCATATGATCTACATCCCATATCTTCTGTTGCAGGTTGTATTATTGCCTATTTTGTCCACCCCTCTGTTAGTCCTCCTTGGAAGGAAGATCGGAAAACGGGTGGGGTGGGTGGCTGGCGGCATACTTGCGTATACGACATCCTTATTGATTATTGCTGGGTACAACATATGGAGCAGCTCAGCGCCAATTGCAGAGGAATACTCTTGGGCAACAGCTATATTCATCCTGAAGTTTGGATTCCTGGCTGATGGGCTTAGTCTACCCGTGGCACTAATTATGAACATAATATGCAACGCATTGGTAGTGTTCTCAATTGAGTACTTGGACCATAGAATTCACATAATTTACAAGAAGGCGAGCAACCCCCTCAACGCATATTACTACTCACTATTCATGTTCTTCGCAACAGGGTTGATGGGCATCTCTTTTGCAACGAATCTGATCGAGGTTTATGTATTTCTGGACTTTCTACTAGTTCCGCTTTATTTCATAATGGACTACTTTGGGTACACCGAGCGGCACAGGGTGGCCACAATGTGCTTCCTCTGGGGGTTTGTGGCAGGCGCGATGTTCCTGGTCGGCTCTATTATAGCCTACTCCCAGACTGGAAGCTTTGCAATATCTGATCTGCCCGCCCTTATGGGTAAACCTCTTGCGACTATGGCAAGCTTGTTTATGTTGCTTGGAATACTGATCAAGCTTGCCGTATTCGGATTTCATGTCTGGCTTCCTTGGGTGCATGCTGAACACCCCACCTGCATAGCGGGCGTACTCGCGATTATCGTAGGCGTCGAAAACTACCTCTTAGCAAGAATATTTTTCCAACACTTACCTGGGATACTTGAGCCCCTCAGCCTCCCGTTGATGGTTTGGGCTCTAATCACTATGGTATATGGTGCCATGCTGACAATTGCCCAAGACGACGTAAAGCGCCTCCATGCATGTTCTACGATAGGTCAGACCGCTTATTCGCTCCTCGGTCTAGCGAGTTGTACTACCTTTGGAGCGGTTGGTGGAATATTCTACTTCCTTAGTCACTCATTAGGTAAGGCAATTCTCTTCTCGGTGGCAGGCATAATCGTTTACCAGACAGGAATAAGAGACATGAGAGAAATGGGTGGACTAGCCAAGAAGATGCCCGTCACAGCAACACTCTGCATATTAGGCTCAATCATTTTATCGGCTATCCCACCACTGAGCGGTTTTACTGCAGAGTGGATAATGTTCGTAGGAATCTTTGAGAAGGGCTCTCTAAGTACAGCGAATCTTTTGGTTGCAGTGATAGGGCTTTTTGCCACATTCTTCACATTGATTTATACATTTTGGCCAGTGATGCGAATATTCTTTGGTCCCCTGCCCCACTCATTGGAGAACGTCAAAGAAGCTCCGCTGACAATGCTGCTGCCCCTCATCATACTGGCAGTGATCTCCTTCATAATTGGAGTTTATCCAGAACTTGTGACACGGCTTCTTATTTCTGCTTTGGCATTGGGAGGATAGCTTAAACTATTTTCCCAATGCTGCCACAAACCTGCACCTTCAAATGGAGGGTCTTTTCTCATCCCCTGAGCTATTCGATGAGCTCATGAGGGGATGGATCGGGCTCGCCCAGAGTGGGTAGGAGGCTGATGAGAGCTCCAATGAACTCGAGAGGAGCCTTAGCCTGCGGAATCTAAAGAGCTATTTGGGTCTACCAAGGACTGCATAGCTCAGAACCAGTCTCAAACCGATTATAAGTTTTGTCAAAAAGTCTTGCGCCATTTATGGGTTGGATGAATGAGGGGGGATAAATATCCTTAAGGCGTGAGCGGGAAATCCCAAACCCTTTAGGGGGTGGAGTAGCTCACAGTGTGAAAGAGTCTCCAAGAGACGGGGCGTAAGCCTCCAGGCCAGTCTCCTGCCTTATCTGCTCTGCGAAACTTGTACACGAGATCGGCTCGCCATGGACACACAATATCTTTGGGTTTCCTTTGAGCGACTTGACAACTTTCATAAGTTCGGTCTTCCCACAATGCGAGGAGAAATCTATCCACTCGACCCTGCACTTGACTTTCCTCTTCTCGCCTGGCGGTCCATAAACTCCCTCGTCCAGTAGCAGCCTGCCCGGCGTCCCTGGTATTTGGAACGATACGAGAACAACACAGTCACGCGACCTGTTCCTTATCTTCTCCATGTAGTAGACCGAGGCGCCGCCCGTCAACATCCCTGAGGAGGTTATTACGACGCCTGGCTTATTCAATACCTTGTCCCTATCCTTCTGCCCTGCGACCCACTTCGCCCTAGACATCGCCTTCTTCAGCAACTCGGGGTTTCGCACAGTCTCGGGGGCACTGGCGATTAGTTTCGTCGCGACCCTACTCATACCGTCTATGGCAATGCTATATTTGAAATTGTGCTTCTGCAGAACGCATAAGATCTCCTGCGATCTCCCGACGGAGAAGGCTGGGATCAGCGCCAGCCCGCCGCCCTCCACAACGTCATTTAAGACCTCTATCAGCCTCTTTTCACTCTCTTCCCTAGGCGGGTGGTCCACCGTTGCATATGTGCTCTCAATTATCGCAAAATCCATCTCTGAGTCTGGCACAACCCCTGCCCTCAAAAGTGCCGTATCGATCGTGTTTAGGTCCCCAGAATACCATACCTTCTTTCCGTCAAGCCTCAAGAGCACGTTTATGCTGCCCGGGATGTGCCCCGAATTATAAAACTCGACCTCCGCATCCCCTATCCTCGCCCCATTCCCGATGTCCTCGGACTTCTCTATCATGGTCCTGAGCTCAAGAGCCTCGTAAGGCAAAAAGTATGATGACAGGTGAAGCAGATCCTTTATCAAAATGTCAGTTAGCTCCTTCGTGGTACCGGTCATGAAGACGCGNGGATTCTCAGTCACATAAAATATTGGCGCACCGCCTGAGTGGTCAAGATGTGCGTGCGTTATTATGAGCCCATCAAGATCCCTTGCATGGGTAGAGAGGGGGAAGACGGGTCTATCTTCCCTGATCATAACCCCGTAGTCCAAGATAATCTTTGTACTTTGCCCTCTGATCTCGAACCCNGACCTTCCTACCTCTCTTCCTCCACCAAAAACTGTAACTTTCAAACATTAAATCCTCCAAACTAAACACCAAAAAAGTTACTTGTTATACTTAAGTTTATGTGTGCCACTCATTGTTGGAGCACTCTCAATGAAAGAGTCTACAACAACCTCCACCAGCGGGCATGTGGGGGTCATTTCTCAGACCGATAGCCCCATGGAATGGCAAGAGCATTGCGCTCCCAGCTTTCGTTTTTTAGTCTTCTCAGCGACCTTCGTTTGCCACATCGTGGCTGATGTATCTAATTCATACATGAATTTCACACCATTTTAGTAAATTCGCCAAAATGTGCGGGATCCTTGCCTCAAATTTCCTACTTTCCGGTTAAGCTGATATCGCCGCGCATAAAAAAATAGATCTGCGCCCAGAATTGAAGACCTCTAAGGCCAAGCCAAAAACAACCTCGAGTTGCTGCTGGCTCACATTTATTAATTTGCTTTTTATACGTGAATTGGAGTGAGTGGAGATGTCAATAGAGTTTT
>QNVH01000014.1 GCA_004347955.1 Thermoproteota archaeon | reverse complement strand
CTTGCCACGCTCCTCAAGTATGGCCTGCTCACCACCTCCACAGTCCCGTTGAACGGCTGCGGGATCTCCGAATTTTGTATCTGTATGTCATAACCTGTGCCTAATACAGTCTTCCTCAAAACATCCCCATCGTATACCCTGACGATGTCGTTGATGGGGACCCCTTTGATGGTGAAGCAGGTCTGTTGCTGAGTCTGGGTCAATTCGAAATAGTTTCCCTCATCATGGTAAGTCAGGGTTGTATTCGGGTGGAATGTCCCCCTCTTCACATAGGTNCAGTCTACGAGACCAACTAGTGTGCCATTGAAGGGCTTTGAAGACCCAGGGATGTCCGTCCTGATATAATCCCATTGGGCTGTCTTGCCGTTGTAGCTGTAGTACCTCGTATTGGTCAGCAGTATGTGCTGGATGGGAGCAGAGGAACCCGCGGTGGTCCAGGTACCGACGTAGGCCCCGCCGGACTTTATTGTCCAAGTGGACCCCGTCCTCTGGATCTGAATCACGAGCGAACCAGTTCCAGGCAGGGTGTTTGCACCGGTAGCCCACGTCGACCCTTGGCTGACGCCGCAGGACCACTGCGGGTTGCTTCCCGCCCAAGCGTCACAAACCCCGGCATATGCCACCACAGATCCGGTGGAATCTAATAGCGCCAGATAGATCTCNGCCAGATCTGATGATTGACCTATGTAAGATAGCTGCGCCTCCACCATCAGATCCCCTGCAGGCGACGGGATCCTCAGCCGGGCGCCGCTCCAAGATCCCCAAGTGTTCGGTTTGGCGACTGTCGTCAGCCTTCCATCCCTCTCACCAATAGAGTCTAAGTTTACAGACTCCCACGGATCAACTATGCCGTCATCAAACTCGTCAGATATTGGCGGCCTGTTCTGGAAGGAGAATGATACTCCTTGAAGCGGGGAGCCTGACCTCAAGATCTGCCTCCCGGAGGTATCAATCAGCGACCAGTTCCCGCCTGGGAGGCCTGAGAATGTGATATCTTCACAATTGACATTTCTCAGGACCACCCTGTCAATATTTATCCAGTACTCATAGTCTGAGTAGGGCTGGACCGGGTTGTACTCCCAGACATAGAACCCTATCTCTATCTTGGCTGGCGACGTGTAGAAGGTTCCGCTAATCATCACAGAGGTTCCGTTGTCGTATGAGAAGTATGCCCCAGATGCGTTCTGCCAAAGCTTGATGTTAAGGCTGCTCAGGTAGAGGTTGTCGGCTGTCTTGTTTGCCCCGTAAATCCACGCAACGACCCGCCTTATCGGGTTGTTGTAGACGACTTCTGTGGCGAAGATCCTAGCGCCCTTTCCATCATAAAGGGATAGGCTGAAGTGGAGCTCCGGCGAGCCAGCCACCCCGCTGCCCGAGGCTCTGAAAGTGGATATTGGCACATAGAGCTCAAAATAAGGGCCAACTGTGCCTACCCTTCTCCACATTTTGAAATTGTAAATCGATCCTCCTGTTCCGTGGAACCAGTTGTGCCACTGCAAGTACCCTGCATCTGTGACCCCACACCAAAGGTAGCCTGACCATGAGGGGCAGGACCCAGCAGACTCCCACCCGTTATAGTCTGCCCATTGATCTGCAGCGGAATAAGGTGGCGAGTCAAAGTCTTCGCAGAAAGACGCGTAACTGGTGTTGAAAAGGGTGGCCTCCTGGCCGGAGGGGCCGTCTCCGAGAGAGAGTACGGCATCTTCACCGCTGAAGTAGGTCACATAGCCAGAAACTGAGACATGGGAAGGACTAAAAATCATGAAAACTGTAACTGCTGCCAGCATAAAGGGAGATCTGGCTCTAACCATAAACGAACACATCTCCGCCTCGCACAATCCCAAAGTACCAGGCGTTGGGGGCGATAACGCTGACCTTGCCATTAATCGTGTTAAGTGATACTAAGACTGTGGTGACATTGGAACGGAGGTCCCTCAGGCCCTCTCCGACGATAGTCCCGCCCGAATCAAAGACCCTCACCAAACCGAGCTGGGGTACGCCGTAAACCAAAATGTAGGGGAAGCCCGGGGGCGGACTCCATGATGTAGCCGTGATCGAGGTCCCTTGTAGGGTGTACTTGTAATTAATGGACACTGTGCCAGAGTAGCTCCATGCCTGAGAGTCCTTGGTGTAGGCAACTATGTAGTACTCTCCCGCCTCTCTGTTGAAGTTTAACGTCCCCGTTGTGCTCTTCGAGACCACGTTGAGGTCCTGATCTGCCAACACGACCTCGCTCCCAGGGGGAAGATTGAGCATTTTTATGGCACCTCCCGTGCCAGATGATGACTTATAAATCACACCATAGGTGAAGTTGCCGAGGCCCAGCGGCTCCAGCCTACCGACCCCCGTGCCAACAAATGGAGGTATCGCCAACCCTGCCTGGGAGAGGTCTGACAAAGCCTTAAGCGAGGCGTTGATGTAAACCTCTGCGGCGAGATCAGGATCTGTACTCCTCGAGGCTGCGGCACCGGCACCCCTCAATATGGATCGGTAGGCCTCCTCACTCAAGTCTGGGTTTTGGAATGGCTCTACGTGAACCGGTGTTATGAAGTACATCATCATGAAGAAGTACGAGGTCAAAATCAGAAATAGGCTCAGGGCGGTAAGTGTGAGTGCGAAGCCCCTGCGAGACCTCAAAGCCTCTCAACCTCTATGGAGATCTTCTTGACCTTGCCAAACATCCCAACCGAAAAGGTCACCCTAGAAAGTTCTGGGTGGATGGACGCCGGGGTGAGGCAGATCTTGGAACTGTCGTAGACTATCTGTCCACAAGAGACAGACCTCACTATGGAGTGGGCGTCGTATATGTCTGGAAGTGTCCCCCCTTCAAAAATCACCGAATCTGAGGTGAAGGTTACATCGCCGGAGGGCATGTTGACAATAATCGTCAGAGATGTCCCGGGATCAGATGCGAACAAGTACTCCACGCAGCCATGGACTGTATTTATCACGCGCATTTTGAGGGCAGAATCGTCATATCTGACCTTCGAGATCAAAACAAGGGAATTGCTCACGAATATGCTGGTCATGGATAACATAGTCACAGTCAAGAGGATCAGCGTGAGGGGTGCGGCCTGGGCCGTGCGCCCCCTTGGCACCATCCCAAAACCCCTCATCGTTCCCCTCACCTCGCCAAGGTCAAAATAACGACCCTGGGATCAAATTTGCCCTGATAACCGCTCAAGAATATGAGTGCCGATGAGGTTCTTCCCAACTTGAACTGGTGGTCCACCGACCACAGCGGCTTCCAATCACACGTGTAGACGCTTATCCTGAAGCCCAGCCCAGGAGGGAGTAACTGCGACACTACACTCTCGATCCTGTCGTACTCTTGGGAGAACACCATCGATGAGAGCAACCCCTTTTTCTCCAGAAAGAGCAGGAGGTTTGAAGCAAGCTCCCCTATCTCCTGTGAGCCCCCCGCCACAGCGAAGGAACTGACATGCCCCAGTATCACAATTACCGCGATCATGAGTATCACCATGGCAAGCACACAATCGTAGATCCTAGCAACACCATCGTCCATCTACCCGATCACCACCCTCAGCAGAACAAGGTTGCCATCATCCAACAGCACTAACCTGTCGTATTCGCATGTTCCGCTTCCTTGGAGTGGAGCCCCAGAAGTCCTCATGTCCAGTAAGATCAGCTCACCCGCATCGTTCAAGCACAGGTATGATGCGTTGATCCAGATCTTTGTGCCTTGAGGGACCCCGTATTGCTCTGGAGTTGATGAGGGGTTCCAGCTCGCCCATTTCTGGTGAGAGCAGGAATTTTCCATCACTATGGAGCTGGAGACCATGGATGCTATGTCCGTTTTGATCTCTTCGACCTCTCCGCTCACCACAGAGGAGTACGCCAAGAGCAGTATATACTGAGAGAAGGCAAAGGCGCCCAAAAACAGCATAGTCGCGATTATGGCCTCAATGCTCTGATCCATTACTGCCCCCAAAGGGTGAGCGCTCTTATAAAGCCTAGATCTTTAAAAAGGAGTATGCCTGCCATGGAAAGAGCTGTGCACACGGTGCTGCTCAGAAGTCCGTCCACAATAGATCCTCCGTTGCTAACTTTACCCCCAAGCAAGCCTAGCAAGTAAGAGTTGTACACCACCGCCGTGTAGGCTACCACTATCAGCAAATTGAGCTGTTCGCCTGATATGAAGGACATCCCCAGCGGCAGGTTGATTATGGTGACCGCCTCTGCCACCCTTGTAAATAGCCTGGCAACGATCTCCACCACTATGGAGGTGCTGAAGGCCAGCAGGAGCGTATTGACGTAGCTCATGACGACGAAGAACCTGGTCTGAGACTCCATCGACTTGTGCCCCAGGAACATGTTGGCGACGAGCTCGGAAAGGAAGTCAAGGCTCTTTGGGTCTGCCCCCATCACCTCTGCCCTATCGAGCAGCTCTAGTGAGACCTTTGCTATCCAGGGCCCCTCAACGCATGACAGTGCCCCGGCTATTGGGCAGCCTACCTTCAGATAACTTGCCAGCCTGTGGAGGAGCCTGTCGAAGGACGCGTTGAAAGACCTCCCCTCGCAAAGTTTGATCATTGCCATCCTGGGGGAAACTCCCTTCTTCACCTCCTCGGCGATAGACCGCGTAAAGGACGGAAGGGTTGCGATGACCTCTTTTGTCCTTTTCCTTGCCGGCGCGTAGTGCCTCACTGCTGGCAGGGTGAACGTCACCAGCGAAATCCCGAACGCATAGTATAGAGGCAATGCAGGACCGAAAACCCTCACCAAAAGTAGGGCAAAGGGCAGTACCGGCAGGAGGAACTTGACCAGAGCTCCGTGGTCGACATCCTCGGTCAGCTCCTTCGGGGTGTAGGTGTCTATCATCAGACTCAAAAAGACCGCAACTATTGTGGGGAAGACAAAGCAAGCAAAGAATAGTATTGGAATGCCGAGAATGCCGCTAAACAGCACACCAACAGTTATCGTGCCCATGGGGAGCATTATGAATGCTATTATCTCGGCGGACGTCATCAGGGAGAATTTGTCTGAAAAGGTCTTCAACCTTCCCTGAAGGAGCGAGAAGAGTTTGAGGAGCTCGTACCGCATCACAGACAGGACCTCGCCTCCTTCTCTCTGGGCCGAGATCGAAGTTATGTACAGGTCCTTGACTGAGTCCAGGGGGTGGTGCTTCCCTTCGAACAATATCGCCTCAAAAGGGTTCAGGGCGTATAACCTTCGGACTTTTTCTATCCGGTACCACTCCTTTTTGAACTGAGGCAGGTGCTTGAGGTCCTTCAGGTGCTCAAAAGCAGAGGTCGCAGGGATTCCAGACGCCGATGCCATTGTAAGATATGTGGCAAAGAAGGGCAGTTCTCTCTCGCACGCCTTCTTTCTGTTGTACGTCGCTAACAAAGGCCTGAGGATGAGATCAATAACCAGTGCGGCGGGCAGTATGGTTGCGCCAGCCAAGAGGTACGTGAACGGTTCCGAGGGCAAAAGTGGTCGGAGTAAAAGGGGTGCCAAAATCAAGGATGAGAATATAACAAGCTCCTTGAGGACCTTCATGGAGTAGTCTATAGGGCTAGTCGACACCCCGCTACTGTAGAGTCTCATTGAGATCCTTTCCGCCAGAGCAAGAGTAACCTTGTCGCGGATGCGGGTGCAGATATTAGGCTTTGGTATGGATTCTGGCGAATCACCCGCCCCAGGTCCGGGGCACGTATTCTGGTTTTCAGCGGAGGTCCTGTGCTCACCGGGCGACATCCCAACTGCACTTCTAGGCATTTTTCATCCACCGCGGATTCCCCAAAGTTTTTCATGGCGCTGCCCGTCCCTGTAATCCTTGGTCCTCACTCCAGCTTCCAAATAGGGAGAGACCTTTACTTTTCCCTCGGGAGTAATAACTAGGGAGTCAAGGTCTAGGGTGTGGGGACAGGATTGGAATGCCCAGACAACCTTTGTAACAGTCCCGTATTCTCTGAACTCTGGTCTAACCCTTGCAATTTTCTCAAGTTCGGCGAGAAACTTCACCCTGTCCCGGTACATCTCTATTAGCCGACTCCTCGATATTCCGGTCTCTGTGACTATCCTCTCTGCTCCTTTGGATTCTGAGATCAGTTTTTCGCTCGAGGAGAAGGCGTCCTTCTCCGGGTCGTAGGCGAATAGCGGCCTGAGCTCAAAGTCCTCACCAAGGTCATAGAAATTCATCGCCCTCCTCCTCTGCAAAATCTGATCTTCGTTGCGGACAGTGGTCTTTCCCACGAAGACTATTCCTGCCAGGGATTTCAGCGCCCCTCTCTCCACCAGTATTGGAGGGGAAGCCAGCCTCTCCAGGGCTGCGTTTGGGCTCTCAGCGTGGAGCGAAGTGACCCCTCCGTGCCCGGTCATGATGGCTTGAGCCCATATTCTTCCCTCCTCGCCCCTAACCTCGCCTACTATTATGTAATCCGCAGACATCCTGAGCGCCTCCTTGACGAGGGCAAACATTCCGATCTCGCCCCTCTCCTCAAGCGTCGCCGACTCCCGTACAACAAGCGAGATCCTGTTGGGGTGAACCAGGCGCAGCTCTGGCGTATCTTCAATTGTCACGATCACAGACCTCTCAGGTATCATGTTGCAAATCGCATTGATCAGGGAGGTCTTCCCTGTCCCCATGGCTCCACAGACGAGGAAGGCCTTCTTGTATTCCAGCAAGATCATGAGCCAGGCCGCCATCTCCGGCGGAATTGTGTTCAGCAGCATCAATGAGGTTATGGACCATGGTTTCTCAGGGAACTTTCTTATGATGAAATTGGACCCAGACGGGGATACCTCCTTTTTGTAGGATGCGGATAGGCGGCTGCCATCCGGCAATCGGATGCTCACAATGGGCCTGTACAAAGATATCGACTTCCCACTCGCGTAAACGAGCTTCTCGATATATCGATCGAGCTCCTCTGGGTAGAAGACTATGTTTGTGGGCATAGTCCCGTAGTCGGAATGTATGCATGAGACTGGGTTCTTTGACGATGCAACCACAACGTCCTCGACCCGGGCATCGTGAATTAGAGGGTCCAGTAGCCCGTAACCCAAGATCTCCCTCTTAAGGAAGTAAACGTAACGCCGATCCCTTAGACCTGCCTTCACCAGGTACTCGTCAAACTTAGCCTCATCAGCAACCACAGACGAGGGCATGAGGAAGAGAAGTTTGGAGGCAAGCTCCCTCAGCCTGGACTGCTCTTCTGGAGTCAAGGGCGGATCTTGAACCAGATACTCATAATCCCTAGTGATGTAGACCGTGCTCATCCCGACGCTGTAACTCTCGATCACCTTGACACCGCTGAGGTACGCTTGAGAGGTTCTTATGCTAAGCATTGGGAGGTCAAACTTCGACCTCTTGCCCTTTTCAAGCTCCTCGTAAGCCTTCTTCTCCAGCTCGTCAACGGGGGCTGACAAAAGCTCCTCTAAGGCTTCAGGTCTGGCTCCCCTTCTCCACCTCATCCCATCCCTCCAAAAAAAGGGTTATTGGGAGAGAGCACTGAACTGCAGGGTGCCTTGATCGGTACTGATGGTTCCCCTCACAGTCTGCCCTGGGGAGAAGGGCTGGGAGAACTTTACCTGGAGAGAGACGCTCTCCCCTGCTCTTATTATGCTTGGGGTGAAGCTACTGCTAAGAGTGGAGTTCAGGTTGCAGGAGACCATTTTTGCGTCCGCTGTTCCTATGTTCTTCACAGTCATGTAGAGCGTGTCGTTCTGGACAACAGGCGTGCCTATTATTATCAGCGCTCCCTGCATCGATGCGGCGGATCCCGTAGAAGCCATCCACGTTATCGCCATCCCTGTGACTGCGAGGGCAGCGACCGTTACCAGTATTGTTATGATTGGTGTGGAGATCTCTTTTTATCGATTCTCTTTCCTCTCATTTTTCCTCGTAGAGATCAGGGTTATATAAATTCGGGGCGAAATGGTCAGCTCACTGGCTGGCAGATGCCAATGCCCCTGTGAGTGATCCTCACATTTTTGAGTCCGGACGCCAGGGCAAGTTCACGGAGAAGAGAGACTGAGGGGTTTTTTATCCTCCTGAATTCTTCATCGAACGCATTCTCCGGGACGAACTCAATGAGGTTGAGGCATGCCTCGCCCCTTGACGCCTTCTCCTCGTACCCAAGCCCCTTCAGGTTTTCTGAGATGGATTTAATTGTGCTTACGCTGTCGTTGTATCCGGGGATAACCACCATCCGGAGCTCCACTTGGGCTTTCGACCTCATTGCAATTTCGATCGATCTGATGACTTCGGCTACCGGAGGAGATCTGAGCCCTGTTACCCTCCTGTAACTCTCCTCTCTGAGCTCAGCCTTTATGTCTATGGAGACAAGATCGAGGATGGGCATTACCTTGGCGAGGACCTCTGGCAACGAGCCGTTAGTGTCTATCCCGAACTTCAAACCGATAGACTTGACAAACCTCCCGATCTCGAGGAGGGCGTCCAGCTGCAGGAGCGGCTCTCCACCTGTGACCTTGCAGGCAGTGACCAGCTTGTTCTCGGATATAGCCTTTTTTACCTTCTCTATCTCCGTTAGGTCTTCCTCCTTACTCCTCTTGAGCCGCCAGTTCTGGCAGTATCCGCAGTCAAAATTGCACCCTGAGAAGAATACCACACACGCAGGCTCCCCCANGTAATCAGAGAGGGAGAGGGGGACTATCTCCCCCGCATAAACCNCCTTTCCAGCCATCAATATCCCACTGGGAGAACCTGCCCTCCATGCGTCCCTGGCACTACGCAGAGAGTCTGATCCTGTACCTGTCTTTCAACTCCTGCTTCTTNGCGGCATTCCAAGAGGCAACATCCTGATAGTATCCAGTTATCCTCGAGTACACCCTTATGTCCTGACTCCTGCACATTGGGCAGCTTTCGTTGAGCCCGCCACCCACGAACCCGCACGCCCTGCAGACCGTTATGTCCTTCGTGTGGCTCCAGTAGCCTATCCACGACTCTAATGCCAGCTTCCTGTTCAACTTCAAAAGTGCCTCCGGGTCCGGGTTGGCCTCACCCAGCCAGACGTGGAATATGTCCCCTCCCTTCAGTATCGGGAAGAAGCGCTGCTCTATGGCAAGGCGCTCGTAGAGAGGAACCTTTGCAGAGACGTTGACGTGGGCCCCGTTGGTGTAGTATATGGGCACGTCCTTCGTCTCGCCGTAAAGCGACATGGCTCTCTCCAGGTCCCCTTTCACGTACTCCTTGGCGTACTTGGGGTAGTGAATCATGTCTGCCACGGCAAATCGCTGCGCGCAAGACTCTGCCGGCGTCCTGGCTATTGAGAACTTCAGCCCGGTCTCCTCTGAGTATGNCTTCCTTATCCTGTCCATCTCAATGAGGACCTTCAGAGCCAGCTTCTGAGCCGATGGGTCCTCGTGGAGCTCGTAGCCAGTCATGTGCTCCACCAGCTCGTTCATCCCGACAAAACCGATGGTGTGCGTNAGGTTCTTTATGTCCACCGCCGGAGGCGCGCCCTTCGGCCTTTGGGAGGCGAATGGTATCAGCCCCCTCTCGAACTGCTGGACCATTATCCTGTGCTTTAGCAGGAGGGCGTCCCTCGCAACGTCCATGGTCTCCTTCAGGATCTCGTACATCCTCCCCTCGTCCCCTCCAGACCTGTAGGCGATCCTTGGCAGGTTCAGCGTTATGACCTGCATGCCACCCATGGAGAAATGCGCCCCGTCCTCAAAGTTTATCTTCCTTTTGAAGTCCTCCGAGGACCCGTCCTCAGCGAACGCATAGGCGCAGCACTGGAANCATGAGACGCCGTCCTCCCCTCCCCTGTAGGCAGGTACGACGTTGTCGTAGTATGTGGAACCGTACTTAGCCGAGAGCTGGGCTGCCTTCAGCATTACGTCCTCAAACTTGCTGTCTGTCCAGTACCTCCTCCTCTGCACAACCTCTGGCTTGGGGAAGTTGAACATCTTCCCCATGGCATCCCCCTTCAGGTACTCGTCGAGGAGGGCGTTAGCGAAGGCGTGCACGTGGTCCTCGAGGCTACCGTAGGTGAGATCCCTCCAGACCTTTCCATGGGAGACCACCGGGGCGTCCTGCCACACCTTGGGGACGCCCGCCTCTATCTGTATTGATGAGAATACTGGCTGTCCGCCCCTCGCCACATATAGCTGGGTCATCTCGTAAAGGAACATCTGGGCGAGCTGGTGGATCTTCTTGTCGTCCAAGCCAACGAGGTACGGTGCCATGAAGACTGTGAAGTTGAAGAAGCCCTGCCCGCCCGCGAAGTTGGTCTGCGCGGCGCCCAAGACCTTCGCGGCATGCAGTATGGCGACCTCGGCATGCTTTGCCGGTCCAGCCACAGAGGTGTGGGTGCCGGTCCCATCTGGCATCAGGCCGTAGTAGAAGAAGTACCTGAGGTCGTGGTCCTGGCAGAACGGGCGTGTACCCCAGTACTCCAGGTCGTGTATGTGGATGTCGCCCCTCAGGTGGGCGTCGGCAATCCTGGGCGGCATCATCAGCAAGTACGACTCCTTGCTGAGAAAGTCTGCCTTCTTCTTGTGGAACGTCTCCGGGTTGGGCTGAAGGTTGGCGTTCTCCTTCGCCTCATACCCTTCAGAGCGATCGATTGAGTAAACGTCATAAAGTGGCATGCCGACCCTCGTGTAAACATTCCTGTACTTGTCGAACCCGTGCTCCAGGAGCTTTACGCTCACCAGCTCCCTTATCAGAGGACCGCTCAAGAAGCGGAGCTTCATGTTCTTTATGTCCTCCTCAACCTCCTCCGCGATCTTCCTGGCGTCCTCCTCGCTCATGGGTGGGAGGTTGTAGAGGACCTTGACTAGCTGGGTCTCCTTGACCAGGCTCTTCACTATGCGCTCCTTGTCGAAGGGCTCTATTACGCCATCGCTCCTTCTAACTGGGGGTGGTAGCCTGCAGTTCAAAATCGCTTCTGTCATAATAAAACACCAGATTGGGCAAAATACAATTAACCTTCCGGCTTTTTAAAAGTTTTTTGAGCGATTAATTTAAAAAAATTGATAGGATGGGTTGCCAACATTGGTGGTATTTTAATCGCCTATATAAACTATATGGCACAAACCCCCCAACATTTTTCATTGTAATGGCTAAATAAAACACCAGAGGGGTGGAGTGGGCAAATTCAGCCCTTGGCTCCCCGCAACAGCCAAACCCTCACGTGGGGGGTCAGGCTCCCCTTCGAGAAAGAGTTTCAGCCTGGCCGTCTACTGCCGTCCAAATGGCGCCTCCTGCCCTCACAGGCAAAAGAAGAGATCCAGCGATGTGGGAATACTAGGTGCTGTCGATAAATTTCATTTCAGCCAGTCTCCTGAACATAACCAGTGCGAGCTGGGAGTGCTGCTGCTAGATACTGTCCAGACCCTGCTCCAGATCCCTTATTATATCCTCGATGTCCTCGAGCCCTACCGATATCCTCAGGAGCCCGTCCTCTATACCCAGCTCCTTCCTCTCTGCAGGGCTTATGTTCTTGTGGGAGGATGAAGCCGGGTGTGTTATCAGCGTCTCTGCCCCTCCCAGGCTTGGGGCGGTCTTGATCAGCCTGAAAGATCTGAGTAGCTTCTGAGCCTTCTCGCCACCCTCAACCTCGAAGGCGACCACGCCGCCGAACCCTTTCATGAACCTGCTGGCCACTTCGAAATACCGGCTCGATCTAAGCCCCGGGTAGTGGACCCTCTTCACCTTCCTGTGGCCCTCCAGGTACTCCGCTACCTCCTGGGCCCTCCTGTTGTGCTCCTGGACCCTCAGCTTCAGCGTCTTGAGCCCCCTCAAGACCAGGTACGCCGCAAATGGATCGAGCGATCCTCCCAGGTTCCTCCTCCACTCCCATATCTGGTCCAGACCAGACCCTGCGAGTATGCCCGCAATCACGTCGTTGTGCCCGCCAAGATACTTGGTGGCACTCTCCACAACGTAGTCTGCGCCGAACTCGAGGGGTCTGAAGTTCACCGGCGTCGCGAAGGTGTTGTCAACAACCATTATCGCTCCTTCTTCCTTGCAGGTCTTTATGAGCGAGGGTATGTCGGAGACCTTCAATACGGGGTTTGTTATAGTCTCGACAAAGACCATCTTCGTGCCTCTTCTTATGTGATCTTGAACACTCTCATTCAGCACTGCCTCAACCTTTATCCCGAACTTTTCAAGAGACCTGAATAGTATCAGAGTCGCCCCGTAGATCTCCTTCGAGGTGAGTATTGTGTCCCCCTTGGAGAGCGTTCCCATGACCAGCGTCGAGATCGCTGCCATCCCCGAAGAGAAGGCTAGGCAGTCCTCTCCCCCCTCAAGCGCAGCCATCCTCTTCTCCAGAAGGTTAACTGTTGGGTTGTCCTCGCGGGAGTACTTCAGCTCCCTCCCCCTTATCTGCGCGCCAAATGGGTGCTTAAATATGGCTGTCTGGTAAATTGGGGGGATGATGTCTATCCCCTCAGAGTTGCCTTCGTGTATGGCCTTAGTTGCAAGGCCCCTGGCATTCTCCCCTCTCTTCAATACAGGTCCCAACTGAATTATGCATATTTTGTATTTTAACTTATCTATATATTACTAATAGTAATAATTCCCATGATTTTCATTTTCATTCGGTCTCTCGGTGCCCCCTCACCCGCCCTCATACGTAGATGCCGCAAAATGAACAAACGATTATGACCGCCGGCGGTCCATCACCTCCCTTTTATATAAAGGCCCCTCATCCTCATGGATGGTCCGCCGGTCCAGACGGGCGCCCCCTGATCTGGCTGCCCCTTGCCGCATGTTGCCGCCTTGAAGATCAGGTCATCCCCTACGGCGTCGATGCTCGAAAATATCACCTCAGTTGTTGCCTCTATGACCGGGGCGACCACCGGCTGACCTATCTCGCCACCCTCCACCAGGTATGACTCAAAGCCCACGTACCTGTTGTTCCACCTGATGTCGTCTATGTTCCACTCCCTGAAGCTCTTTATGTAAATTCCGTGTTTGACGCCCTCCAGAAGCTCCTCGAGGGAGTGATCTCCAGGCTCAACGAAGGTGTTCGACATCCTGATTATTGGCTCCCTGCTGTACATTGTCGCCCGCGCGGCTCCGTTGCTCTTAACCCCAAACTCCCTCGCGGTCTCCCTGTTGTGCAGGAACTCGTTTATCACGCCTCCCACTATCAACCTCTTCTTCCTCACCTCGACACCCTCGTCGTCGTAAAGGTAGAATCCGTAGGAGTTTGGCAACGAAGGCAGGTCCGATATGTTGACCGCGGGGCTACCTATCCTCCTGCCCAGCATGTCCCTCTTCACGTACGACTCGCCTGCCTGCGCCCCCTCCCTTCCCATGATCCTGTCCGCCTCCTGGGGGTGGCCGCACCCCTCGTGCGCAATGATCCCTGATACCTCCCCTCCCACCACCACGTCGTACCTGCCTGGAAGGACTGCCCTGCCCTCCATGAGTATCCTGGCCATCGCCTCCCCCTCCTCCCTGGCGACCTCTGAAAGCTTCATGGACCCGACCCTCTCCCAGCCGCCGGACTCGCCAAACTGAAGGGTCCTCTGGACGGTCCCTCTCCCACCAATAGACGCCGTTAGTATGAAGTACCCCCCAACCCTAGGGACTATGGAGCGCATCCTGGTCCCCTCGCTGTTGAGGTACTCCTTCTCTTCAAGGGACCCGCCGAACACAAGCAGCCTGTTGGGGAAGCTCACGCCCTTAACCTCCAGCAGGGAAGAGTCCACCGACCTGAGGACCTCGAGTATGGTGGAAGCCTCGACCTCTGTCGGGTCCTCCTTGAAATCCACGCCCCAATCCCTCTTCACCGCGGGCTCCTCCGACATGCCGGTCCTCGCTGAGTGCCTCGCGCATGCCTCCGCCATCCTCAGAGCCCTCAGACCTGTGGATTTGAGGGATTCCCAGTCCAGAATGTTCGTGGACGCAAACGCAAGAGAGCCGCCCTTCAGGACCCTCACGCCGACCCCGTAAACCTCAGAGTACTCCGGGGGCTCTGCCTCGCCATTCTTCAGAAGGGCGCTCACCTCCACACTCCTGTGAAACCTGACCTCGGCGTAATCTGCGCCCTCTTTGGTGAGTAGATCTAGGAGTCGCTCCCCGTCCATCATATCACCCCAATTTTTGAAGTGACTTTATATCGGGTTAGCCTTAATATAACTTAGCGGAGGATTCTTTGGACTGAGGGGTGTCTGATTTTTGTTTAGGGAGAACCCTTACACCGACATGCATGAGCTCGTGAAGAATGACCGTATAGCCCGCCTCCTGGGCATAACGCTCGAGGACTGTGGGAGAGGCTGGGCAAAGACATCCATGGTTGTCAAGGAAGACGCCCTGAACGCCTACGACGCCACCCATGGGGCTGCCCTCTACGCCCTCTCGGATGTGGCATTTGCGGTCGCCTGCAACTCCCATGGGCAGAAGGCGGTCGCCCTGAACGTAACCATACACTACCGGAGGCCAGTTGGCGTGGGCGTGCGCCTTTATGCCGAGGCGCGGGAGGAGAGCAGGGGAAGGACCACCGGCCTGTACCGGATAAGAGTCACAGACGAGGAGGGCAGGCTCGTGGCGGTCGCCGACGGCCTCGCCTACATCTCTGGTTAGGTGATTGCCCATGCCCTACCCCATCGAGTTGATATCCCCGGAGGAGAAGCGGAGGCTGTACTCTGAGCTGATAAGGCTCCCCCTTTACACGAGGAAGGCGAACATCTACGGGTGCTGCATAAAGTTTCTCACCGACAACAGACCATTTGCAGACATATGGTCCGACAACTTTTACACCGCCGACGAGAATATCCGGTCCCACGGGAGGCTGATAGCGGTCCAGGATCCGAGCCAGCCACTTCACATGAAGTACGACCCGTTGACCAAGACAGGCTTCGCCTTCAACTTCGACTACTACGGGTGGATAAAGAGCATAGCCCTTGCGATAGCCGGCGACATACTTGAGGACGCGCACGAGATACACTCGGTCCACGGGGCTGTACTGGACGTTGACGGCGCCGGAGTTGCGCTGATAGCTCCGAGCGGCGTAGGCAAGACAACCCACAGCTGGGGCATGCTCAGGAATAACGGTGTGAGGCTCGTCGCAGACGACTGGTTTTTTGTCAGGGTTTACGACAGGAGCGCCCTGGCGTACGGGTCGGAGAAGAACTGCTACGTTGACGCTGAGCTCGGCAAGATATGGTCAAAGTACAGGGAGGTCCTGGAGAGGGTCGTCATCGACAAGAGGGGGCGCGCCGTAGTGAACGCGAGGTGGGTAGTAGGGATAGACGGGGTCGTGCCCCTCACGAAGATGAAGAAGGTCTTCCTCCTGAAGAGGGACAGCAACGATCCCACAGTAGTGAGGGAGGCGAGCGTGGACGAAGCAGTCGAAACGCTGGTGGCCAACAACTTTTACAACCCGCACCAGCTCGTGAGGGACGATCGGAAGGTAGCACTCAGGAGGGACTTCTTCAGGCGGCTGCTGAGCATGGTGGAGATCTACGTCGCGAACACCTCGGAGCCGCCAGCCACAGTCCAGGACGAGATATTCCGCTGGGCAACGTCCTAAGCTGAGAGGCTGGGTTGACCGTTGAATAAAGACGTTGGAGACCACCACAAGAAGATCCCTGCGAAACACCGTCAACCGCAAAAAAGCCATGACGAAGGGATAAAATTATGACGGCGTGAAGTGCGCATGATGAAAATCGAAGGAGATGGTTGCCTCCTCAATATCTTCCCGCCAAAAGACCAAACCGATAAATATGAGCCCTTAATATTGGGTCGAGATGATGCAAGATGAAGCACCTCCTTTATGTTCTCCTTGATGGTCTCGGCGACCTGCCGGTGAAGTCTCTGGGCGACAGGACCCCGCTGGAGGCGGCAGACCACCCAAATATGGACTCGCTGGCTAGGAAGGGCATTTCGGGGATAGTCTACACAGTGGGGAGGGGCATAGCGCCGGAGTCAGACGTGGCGGTGATAAGCATGCTTGGGTACGATCCTGCCAAGACCTACACAGGGAGGGGACCTATCGAGGTCTTCGGGTCCGGGATGGTGATGGACAACGGCGACCTCGCAGTCAGGTGCAACTTTGCAACTGTTGATGACAACATGAATATCATAGACAGGAGGGTTGGAAGGTCCCTCTCCACCGGAGAGGCAAGGGTCTTGGCTGAGACAATAAACCAGACAGTCACCTTAGAGTCGCACCCCGCCACCTTCGAGTTCAGGAGCACAGTCGGGCACAGGGCGGTACTCCTGATAAAGTCTGAGGAAGGTCCTCTGTCTGGGAATATAACTAACACCGACCCCGCGTACCAGCGGATGGAGGGGCTCGGCATAGCCTCGGCAAACTTCGTGAATAAGGTGATGAGATGCGAGCCGCTCGACAGCTCAGAAGAGGCAAGGCGCGCAGCCGAACTCCTGGAGGAGTTCACCAGGAAGAGCCACGAGGCCCTCAAAGATCACCCGGTGAACCTCATAAGGCGGAGGGAGGGAAAGCCCCCGGCGAACGTTGTCCTATCGAGGGACGCAGGCTCCAGGCTGCCCGACTTCCAGCACATTAAGGACAAGTACGGCAGGGAATTCGCATCCATGGTGGAGATGCCAGTGGAGCGGGGCATAGCGCTCCTCTGCGGTATGGATCTGGTGGAACTCCCGCCGCCAACCGGGGACCAGGCCTGGGACTACAAGAAGAGGGCCGAGCTTGCCAGCGAGCTCGTGGAAGCCTACGGCGCGGTCTACGTGCACATAAAGGGTCCAGACGAGCCAGCCCACGATGGAAACTGTGAGGGCAAGAAGAGGGCGATAGAGATGATAGACAAACACTTCTTCGGCAACCTGGACTTGGACCTCTCAGAGAACGTTGTGGCTGTTACATCGGATCATGCAACCCCGTGCTCCCTGAAGGCACACTCTGGCGACCCGGTGCCGCTCATCGTCTCGGGGGGCAACATAAAAAATGACGGGACAGACGCCTTTGGCGAGTCCCAATGCGCAAAGGGGTCCCTTGGGGTCATGATCGGTCAGGAAGTCCTCGCTAAAATATTCTCTCTGATGGCATGAGCATCCGTGTGTGGGATTCAGGCTCCGGGCTGTTCCCGGTCCACCCCCGCTTAACTTTTGTAACAGGCTATCGCCCCATGGGATTCCAAAACCCGCTTAATTTGGCATGAGCCGATGAATTATTCGCCCGTGAACTGTGTTGGGCTTTCAACTCAAAGCTATCAGGACTCGGCCCCTTGCAAGGCTATTATTTCCCTGGCTAAGAGACGGCTGCGCGCTCACGGGAATGTTTCAATTGCCGCCTGCTAAGGAATCTGGCTTCTTGGCTGAGGGATAGCCGGACCCTTGAACCTTATGGATTAATGGTCAACACTCGACTTCAGAGCTCCAGAGCCAGCCCTGCATCCCCATACATGACGGCGCCCCCGAACCTTTCCTTCAAGAGGTATACAGCATCCCTGCCGGTGCAGTGGCATGGTACTATCACCTTTGGGTTAGCTGCCCTGAGCGCGTCAACGGTCTTCTCCAACTTCTCTTTGGAGGCGTCGTTTAGATGGAAGCCCCCGATCACGGCGTAGATCTCGTCCCTTCCGAGGACCTTTTTGACGTACTCCAGCGTGTTCACAACCCCTGAATGGGCACACCCTGTGACAACAACCGTGCCCTTGCCCTTCACATCAAAGGCAACAGCNTGGTCGTCGAGGAAAGGATCAGCCTCTAGCNTNCCGTCNACCTCTATGTAAAANTCGCTCTCGGGCTTCTCGAAATCATTGCTCCTCTCTATCGTTCCCGTTGTGATCAGCCATTGGTTTATCACCTGCGCCTCGTTTGAGACTCTGAAGACCGCACCTGCGTCCTCGAGCTCCGACCTAGGGAATGGCATCCCTATCTCCTTAATCTCGCCCCTAACCCTCTTGAACCTCCTGTAGAACACCATTGGGTGCGCGTATATCTCGCATCTGTTCGCCGTCCTCCTCACGACGCTCAGGAGCCCGCCGGTGTGGTCGTAGTGCCCGTGGCTGAGAACGACCGTTCTTATATCTCCCCTCCTCATTACCTCCAGGTTGTTTACTACCACTCTTCCAGTCTGACCTGTATCGAAGAGTATCTCTCCCCTGTCAGAAGTTATCAAAATCGAGAAGCCGTGCTCTCCAAGGATATTTCTAGAGCTGGCAAGCACAGAGTTGTCTGATAATATGTAGAGTTTTGCGTAATTCACCTCTTGGAGGCTGGCATGTCTCATTGAGGTCCACCTCTGAGTCTATAATTGGTGGGACACTATAAATGCTTTGTAACAAAAACAGGATCTGGCTGATGCTAGAATTTCGAAACCAATTCAAATCTTCACTTAAAATTTATTAACCATGCAAATCTTCACCTTATGGAGCCCATTAGACAATCCATTTTCTTGGTCTGATGAGACTAAATCTCCATAAAATTCAAAATTCTACCTACATGAGTTGCAGTTCCCAATTACATCTTGGCTGCATTTGCACAATGTATTAAATATTTGGACAGGCAAAAATGGTGGCATGCAATTCGGTGAGATCTTCGGCGTATTCCTGGCTGGCATCGCTTTGGGCTTATCCATAGCGGCGCCGCCTGGCCCGGTGAACGCCATGATCGCGGTCCAGTCGACCAGGTCCACGCTGAGGGGCTTCCTGGTCGGTCTTGGCGCCATGACTTCAGACGCTACTTTCCTTGTAATAACCTACCACCTGCGGCAGATCTTCACAATCGAGGGCCCGGTCAAGGGGGCTCTATCGTTGGCAAGTTCTGCTTTATTGGCTTACCTGGCGTACCTGACCCTCAGGTCTGTCAGGAAATTGGATGGAAGAGGCGGACGAGAAGAGAAGGCTACTGCCATACCCTACCTCACAGGACTCTCCATAGGTCTGACCAACCCATTCCAGATCGCCTGGTGGATGAGCGTGGGTCTATCCCTGATCTCGAGTATAGGCTTGATCATAATACTTGGCTTCTTCAGCGGGATACTCGTCTGGATAGTCTCATTTCCTATGGCGATACACTTTGCTCAGAGCAGGGTCCCCAGGCTGTACAAGATCGTGGGCTACGCCTCGACAGCCCTTTTAATGGCCTTCTCTCTTTGGTTCCTGTTTAACGCTCTTCAACTTTTGATCTTGATGTGAAAATAATAGAATAAAAAACGGATTTTCTGTGTGCCTTTCCCTCACAACTATGGCAATGCCCTATCCTCTCTCAAAGATCAACAGTATGAGGTCACGGTGCCTCTGCCCTGCCGGGTCGTTGCGTCCCTTCCAGAATCTCAGTTTTGACTGCCGATGAGCGGCTGACCCGTATAGCAGGCGGATTGAAGAAGCCGCCAACGCTCCGAACGAGAATGTTTAGACAAAATACATGTCTGAGAAAATGGAGAAAAGAATTAGAAAAAGACAAGAAGAGAAATAAAAAAGAAAGCAGAGAAGGATAAGGAGAATGAAGAGGAGAGGGTAAAAGAATCAGAAAAAGGGAAGGATAATTAGAATGAAAATGGGGAAAGGAAAAGGAGAAGGAAAAGGAAAGGAAAGAGACAGAGAAGGATTCAAGGTAAAACAGATAAACGGGCTCGAGGACCTGCTCGAGGAGTTTGAGAAACACTGCTATACCACGGCCATCGTCACAATAAGTGGCGGGAAGGAGGTCTTCACATTTGATATGAGCAGGAGCGGAAACGAAAAAGTCAAGTACGGATACGAGCCTCTACATGAACCCTTCATTAAGGTCCGCATCCTCAGAATGTTGGGAGACTACGGATCAGTCGGCATAATCGTGAGGAGCTTTCTAGAGGAAAAGCACGAGGAGACTGGCTACCCTTACAAGGAGCTGAGGGGATACATCGCCAGGATGGAAGGGGAAAAGGTAATGTTCAAGATGCTCCCAGTTGAAGACCTCTACTGGGCATGCAACACAGACCCTGCGACGGGAAAGAAAATCCCTCCTGAGAGGGAGGCGGTCTACTGCGGTCCAGACGGCATAATATCTGAAAAGGCGCGCATAAAATTCACGGAGCCCGGAGGCAGAGAATTTGAAGTGAAGGATTGAAGCCCTACATCATAACTTCAGCCTACACACTTGTCTGGCTATCTCGTACTCGTTACCTCTTTTANAGGATCAAGCAGAGGAGGCTCAGGCACGCAGTGAACGCCATGGTTAAAACGATAGTTGATGACGCTCATAAGCTTAGCNTCTCAAAGATAGTACTCGGGAAATTGAAGGGCATAAGGAATAACAGTAATAGCAACAACCACAACGGTAAGGCAAACGCCATAATGAACAACTTCTGGTCCTTCGAATACATCATAAGAAGATTCAAAGAAAGAGCCGAAGAGTGCGGCATAGAAGTTGAGGAGAAGAGCGAGTACGGAACATCAAGCGAGTGCACCTCTGAAGACATAACCACAGGAGGGAGGCTCTTCAGATGTCTATATTGCGGGTTGGAGGCGAAAAGGGATGCTGTAGGCGTCCTAAATATAGGTTCTCGTCAGGGCGAGAATACTAACGGGGTGGTGGCTTTTAAACACCCTTTGCTCCTGAGGTGGGATGTTATGAGGTGGGAGCCTAAAAGGGCAGTGAACAACCGACCGATAATCACCCCAGAAGCAAGAACCTCCCAGCTCCAGCGTGGAGAGTGTCAATGGGTAGACAGATTTATACGCTTGGTTTTGAAAAGAAAATTGTTTGGCAAGTT
>QNVH01000013.1 GCA_004347955.1 Thermoproteota archaeon | reverse complement strand
GTTCGTAGAATACCTATAAGGGCTTGAAACCGAGGAGTAGCGCCCTGCTGCTCCTGATGCTGTGGAGTTCGTAGAATACCTATAAGGGCTTGAACTGGTAAAATGTTAAAATTCTTTATTCCGCCTGAAAATTCAAACGCAAGCATCCAAACATATTGCTGCGTGGAAAATATCCAAATTTTCCCATACTATTTCGCATCAGCCCACATAGTATAGTGCATAAAACAACATTCATCATAAAAATGCCAGCTTAGCTTGTAAAACACAGCAATATCATCATTAATGCTTAAATTTAGCTAAAAACATATCTTTAAAACATGAAAACATTGATAGTTTTCTACTCAAGAACTGGAACGACACGTCTCGTCGCACAGAAAATTGCCGAGATGGTCAAGGGGGACCTAGAAGAGATCAAAGATACGAAAAATAGAGATGGGATCATAGGGTTTTTACGCTCAGGGTATGAGAGTGCGCGCCGAAAGCTTACAGTTATAGCCGAGACAAAGTACGACCCGGCTCAATACGACCTTGTTGTTATAGGAACACCGGTCTGGGCTGGGAACATCTCCTCCCCGACGAGAACATACATGGTCAAAAATAAGGACAGGATTAAAAAAGTGGCATTCTTTTGCACGCTTTCATTGAAAGACGCCCCGAACATATTCAAGGAGATGAAAGAGGCTTGTCAAAAAGAGCCCATTGCTACTGCCATGTTCAGGCGCAAAGACGTTATAGGCAATGAATATGCCGATAAACTGAAAGAATTTGTTTCAAAAATCGAGTCCCAGTAGAGGATTAACATCTGCACTCGTTTGTGTAGAAATATGAAAGTTCAGCAATCTCTCGCCAATTTGGTGAGTTGCCACTTCCCAAACCAGGGCATTGATCATCGTAGGTTATGAAATAGGTTTCCCCCGCATATTCAACCCTCACGGCACTCTTTGGTATATGTATCTTTAGGGCTTTCAGATCCTCCTCGCAGATTGCAAAGAAGGGATAAACTCTGCACACCTTAGGTCTCTTTTCGTACAATTTGCAGACGTTGCCTTCCAAGAAGCAGCAGACAGGTATTCCATCTCTGACGACCTTCTTCGTTGTTCGCCATTTGAGGTCTGCGTTTTCACCCAATTCCCGCAACTCCTCATCTGTAAGGGATACGTCGAAGGAGCAGCATTTTGCACACCTTTTTACACTTGAACCTTGTTGATGCGGAGGCAAAACACATGCGCATGGCATTACCCTTAAGTAGAGTAAGCAGGGTAAGAGAATAAAAGTTCTCGGTTTTGTGCGATCGTTAAGTATTTAAAAGCACGAAGTTCTCTAACCATTGGGCGGCCGTAGTCTAGCGTGGTCTAGGACGTCGGCCTTCCATGGAATAATTCCGGAGAACGCCGAGGACCCGGGTTCAAATCCCGGCGGCCGCACCAGTACAGCCTCTATATGCATCAATTGCAGAGCGAAGGAACCAGCCCGCGCCTTGGATTGTAAATTTTTCCCATTGTGCTTCTCGAACCATTCGCAGCTTTTGAATAAACCCTCATGGGCAGTCTGTCTTTTGCTGACCTTTCAAGGGACGGCGCGGTCTGTCAGGATGAATGAGGCTCTGGATGAAAAAGATGGTCGGCGGCTTGGGCGCTTTTTCATGCCGGGCAGGAGACGGGTCTAAAACATAAGAAAGCCAAGAAATGTATGAGGGCTGGAGCCAAACCCTCCAGTTTTGATGAAGAAAGCCAACGTCGTCTCCAGCATTATTTTGTTCGAAAGGCTTCGAAGCCGGGGTACTTCGCCTCTGGACCCAACATCTCCTCTATTCGTATCAGCTGGTTGTACTTGGCGACGCGCTCGCCCCTTGCTGGAGCGCCAGTTTTTATCTTTCCAGCTCCGAGCGCCACTGCGATGTCAGCGATATAGTTGTCCTCAGTCTCCCCTGACCTGTGGCTGACCACCACCCCGTAGTTGTTGTTGAAGGCGTATTTTGCCACATCTAGAGCCTCTGTGAGCGTGCCGATCTGGTTTACCTTGAGCAGTATGGCGTTCGCAGCCCCCATCTCCACACCCCTTCGGAACCTCTTGATGTTTGTGACGAATATGTCGTCCCCGACTACCTGAATCTTTTTGCCCAGTTTTTTGGTTATCTCAACAAGGGAGTCGTAGTCTTCCTCGTGGAACGGGTCCTCCAACAGTATGATGGGAAAATCTGAAACCAACTCTGAGTAAAAGTCGATGAGCTCCCCGGGGGAGAGTTCTTCTCCGTCTATCAGGTAGGAGCCCTCGCTGTAAAAACTCGTGGCTGCCGCGTCGATGCCCAGCCTCACCTCCTTCTTTGAGTACCCCAACTGATTCATTGAGATCTCAATTGCGTCGAGCGCCTCTCTCGTGCATGACAGCGGGGGCGCGAAGCCTCCTTCGTCGCCTATGTTGACCGCGAAGGGTCCGTAACGGTTTCTAAGGTGTTTCTTCAGCTGCTGGTAAATTTCGCAGCCGACCCTGATGGCTTCTTTGAAGGATGGTACCCCGCCTGGGATTATCATGAACTCCTGTATTGATAGGTTGCCACCGGCGTGTTTCCCACCGTTTATTATGTTCATGAGTGGCACGGGGATGACCGAGGAGGAGGGGTTCAAGTGCCTGAAAAGGGGGAGACCAGAGGTGTTGGCTGCCGCCTTGGCAACGGCGAGTGAGACGGCCAAGATGGCGTTGGCACCCAGTTTGGATTTGTTCTCGGTGCCATCCATGGATATCATCTTCTCGTCTATCTCCCTCTGGTTGCGGGAGTCCATGCCGACAATAGCCGGGGCGATGACTTCGTTTACGTTCTTGCAGGCTTTTAGGACGCCCTTCCCCATGTACCTCTTGTCGCCATCCCTGAGCTCAAGGGCCTCGTGAGCCCCGGTCGAAGCGCCCGAAGGGACAGAAGCCCTGCCGAAGCCGCTCCCCGTGAACACGTCCGCCTCAACGGTCGGGTTTCCGCGGGAGTCTATTACCTCCCTGGCTACGATCTTTTTTATTGTGAAGTCCGCCATGGGGCATCACTCCAGTTCGTAGTGTTTGAGCTGCTCTAACACGTACTCTCTGATAAGTTTGGGGGGCTTGAGTTCGCCGACGACCTTGCCCTTCTCGATGTACTTCTTCAGCATTGGCGTGGTTTCAAGACCGCACGACGGGCACTTTGGTGGTTCGGAGTCGAACAGTGTGACCTGCCAAGTATGGCAGCGCTCACAGCGCCACGCCTGCTTCTTGCCACTGAACTTGCCCCTCTTGGACAGCGGTCTGCCCTCAACCTCGACAATGTCCATGGAAAAGTCTATGGTCGGTGCGTTTGAGACTGAGGTCCCAACACCAAAACCGTCGACTGGACCCTCTGCAAGCCTCCTGACCGAGCTCTCGTCTAGACCCCCTGACACGTATATCTTGACGTGTTTGAAACCCCTGACGTCAAGTTCCCAGCGCACCTCCCTCACAATGTCCAGGAAGTCGCCGCGCCTGGATCCGGGGGTGTCCAGGCGGACTCCGCTGAGGCGGTCTCTGAGGGTCTCGGCAGCAAGTATTGACTCGAACTTCTCGTCGTAGAGGGTGTCAACCAGGGCGATCCTTGGAACAGAGGGCTCGATGACTTCGTCGAAAGCCTTCCAGGCAGAAGCTTGATCCCCAAAAATGAGTATCAGTGGGTGTGGCATTGTGCCCGAGGGCGTTATCCCGATGAGTTTTGCCCCCAGCACCCCAGAGACTCCGTCGAACCCACCGATGTAGGCTGCCCGGTCGAGCATAGGCGCGAGCGCTGGGTGCATCCGCCTGATGCCGAATGCGAATACCTCCTTGCCCTTGGCAGCCTTCTTGACCCTCGCTGCGGCGGTTGCAACTCCAGAGGCCTGGCAGGAGTAGGCCGACGGTGGCGGTCTCTACACTGACGAACGAGCCGTAGTAGCCCTCGATCGACATCTGCGGGACCCTGAAGCCGTTTATGTCTTTGGTGGGGAATATGGTCCCCTCAGGCATCGCATACAGGTCTACTGGAAAGCCCTCGTAGAGGGCTATGACCTCCTCCAGACCGCAGAATACGCCCCATCTCCAGTTCTCCGGGAGCTTGCCAACTGTGACCTCAGCAACGACTTTTTTGTCTACGCCCTTGCTCTCGATGATCCTCTTAGTCCTGAGATAGTATATGTCGGAAGTCTGACCTGACCTGATATCATCCTCGGTGGCGATATGAAAATGGCGCATTGTGACCACTTGTGAAGAATTATCTGAGCGCCCTTAAATATAATTCTTGAGCCGCCCATGGTACGGTCGATATTAAAGCCTCAGCCCCCTGAAGGCAGGCTTGATTTAACGAAAATTTTTAACATGGCGTGAGAAGACTGTGATGAAGGAAAACCAAAATCATGTTGATCTGGAACTGACGTTCTAGTACTCATCTATGGAAAGTTGTTTTGATGTCTTCTTTGATCTCATAAGCGACCATTCCTCCTTGGAGACCGTGCCGCCGACCTGCTCTTTTATCAGCCTGGCGGTCTCGGGACCAATCTGTGGGACCTTTATGAGGTCCAGTGGAGAAGCTGCCCTGAGGTCCTCCAGGGTCTTGAAGCCTGCAGAGTACAGCGCCCTGGCTCTGACCCTGCCAACTCCCCTCAGAGAGACCAGTGGGAGGAGCTCCTCCTTGACGCCGTTCTCGATGCGCAGGTAAAGGTTTCTCAAAGGGGTGATGGACTCGGTAAAACCGAAGAGCTTTGCGAGCTCGTGTGCCGAATGGATCAACCACCTCGCTGATTCGACGAAGGAGTAAATGTCGCCGGACCCTACATCGAACCTCTCCACTATGCTGTCCTCTGGGGACTCCTCGATCCAGTCCTTCAGCAGCAGGGCGGTCTTGACCTCCTCCAGGAGGGACTCATATTCTGGGTCGTCCTCATCTGGCAAATCGAAGAGGAAGAGATCAGAGTTCGACTCGAGGAAGGAGACCAAGGGCTCCATCTCCCTCTTCCTGATGTAGAGCTTGGGCATGTCAGGCGTGTGGCATATGAGGGTCAGGTAGCTTATTGGAGGGAGTCCAGATCTGCGGAGTCTCAGGGCGTCCCTTATTATTACGGCGGAGACTGGGTCGATGTAGAGCTCTGCGACCCTCATCCCGAATCTGGTGGGAATGAGATGGCGACCTTGGCACTCCACCAAGGTCTCCTTCGTGAGCATCTCGAGGCACTCTGCCACCTTCTTCTTGAAGGAGTGGAGCCCGTACTGGTGGGCGAAAAAAGTCCTGCTGAAGAAGTCAAAGAGGTCCTCTTCGCTGCGTGCCAGCCCTGTGGTTATGGTTGCCAGTACGTGAGATCTCAGCGAGGAGGCAACCCCGAGTTTTGACCAGATCTTCTCAGGCTCTGAGAGGACGTACTCCTCCAAGAGAAAGTCACGCTCAGACTCGCTCCTCGCAAGCAGTATCGCCTCCCCCTCCTTGTCATATCTGGGCCTGCCAGCCCTGCCAGCCATCTGCTTCTCCTCTAGCACGGGGATGTTGGTTTGTCCATACCCAGGCTCGAACCGCCTGTACTCGTAGATGAGCACACGCCTTGCAGGGAGGTTCACCCCTGCGGCCAGTGTTGGGGTTGCGCATATGCACTTTATCAGGAATGAGCGGAACGCCTCCTCCACCGCCTTCCGCTGCTCGTACGTGAGACCGGCGTGGTGAAAAGCTACGCCGTGGGAGACCGCCCTGGAGAGCATCTCTGAGATCCTAGTACGCTCACCCAAACGGAGAATCGTGGAGGAGAGTTCCAGCAGGCGTCTCTCATCCCTCCTCTTGAGGAGCCGCCGGACGGGCTCTGAGAGGCGCCTGGCGAGGGATACTGCCGAGAGCCTGCTTCCGGTGAATATGAGCATCTGGCCGCCCGACTTGATCACGTCCACGGTGAGGAGCGTGACCGGGTCTTTGTCTGGTCCGTCTACTCGGATGACGCTCCCGTCCTTAAAGATAACCGAGTCACGAAAGCACACGCCCTCCTTGAGGGGTACAGGCCTCCACTCGCTGGTCACGAGGGATGCCCCCAGCCACTCGGCGATCTCGGCGGCGTTCTTTATGGTTGCGCTGAGGGCGAGGAACTGCGCTTTGGGGTTGGTAATCATCAGGGTGGTGAGCAGCGCCTCCAGCGTCGGACCCCTTGAGGCCTCCCCCAGGAGGTGGACTTCGTCGGCGACGATCAGAGAGACCTGCTCTATCCACTGCGGCCGGTGCCTTATGATAGAGTCCGCCTTCTCATTTGTGGCGATTATGAGGTCGTATCTCGCGAGGGAAGGGTCAACAGTGTCAAAGTCCCCAGTGGAGAGGGCGACCCTTATCCCGAGGTCCTCAAGGATCTTGAACTCCTCGTACTTCTCGCTGGCCAAGGCCTTCAGCGGAACCAGGTAGAGTGCCTTTCCACGCCCCTCGAGGACGTGCTTTATTGCGCACAACTCAGCTACCAAGGGTCTTACCAGAGGCGGTCGGGACCGAGAGAACTACGTTTTTCCCTTCCAGAACCCCCGCCTTGATTGCCTCCTCCTGCGGGGGGTAGAGTTCCTCAATGCCCGTTTTGAGTAGCGCCCTCTTTGCGGTTTCGGGTATTGGAAGATCTTCGACTCTAATTTTCGGCCCTCCGNTAGGCCTTCTTTATGTACCCTGGCTTCGCCTCGTAGATTATGCCCTCGTTGGTCCACTTTGCGAGGGCGTTCTCGACGAAGGTCCTGTTGAAGCCCTCCACTTCGGCCCTGGATATGAAGGAGTCCCTCTTTATCGGNCCCATCTCGTTCTCCCTTTCCATAGCCATCAGGAGNTCGAAGAGTGCGGCCAGCTTGTCGCTCGCAGATTTCGGCCTGCCGACCATAATGGTGTCTATGTCTACCTTGCCTGTGGTCCTGTCTATGCCGACCTGCATGAGGTAGGACTTCATGAGTTTGGTCACTGGCTCGACGTCCTCCTCGGTCACCTCCTCCTTGAGCGCCAGCTTNGCGCGAGCCTCGGCGAGCCTGATGACAGCCTCGAGCTGCCTCATGGTTATCGGGACGGGCGAGTCGGCGCCCTCGCCCTTGCTCCTCATCTCCAAGAAGAACTCCTCAATCTTCTTGCTGGCGCCGGGGCTGAGCCTCGGGTTNGCATTCTTCCTGACGTAGTAGAAGTACTTCTTCAGAAGGAGGGGGTCTATTGTGGGAAGCTTTCCCGAAGATACCCCCTGGTGGAGCGCCAGTATGTGCTCGGTCATGGCCCTGTCGCGNGCCTCTTCCGGCCGGTCTATCAAGACGAATATCANGTCAAATCTCGAGATTATTGTCACAGGGAGTTCGGATATGTTCTCTGAGATGGAGCGTTGGGGCACGTACCGACCGAAGGTCGGGTTTGCGGCAGCGAGTATGCTGGTCCGCGCGTTTAGCTGGACCACTATGCCAGCCTTTGCTATGCTGATGGTTTGCTGTTCCATTGCCTCGTGTATNGCAGACCTGTCCTCCGGGCGCATCTTGTCGATCTCGTCTATGCATGCCACCCCTTTGTCGGCAATGACCAAAGCCCCAGCCTCAAGGAAGAATTCGTTGGTGTTCTTGTCCCTTATAACCGTGGCAGTGAGCCCCGCAGCCGTTGAGCCCTTGCCGGAGGTGTAGATCCCCCTCGGCGCGACCTTGGCTATGTACTGAAGGAGCTGCGACTTTGCTGTGCCGGGGTCCCCGACGAGGAGTATGTTTATGTCTCCCCTGATCTTTATCCCATCTGGCATTACCTTTGTCACGCCGCCGACCAGCTGGTAGGCGATCGCCTCCTTGATCTCCTCGTAGCCGTATATGGAGGGGGCTATTGAGGAGAAGATCTTCTGGTAGAGGAGGGGGTCCTTTGAGAGCTCCTTTATGGCTCTCTCGTCCTCCGGGGAGATCTGGATCTCTTCTGTGCCCTTCTCAGATATCTCGATGTAGTTCGCGTCTATCCCGGTTGAGAATGTTGCCAGCCTGAAACCCTTCGACGTGAACTCCTGCTTCGCCTGGAGTATCCCCACCACGTAGACCCTGTCGCCGGGGCGGGTCACGTCGACGATGTCCCCCTGGAGGACGCACTCTATGGACCTGGGGAGCTGCCCGGGCGGGAGCTCCTCTGGGCGCTCCTGGAGCTGTATCATCTGCCAGTCCACAAAGGTCGACTCCTCGGGTATCAGCCTGAAGAAGCCCTTCCTGGCGCAGTCCGGGTTGGTGCACTGTGGGGGCATTACGAGTACCGTGCCCGTCTGCTCCATCTTTATCTTCTCCCCGCATTTGGGGCACTGGAAGACTGCTACCTTGAGGAGTTGCTTTATGACGGATGCCCTGGTGATTATCCCCTCGACCATTATGAGCTTGCCCATGAATGAGGACTTGAGGGCGCGGAGGGGTATTACCTCGTCCAGCCTCCTGAACCGCGCCTTGAACTCCTTAACCTTGGCGGCGTAGTCCATGTTCTCCGCGCGCATGGCATCGGATATTGCCAGGTTAGCCTTGGGGAGCACCGAGGCTGGCTTCTCTTTCAACTCCATTGCCAGGTCTGGGTCGTAGGATATCAGATCGTCAAAGTCTATCACCAGAGAGGTCCTCCCGGAGGAGGCCATCTGGGCGATGGCGTCCCGGTACTTGAAAGCGCCCTTCTTGTCCTGAAATGACTTCAGGAAGTTGACAAAGCGCTCCCTATAGTCCATTGTTTCTTGGATCAGCTCCATGTCAGCTCATCCCTTCTGAAAGTATTCTCTGCCTCCACTCCTCTATCTCAGAGCGGAGCGAGTTAAAAAGCGCCAGCTCCTCGGGCTCCAGCACCTCTATGGATGGCTTTGATGGGACCCTCTCAAAGGAGAGCCGAGTATCTTCTGGAGCCGGCAGTTCAAGAGGTCCAGCGCCTTTATGGAGACCTGCCTCTGCTCGGTGAGGGCGGTGTGGGTTGGGTTTTTCTTGATGTTCTCGTTCAGAGACTTGAGGAGCTCCCTCAGCCTGGGGTAAAAGTTCTGGGGGAGTTTTGATAGTGACTCGGACCTCTCCTCCTTCCAAGAGAGCTTAATGATGTCGTTGGACTTGAGCTGCAGGTCCTCCTTGCCCTTGATCTTCACGTAGCCCTCCTCCTCCAGGACCCTTGCAGCCCATAGCGGGATCTTCAGCTCGGACCCCTCCACCNGGGACCCCATATCCTCCCCACCAATCTTCAGCTGTGGCAGGGGCTTCTGGAAGACTACCTCAACAGGTCCCTCCTCGTACAGAAACTGTGAGAGCTTTATTTCCTCAGGAGGTCTGGGGGGCATAATAATATCTCTCTCCCGCCGGGGATTATAATCATTTGGTAGACCTCAAGGCCTTGAGCGAGTTGTACGCCGGGACGGAGACCATTATGCCCACAAGGACCTGCCCGATGTTGAACGGGACCTCGGCGATGGCGACGTAGCCCAATACGAACTGCTCGTAGAGGTAGTAGCCCAAAACCATCAGGCTGCCTGAGATTGAACAGGACAGGACGAGCCACCCCACCTCCGGGCGCACCATGAAGGATATGACGACCAGCGCAGCAAAAGATGCGGCTGCAACCCCTGCCCAGAACAGTTCAGTTAGGGCGATGCTCAGAGTTGAGGAAAAACCTGGGAGCCCTATTGAG
Source organism: Thermoproteota archaeon (assembly GCA_004347955.1). Classification (GTDB taxonomy): domain Archaea; phylum Thermoproteota; class Methanomethylicia; order Methanomethylicales; family Methanomethylicaceae; genus WYZ-LMO10. The sequence goes on along the minus strand of QNVH01000013.1, from coordinate 11,677 downwards.
AGTTCGGATGACCCAACATAGTAGCTCCTCCCGACGATAAAGATTGACGCTGAAAGGATCATGGCCACGCCAGCTGAGAGGAGGCGCCAGCTCCTGTTTGAGAGGCTCGGAGCCTTCTTTGCCAGTATGCCAAGGACGCCACCCTCAATGCCCTTTATAACCAGGGTGGCCGGAGCAAAGAAGAGGTAGCCGAGGGAGAGATCGGCCAGCATTGAACCGACCCCGCCTGCAAATGCGCCAACGTAAGGGCCTGCCAAGAGCGCCACGAGGTAGACTGCAGACTCGCCGATGTTGAAGTAGCCGCGCGTCGCAGGTACATAGACGGTGAATATAAGAGTCGATACTGTTACGAGCCCGGTGTAGAATGCGACGAGCGGAATGGTCCTGGCCCTCGGCATGTGCACATCCCCGGAGTTTGTATTGAAAAGACGGCGGGCGGTTATTTAGTGCTTTCTGTACAGATCTGGACTTTTGAAAATTGAGGGCTCAATCTTAATATCCGGAAAGGAAATCCACACCTTCAGGGGGTTGTGTAGCCCGCGCTGTTACTCCTTAGAGTTAAATATCCGACCAAGCTAAGAAGATAGGAGGGTGTGGGGCAATGTCAGCTTCAGGTGTCCGTCCTGAGATCCGAGAGGTTATGTGGACTGAGAAGTACCGCCCAAAGACTCTAGACGAGATAGTCAACCAAGAGGAGATAGTGGAGAGGCTGAAGAGGTTCGTTAAAGAGAGATCAATGCCCCATTGCCTCTTCGCAGGGCCCCCTGGGACCGGCAAGACGACGGCAGCCCTCGCGCTGGCGATGGACCTCTTTGGAAAGGAATACCACAAGAACTACCTTGAGCTCAACGCGAGCGACGAGAGGGGGATAGACGTGATAAGGACGACTGTAAAGGATTTTGCTAGGACTGTCAGTATGGGGGACGCCCCCTTCAAGATACTTGTGCTCGACGAGTCGGACAACATGACTACAGAGGCCCAACAGGCGCTCAGGCGGACGATGGAGATGTACACAAGCACCTGCAGGTTCATACTGGCCTGCAATTATTACACAAAGATCATCGAGCCCATCCAGTCGAGGTGCGCCTTCTTCAGGTTCACGCCGCTGAAGCCGGAAGACGTCAAGGCGAGGGTGAAGTACATCTGCGATATGGAGGGCGTAGAGATAACGCCAGAGGGCCTGGAGGCTCTCGTGTACATAGGGGGAGGGGANCTNAGGAAGGTCATAAACACGCTGCAGGCGGCGGCAGCCATAGGTAGTAAGGTGGATGATAAGGTAATTTACAAGATCGCCGGCAGAGTGAGCCCGAAGGAACTGAGGCTGGTGCTGGAGAAAGCCCTTGGGGGCGACTTTAGCTCCGCCAGGAACGAGGTCATGAGGCTGATCATGGAGTACGGGTTATCAGGGCTCGATGTGGTGAAGCAGATCCATAGGGAGGTCCTCTGGCTCGATGTGGACGAGAGGCTGAAGCTCAAAATAATAGACCTGCTGGGGGAGACTGAGTACAGGCTCCTTGAAGGTGGCAGTGACGAGGTCCAACTCAACGCCTTGATCGCCAAGATAGCGATGGTGGGCAGGGGCGGATAAGGGGATTTTGGTGGGGACCCGGGTTGGGAATCCCTTGGTCTGAGAGGTACAGGCCAAAGACGCTGCAAGAGCTCGTGGGGAATTACGATTCGGCAGAGGAGCTCATGAAGTGGGTAAAGGAGAGCATGGCTGGCAGGGCTGAGAAGAAGGCGGCACTCCTCTGCGGACCACCTGGCACGGGGAAGACCCTCTCCGTGAACCTAGTCGCAGAGGCGCTGGACCTGGAGCTGATCGAAATGAACGCGAGTGACTTCAGGACTGAGGAGGCTGTGGAGAGGGTGGCGGGGGGCGCAACGTTGCAGAGCTCGCTGCTTGGCAAGAGAGGGAAGCTGATCTTCTTTGATGAGCTCGACGGCATATCCGGGAGGGAGGACAGGGGGGGACTAGGCGCCATAATGAGGATCATAAATGTCTCCAAGTATCCGGTGGTCCTCGCGGTGAACGACCCCTGGGACCCGAGGTTCAGGCAGCTGAGGGAGATCTGCCACATGATCAAGTTCAACAGGATAAGGACGCCGAGCATAGTTGTTAGGCTCAGGAGGATCGCGCAGCTGGCTGGCGTCAATGCTGAGGATGAGGCGCTGAGGAAGATAGCCGAGGCGGCCAATGGGGACATGAGGGCTGCCGTAAATGACCTGCAGATGCTGGCGGAGGGGAGGAGCGTTCTAAGGGCTGTTGATGTGGGCAGGTTGTACCCAAGGACCCAGGAGATGGGCATCTTTGATGTTATGAAGGGGATATTCTCTGCCAGGACCATTTTGGAGGCGAGGGCGGCGGCTGAGGGCGCATCGGTGGATCTAGACATGCTCCTCCAGTGGATCAACGAGAACATACCCAACCAGTACACCGACCCGAAGGAGAGGGCAGAGGCCTACGACTGGTTCTCCAGGGCAGACATCTTCATGAATAGGGTCAAGAGGAGGCAGATGTGGGACCTCATCAGCTACGCGGTGGAGCTGGCAACGGGCGGAGCTGCGCTGGCTAGGAGGGGACCATACAGGTTCACGAAGTACTCCTTCCCCAAGAGGATCGGAATCCTTAGCCAGACCAAGGAGATGAGGGGCAAGTTGATGGAGGAGTATGTCGAGCTTGCGAAGGAGCTACACGCCTCTGTTAAGAAAGTCAAGACAGAGTATATCCCTTACATCGAGATCATGGAGGAGGCCGGGAAAGGTCCGATCTTCAGGTCTGCCGGTAGTAAGGAGAGCGGAGGCTGACTGCCTTCAGGAAGAGGAGCCTCAGGTCCTCGTCGGAGGCACCGCCCCTCATTGGGCCCAATATGTCAACAAGGTTGTCAGAGCGCATCAAGCAAGGCTTGATCTTCCCGTCGCTCGTCACCCTTATCCTTGAGCAGCGCGCGCAGAAGTCCGGGTTGTTGCTCGGGCGGACAACCTCAACTGGCGTGCTGCCCACAATGTAGATGTGCCTCTTGTTCATGTCCTCCCTGAGCAGGACGCGCTCAGCCATTCTCTCGAGCATGGACTCTAGCTTTGAGAGGTCAAGATAATGGTCTTTGAAGAAGGAGTCCTCCAGGTTTAGGTTTTCAAGTTCTATGAACTGCAAAGAGCCGTTTATGGCGGATGCGAGTTCTATGAAGCGGCGTATCTCCCCCTCGTTCACGCCCCTCATCAGCACCGTGTTGATCTTTATTTTTATTCCGCACTCCGCTGCCTCGGCGATACCGCTTATTGTGTTCACGAGGTCCCCGCCTGTGAGCGAGTGGTAGAGCGAAGGGTCCAGGCTGGGAATGGAGACGTTCATCCTGCGAAGACCGGCAGCGTTGAGTTCTGAGGCTTTACCCCTCAGGAGTGTCCCATTTGTTGTTATTGCGACGTCTTCCAGCCCGATCGCGACCGACCCCTTGATGATCTCGTTGAGGTCGCCCCTTAGGAGCGGCTCGCCCCCTGTGTACTTGACCCTCCTGATGCCGAGCGATGATGCGACCTTGACTATCCTGAGGACCTCGGCGGCGGTCATCTCCCCAGAGGTCCTGCCCTCCCCTTCATGGTGGCAGTATTTGCAGTTGAGGTTGCACCTCTGCGTCAGGCTGATCCTGAGCCCTGTGATCCTCCTGCTGTAAGGGTCGATCAAGATTTACTACCACCCTTAGTTTGGGAGAGGATGAAATCAGCCACAGTTGAGGGGTCTTTACCCAATATGGGGACCTTAAGTTCTTGCCCTTGATCGAGGCATTCTGATATTACGCCGATCACGCCCTTCAGCGCCCCGACCATTTTGAGCTCCCCCGGGGAGTTCACTATCACAAGCTTAGGATACGGGGACGATTTGAAGCCTTCGCACAGAATTAGGTCCACTCCGAGGGAAGAGAGTAGTGAGATCAGACCGGTCAGGGATTGGTTCGGCAGGTAAATGGCGCATTCCCCATCCTTCGCCAATATCGCCGAGGCGAAGGCGCCAGATTCCATGAACCGGCTCGTGTCCTTCCCCGGGTCTTTCTCAAGGGCGTGTGCCGAGTGCTTTATGACAGAGACCCTCATGCCCTTGGACGTCAGTATCTTGGTAACGCCCTGAATGAGGGTTGTTTTGCCATACCCCCTTCCGAAGGCGGCTATGCAGATTACATGAGGGCTGGGGTTCATGGGGGACACGATCTCTAAAACTTGCGAGCCGGCTTAAATCTTCACCTCTCGCGTTTCGCATTTGATGCCAGATCAAACACTAATAAGTCCTCGTCTTCCGCCAAATTTAGCTGGTTGTCAGCACTCACACTCAGTCTGTTGCCGCGCTGCCCCAGGGATGGGTATGACCGCGGATCATCTTTACGAGATGTGGCGATTCCGGGATTATGATCTTGTCCAGCGCAAGCCTCACCGCGTCTGGCGAACCGGGCAGCGCAAATATGAGGACACCACTCAAGATCCCAGCCGTGGCGCGGGATGCTATGGCAGAGGTCCCAACCTCCTCGTAGGAAATCCGCCTGAAAAGCTCCCCAAAGCCCGGGAGCTCCTTCTCGAACAAGGGTCTAACAGCCTCGATTGTCAAGTCCCTCGGACCAGGGCCAGTCCCTCCACTTATCAAGATGACGTCAGCAACCCCATTTAGGGCGGCATCCCTAACCCTCCCGCGTATCGCGGAGATATCGTTGGGCACGTAGATGCGGTCTACTACCGTGTGTTTGGCTCCGCTGATGGCTTCTACGGCGAGATCGCCACTCTTGTCTGTGAACCGCTCGCCCTTAGAGATCTTTGCAGCTATGGTGTCGCTGGTGATCAAGATCAGAAAGCGGAGGTTTCTGGGGAGGTCTGAGTGGTGGCTAAAATCCATATGGCTTTACCCTTTGCGCTTCTCGGTTACCCTGATCTCCTTTATGAGCGTTGTGGGGTACTGCCCAGAGGCGTCCTTCTCGTACATCTTGGTCATATCCCAGATTGTGAGGAGCGCTGCCGAGACCCCGGTGAGTGCCTCCATCTCAACCCCTGTCTTGGCCGTTGTCTTCACCGAGACGGCCACCGAGACTTCGTGCTCCCCAACCTCGAAGTCCACGGAGACGTGCTCCACCGGGATTGGGTGGCAGAGCGGGACAATTTCAGAGGTGCGCTTGACGGCCTGTATGGCCGCAACCCTCGCGACAGCAAAGACGTCCCCCTTCTCGATGGCATTCTTCTTTATCAGTGCTATCGTCTCCTCTTTGAGGGAGATCTTGCCAGATGCCCTTGCCTCCCTCACTGTTGGCTCTTTGCGGGTTATATCCACCATTTTAACACTCAAGCTCCATCCCCTCAGATGTCCATCCCCTTCAAGCCTTAGCACCCCTCCTGAACGAGTCGAAGAGCGTCTGTATGGCCCACGCCCGCGGGTCTTCCCTCTTCAGGCGGAAGATCCTTATCCTCCCAAACCTCTTCTCCTCCACTATTCCCAGTTCACATAGCCTCTTGAGGTGGGACGAGGTGGTNGCGTGGTTCAGGTTTGCCCTGCGTGTTATGTCGGAGATGTTNAGTTCCCCCCTCTCCGCTAGGACTTTTAGTACCTTGACCCTCCCCTTTGAAGAGAGTATCTCCTCCAAGGACATTAAATACCACCCGAGAGCGCAGACTCTAGCGCCTCTGCTGGCACGTTCATGAGNCCTATGAGCGTCGTCTTTCCCTTAAAGCCAGACCCGGAGATCTTAGTCTGGAGCACGCCAAGGTTCTTCAAGTTCTGGAGGTATTCCCAGAATTGGGTGTGCTTCCTCGGCTCTATGGACCTTGCCTCGCAGATGAGCCTATAGATCGACTCAACCTCTCCCATGGTGACGTACGCGGACTTGCTCTTCTTCAGTGCCTTAGCGACCGAAAGGAGGAAGAGGCGCTCGTGGAGTGGGAGGTCCATTATTATATTTATGGGGAATTGGAGGACGTCCGACTGGGCCTTCCTCACGTGCTCCGGCAGGATCTTGTTGGACCCTTCGGCNTCTGCGTATTTGCCAGACCTCCAGAGCAGCTCCAGTGCGTACCTGGCATCTCCCCGAGGAGCGGCTATCTCGGCGATCATTGATAGNACGTCCTCGCTCACAGCGCCCTCCTTGATGGATTCCATGCTCCTCATCTTTATGATGTCATACAGCTGGTCTGATGTGTACCTTTCAAAGCGCACAATGTTGTGGAGTAGCGTGCTCTGGACGCTCCTGTCAAGGTCTGAGACAAAGTCAAGGTTCCGGGTGATGAGGATCAGGCTCAGGCGTTGTGGCTTGCCGATGTATTCGTCGGCCACCCTGGTGAGGAAGTAGAGGGGGGCATCCTTCTCGTTAGCCACCAGGAAGTCTATCTCGTCGAGCGCAAGTAAGAGGTGTGCATTCTCGCCCTCCAGCGTATCCCAGATGGTCCCGAAGAGCTCCTGCGCAGAAAACCCCCTCTCTGGGAGCCCGGGTATTAGCTGCTGGGCTACCTTCCTCACGACGAGGAAGAGGGTCCTGTCCTTGTAGCAGTTCACATGGACGTACTTGAGGTTGAGCCCTCTCTCCTTTGCAAGGGACTCCACAGTCGAGCCGAACCTCTTCGCCACGGCGGTCTTGCCGACGCCAACGTCCCCAACGAGTGTCACCTTCTGCGAGACTGTCCCTGGGGACTCGAAGGTGACCCGGAAGATCCTGCCAAGCGACTTTAGCTGCGGCTCCCTGTGGACCAGGTTTGTGGGGACATAGTCTGGGAATAGCGCAGATTCGTCCTTGAAGACCGTGGGTCTCCGCATCTCTTGGGCGATTATGTCATAGGCCAAGGCTTTTACCCATAGACTACTGAGGGGTGAGAGTAATTTATGGTTTTTGTACTTTAGAAAAAACGATTAGCGGAGACAGGGGTGAAAGTATTATCATGAAAGTGAGGGCGCGGGCATGGACAAGATCGACCTGTTTTGAGGGATCGGTGGTTGAAGTGCTTCAGCTTTGTGGGGTCCTCTGGCAAAGATGAGAGGGTTATTTTAGAATCCCAAAACCCCGGCGACTCACATGACTCCCCGCCAGAGTTCATCAGTTGAGGGGGGCTCCAGCGTGTTTTCCTTCCCTTGGGCGTCTACATAGCGCCTCCCCTCCGATGGCGGGAGCAGCTCCCCAACCTTAGCAAAGGGTATTCCAGAAGATTTCAGGGAGAGTTCAACCTCCCGCTCAGAGCCGCGGGTGACAGTGAAGAGGAGTGAGCCCGAGCTTATGAGCCTGTAGGGGTCCAGCCCAAGCTCTTCGCATATGATCTGGGTCTCCGGGAGTACCGGGACGCACCTCAGGTCGAGAGATACGCCTATGGAGGCTGCCTCGGCAAGCTCCCATACTCCCCCAAGAACCCCTCCCTCTGTTAGGTCATGCATGGAGGTCACGCCCTCGATTTCACTGAGGATCCGGCACTCCTTAACCACGCTGATGAGCGCGAGTAGGCTCTTGCAGCGCGATACAAAGGACTCCCCCTGGCTGGAGAGGATCCTCTTGTCCGAGGAGAGGATGGCAGTCCCCTCAAGCCCTGCGTACTTGGTCATGTAAAGGAGGTCGCCTGGTCTTGCGCCCCCAGAAGTGAAGAAACGGCTGTTCCTGATTATGCCGATCATGGACCCGACGACAATTGGCCGCTCTATGCCAGGTGTAACCTCGGTGTGTCCCCCGACTATGGATACGCCGATCTCCTTGGCAGCAGAGTCCATCTGCCGAGCGATCTTGTCTAGCGACTCGAGGGTTGAGCCCTCAGGGAGGAGTATGCACTGCAGAAACCACTTCGGCTCCGCGCCCCTGGTAGCTATGTCGTTGGCGTTCACATGTATTGCCAGATATCCTACTTCGTCGACCGAGCCCGTGATTGGGTCAGATTTGAAAGCGANGAGTTTGCCGCCCACCCTTATGATTGCGGCGTCCTCGCCGATGTTGGGACCCAAAAGTACAGAGGAGTCGGCTGTGCCCAAGCGCGGGAAGACGATGTCTCTGAGGATCTCGTTTGGAACCTTACCNACATTGAGCCTCATTAGATCATCCCCTCAGTTTTTTGGCAAACCTTTCAGGAGGTCCTACGGAGATAGTTGTCCATTCGCCTATTATATCTATCCGCACCACCGTCTGGGGGGACCGCATCTGAACCTCATGCCCCAAGGATTTGAGGGCTGACCCCACCGCGGACTCCACCTCCTGGCTCGACCTTATGAAGCGCCCCCTTCTCTGGCANTCTATNCGGACCTTGCTCGGCTTCTTTGGCATCAGTCGGAGGACTGCCTCGATTATTGAGGTCAGGTCAGACTCTATCATCAGGTCCACCGGGACTATTCTGTGGACGTATGCGGTCGGACAGTCCCTCACGAGGGCGGCTGCCTCGTCGGAGGAGAGTCTCGTTTTAAGTAAAAGCAGACCCATGTACCCATGNGGTATGAATGAGGCCTCGGAGTCCGCGTGGAATATGCAGTCTAAGACCTCCAGTTTGGCAGCCTCTTCTTTACCGCACGGGGCAGTCACGAGAAGCAGGCCCATAAAACCACCACTTGTGTGCCACTAGGCTGAGAGAGACCATCAGAGTGATCCTGCTAAGTGCCAGATCGTGACAAATTTGCTTGACCCATTTTCAGATCCAGCCGAGTTTCTTGAAATAGGCAACCATAAACACGGCAGGCAGGAGGGATACGATCAAAAGTATGATGAAGGTCGTGTATGGCCCAAGGAATGTCCATGGTCCAGTTTCAATCCCCCCAGGGAGGGGGATGTTCATGCCATATAAGGTACCCACAAGGGTTGCGGGAATGGTGATGGTGAATATGACTGTCAGGATNACAAGGGCCCTGTTCATCCTGTGCTGCCCTAAGGTGAAGTCCGTGTCCTTGTAGATCTCAACAAGCTCCCGGCACATGTCGGTGAGTTCCCAAAGCTTCTCGATGTGGTCCTTGAGGTCTGAAAAGTATATCTCAAGGTCCTCCCCNGTCTGTTCGCTGAGACCCTCCTCGAGGTCTGGGATGATCCGCCTCAGAGGGGCCAGGACTCGCCTGATGTCTGATGTTGTCCTCCGGAGGTTCGTGATCTCAAGCAAAACCTCTCTCTTCGCACTGAAGATGTCGTCCTCTAGATCTTCGAGGCGCTCCATAAGGTTCTCAACTATCGGAAATATTGAGCCGATTATCTCCCGGAGTATCCTGTAAACGAGAGGGCCCACGCCCTCTAGAGCAAACTTTCCTGTCTCCCTGTACTGGGTCTCGCACTTTGAGAATATGTTGTTGATTGCCTCAATAGAGCCATCGTGGATCGTTACCAAGAAGTGGTTCCCTATGAAAAAAGATACCTGGGAAGGCGTACACCCTCCCTTCTCGCAGAGTTGCGTCGGGAACCTCAGAACCATGAATATGTAATCTCTGTACTTCTCCACCTTGGTGAGGACCCTCTTGGAGAGGGTGTCCTCGAGACTGAGGATATGAAATGGGAAGGAGTTTGCCAAGGACATCACTTCATCCTTCGTGGGTCGCTCCAGGTTTATCCAGGTGATCCCTTCTGTCCTTAGCTCTTTCATATCAATCATTAGGATTTTAAATATGAGGGCATTTATAAAGGGAGTGTACAGATATCGCTCTTTTATTAGAGAATGGACAGATTAGGAGAGGGTGTCTATGGTCTCTGAGGTTTACTTCCTGGACCTGAGGAAGTGGAGGGACGCGTTGAAGGGGATCGATTTGCTGCTGAGTGCAGCAGCTGAAGACATCAAGGCAGGGGAGAGGGTGGCGGTCAAGGTCCATTTCGGGGAGAGGGGGAACTACACGTATCTCAGACCTGCCTTTGTGAGGAGGGTTGTGGATTTTCTAAAGGGAATTGAGACAAGCCCTTTTGTGACCGAGACAACGGCGCTCTACCCCACTGGATTCAGGGGCAACGCGGAAGAGGTGGTAGAGACCGCCAGATTCAACGGCTTCACCGAGTATGGGCTTGGATGCCCGATTGTGGTCGCGGACGGGCCATACGGAGAGGACGGGGTCGAGGTTGCACTTGAGAGGACATATGGTGGGTGCAGAATAAGGAAAATAAGTGTGGCGAGGGGCATAGCTGAGTCAGACGCGCTTGTAGTTCTGAGCCACGTCAAGGGACACCTGCTCTCGGGATTTGGAGGGGCTATCAAGCACCTTGGGATGGGGTGCACCACCAAGAGGGGGAAGAGAGAGCAGCACGCGGCTCACGGGCTTGTCATCAATTACGACAAGTGCACAGGCTGCGGCGAGTGTGTGGAGGCATGCAGGTTTTCAGCCTTGAGCATGGAGGGAGGGCGCCCTGTGAGGGACGAGGAGAAGTGCGTCTACTGCAACACATGTATGTTCAGCTGCGACCAGGACGCCATAACAATCCTTGAGGACGGGAAGGAGAGGTTCCAGATCGCCTTGGCACATGCCGCAGCAGGCGTCATGAGAGCCATGTCCGATAAGCCTAAGGTTTTTCTAAATTTTGTGCTGGACGTGACAGTGCTCTGCGACTGCGCGGCGCCAGCTGGGAACATAATTACCCACAACGTAGGCATATTGGCATCAAAAGACCCGGTCGCAATAGACAGGGCTTCCCTGGACCTCATAGATGCGAGCCCCATTATCCCCGGAGTCAAAGCCTCCCCTCCAGACCCGCTCGGGAAATTGAATGGTACGGATAGCGCGATACAGGTCAGGGCGATGGAGGCCCTGGGCGCGGGGAGCTCCACTTACAGGCTAGTCGAGGTCTGAGGGGGGTCTATGCCAGACTTCGTGGTGCATGAGCACAGAGCAAAGAAGTTGCACTGGGACCTCAGGCTGGAGCTCGACGGCGTTCTGGCGAGTTGGGCGGTGCCAAAGGAGCCCCCAAGGGAGAGGGGGGTAAAGAGGCTCGCCATAAGGGTCGAGGACCACCCCATCGAGTACAAGGACTTTGAGGGGGAGATACCAGAGGGGAGTTACGGGGCAGGCACCGTGAGGATATGGGACCGCGGCGTTTACTCCATACTGAAGAGGAGCGAGGATAGGCTGGAGATCTCCATGGACGGCAATATCCTGAAGGGGAGGTATGTGCTGTTAAAGTTCGAGAAGGGAGGAAAGGATTCTTGGCTGTTCTTCAAGGCAGGAGACTAGCCGCCATTCCACACATACGCCCTCATGGATTGGCGGACTTTGTGGATTAGCAACACCTGCATGAGGGGCACCCTGCCGGCTATGTCGATTCTTAGAATGGCTGTTATAATTCTAATCTATAGAATGTTCTTTGAGGGCCCGGGGCGGGGATCGAACCCGCGAGCTGGGGCTTTCCGCGGAAGTGCTCCACAGGCCCCCGGGATAACCACTACCCTTCGGGGGTAGCGACTTTGCTACCTTACCCGGGCCACCTAGGCCCTCAGCCCGATTTGGGCAGGATAAGATGCCTCAGCATTATTATTTAACCCTGTCGGCAGGTTGCCCCCTTTGACGAGGTGCGCTCGATGTCGCCGGAGGAGGCTACTGGTCTGTCAGAGGGGTGGTGTGCCCCGTTGGAAAGTAAAGATTTTTTTGGGGAACAGCTCTGGAACCAAAATCTTTTCTAGCTAACCTTTATAAATTTGACACTCTCCACGGCTGAAGCCAGGAGATTCTTGCACACAGCCCCTTCAGCGCTCAGGGACACATCTGTTTCAGCATTCATCCCTTCTTTGCTCAGGG
>QNVH01000012.1 GCA_004347955.1 Thermoproteota archaeon | reverse complement strand
TTCATATCGACTTTGATATCAAAGGTGATATATTTGTTTGACTGTCCTCAGAATCTCCCACTTTTTAGGTATTGGATGCGGCATATGGCTACAGTGCCAAAGGGTTTCTTGCGTTACCAAGTGCTGGAACTTTTGAACGAAAAACCGCTCTCCGGCTCTGAGATTATGGATGAGATGGAGAAGAAGACAAATGGGAGCTGGAGACCAAGCCCTGGCTCAGTTTACCCGCTCCTTGCNTGGCTCCAAGACAACAGTTACATAAAAGAGGTCCCTTCAGAAATCCAAGAGGCTGGTATCAAGAGGTACATGCTCACCGATAAGGGTAAACAGCTTTTGGAAGATCAGCGAAGACTGAAGGGGAATTTTGCCANGGGAAAGATATTCGCGCCCCCGCTTTTTGGGAGCCTTTGGTTGCGCATTCCCTCTGGAGAGGCTGAAGAGCTGAGGGCTGCTCTCAACCGATTGATAAAAGCGTTCTTCAACTTAGGCATGGATCTTGAGGCAAGGTTCTCGGAAGAGGTTCTAAAGGAGACATTAAAGGTCCTGAACGAAACTGCAGAGAAGTTTGAGGAAATAGACAAAAGACTCAAAGGTGAGAGAGAATGAATGATGAAGTGATCATTGCTGAAGAGTTAACTAAAGTTTTCAACAAAAGCCTAGTTGCGGTAGATCACATCAGTTTCAGAGTCAAAAGCGGCGAGATCTTCGGTTTTCTGGGACCAAATGGCGCTGGAAAGACTACCACCATCAGCATGCTGATAACTGTTCTGAGGCCCACAGAGGGGACTGCGTCGGTTTTGGGATACGATATTGTCAGACAAGCAAATGATGTGAGGAAAGTCATCGGGGTTGTGCCGCAAGAGTACACCGCTGACGAAGACCTGACGGGGTATGAGAACATAATGCTGTGCGCAGACTTGTACGGCATACCCAGAGAAATAGCAAAGAAGAGAGCCCTCGAACTCTTGGAGATGGTAGAGCTGACCCAGTTTAAAGATAAAAGAGTCGAGACGTACTCAGGTGGAATGCGCCGAAGGTTGGAGCTCGCCTGCGGTCTGATCAATAGACCGAAAGTGCTATTCCTGGACGAGCCCACTCTTGGCTTGGATGTTCAGACCAGGACAGCCACATGGAACTATATTCATAAGCTCAAGGAGGAATACGGAATGACGATCTTCATGACCACGCATTACCTAGAAGAGGCCGATGCGCTCTGCGACCGCATAGCCATAATCGACAAAGGGAGGATAGTTTCAATAGGCACGCCAAGGGAGCTTAAAGACAGCTTGGGTGGAGACATAATAACCATAAGCATTAAAGAGAGTGTGGACGTGAGTGAGCTCATCCGCGGCGTTGCACATGTAAAGGATGTGAAGAAAGAAAATGGGTCCTACAGGATCAAGGCAGAGTTCGGTGAGGTAACAGCTCCCCTCATAATTGAGGCGCTGCGAAAGGGCGGCTACACCGTGACGAGGCTTTCGCTCACAGAGCCCACACTGAACGAGGTATATCTTGAGTACACCGGTAGGACCCTCCGCGACTCTGAGGAGTCAAAGGAGGCCATCAGAATGCAGAGAATGATCTTGAGGAGGGCAAGGGGAGGTTGAATAGTATGAGTGAAACAAACAATTGCAGTCCTAGCCTACTCCGCGGTTTNTGGGCTTTGACGGTCAGAGAACTCAAGAAGTGGCTGAAGGACCCGGTGATGGTCTTAATGCTTGTGCTCCAGCCCTTAATATGGATGGGGCTACTAGGTAAATCCATGAACCTAAATGCAATCTTCTCGATCAATAGTTTTAGTTACCTAGAGATGCCGGACATTTACATACCAGGAAGTCTACTGAGACCGCCTGTCAGCGGGACTCTTGTTATCCCTGGGAGTTTGATTGCGCAGCAACTCCAGCAGATGTTTTCTGATGTGGGCGCCAGAATCATGCAGGCTAGTTTCGGTGTCACAGACTACTTCAGCTACATGGCTGTCGGCATGGTTTCCATGATTGTCGTGATGACCACCATGTTCACAGGCTTCTCCATAGTGTGGGACAGACGCCTAGGGTTCCTAAACAAGATAATCAGTACACCGGTCTCACGCGCAGCAATAATATTCTCGAAAATCCTTAACGCAACTTTAAGGGCAGTATTCCAAGCTACGGTTATTCTAGCGTTGGCATACCTTTTGGGGTTNCAGTTGAGTCCAAAGTTTACGCCATTCAACTTGCTAGGGATTTATGCAGCAATATTTTTAGTCAGCGTGGGGCTTTCATCTATATTCATTGCATTTTCATTGAGAACGACTAGAATGGAGAGNCCAATGCAGATAATAAATCTGATTATGATGCCACTGATGTTCGCCAGCAACATATTCTTCCCTATATCGTTGATGCCAGATTGGATGCAGGCAGTAGCAAAGGTTAACCCGTTGAGTTACTTAACAGACGCAGTCAGAGAGCTCACGATCCTCCCTCCAGATGGCTCCGTGTTGATGCTAGACTTCGCGTACCTGGGGATATTCGCGGTCATACTGTCAGCAATTGGTATAGTGCTTTCATGGAAATACCTGACCAAATAGCCCAAACTTTTTCCAATTGTCACTTATTTCTCTATTCGTTTTGCTTTGGGTTTCAATTATTTAATTTTAAATCCCACACGGCCCACCTTTTTTTAAGCAGATTGATAATCAGTTTCCAAAGCCAAAGTCCGGATGCTGTTGTGCCTTTGGCTACAACAATTTAATTGCATGCCGACAACTTTCAGACATTCAGGGTATCGAGACTTAACTCTCAAGAGTATAGCTCAAGCCGGATTCCGCGCGAAGCGCCACTAAAGTTAGAAGAAGGTGGAGTAACAGAGAAGGTTTACAAAAACTCTGCATGGCTATTATGCTGACATCCTCCAACCCCCTGAAGGGTGTGGGCTTTCTGCGCTAGTTGGTAAAAAAGCTCGCAACTATTGTAGCTCCCAACCTCTAAAAAAGTGTTTAAGATCCCACTCAGAAAGTTAAAAAGCACACCATAAGTGATTAGTGTCATACAATTATGCTATGATTTTGTGAGTTCATAAATAACAATTTAAGTAGTCTAATGAAAAATATTGATGCCTTGCAAAAAATCTGAGTGAGAGAAATTATGTTAAAATTGCTGTCGTTAGGGGCAGATTTTAAAAAAGCGGTAGATGAAAAATTGGCGGGGAAGGTCGTACTGGTATCAAGGAGAGCGCTGTTGATTGATGTAAATGGCACCATATTTGAAATGCTGTCCTCTAAAATGCCAAGATCCACAATATCCGCTGTACTCTCCAGGAGTGAGCTGAAGGATCTACCAATAAATGTTGGCGATCCAGTGAATTTCAGAGAAAGCATCCTATTAAATGGAATTGAATTGAGTCCGCAAAATGCAGAAGTTTGGGCTTGGAATCTGAAAAAAAGGTATAATTTAAGTAAGAGGACACTTTCAAAAGTCTCAGAAAAGATTGAGAATATTTTAAGCATGCGTCATCCAATTTTGCTAAATGAGGTCAGAGATCCTCTGCTTAGGGCCACCCTTGAAAAAATTTATCTCTCATTCAGTTTTTGCAAATCATACTTCGAGAAAGAGCCCAACCAATCTATGCAGGCTGTGTTGGATATTGTAGGACTTGGTCCAGGTCTCACACCAGCGGGTGACGACGCCCTAGCAGGGTTTCTCATAGGGACTTATTATTTCACCCCTCGTGATCATCCGCTCTCAGGGTTTTTGAATGGGTTAAGGAATGAAATAGGCTGTAAGACGACTACAGCCTACAGTAAAAGACTCCTGGGTCTGGCAGTAAACGGAATTTCAAATGAATATGTAAGGGGGCTGATACTTGGAATTGCTCATCAAAATTACTACGCCTTGACGATTAACTCAAAAAAAATCTTGCGACTAGGAGCGACTTCCGGGTATTTCTTTCTCCTTGGCTTCATGAAAGGATTAGAGATGATAGCGCTTTAATTACATCAACTGCCAGTGAGGTACTCTTTCAGTTTTCCCAGTAGATCTTTGAAGGGCAGATTCGGAAGGTTTTCTATTATTGACTTCGTGTCCATTATTCCGATGCCAATGTTCTCCATGTCCTTAAGGTTTATTTCGTGCACCAGCTGGTTAGAGGCCTGCGTGGCGTCCGATACGACTATGACTTCATAATTCAAGGCTATCGCGTCGTATGCTGTTGCCCTAATGCAGTTCGGCGTCTGGACCCCTGCCAGGACGAGTTTCGTTACTGAAAGTACTTTGAGCAAAAGGTCCAATTCTGTGTTGAAGAAAGCACTCCATCTTTTCTTATATACGACATAATCCCCCTTCTGTGGCTCTAGCCCCTCAACGAACTTCATACCATCGGTACCTTCTTCCAGTGGTCCCCTGCCATAAATTCTCCTGAACTGAAGGTATACCGGGAAGCGTGTGATCTCCAAATCGCTGCCATCGCTCTTATGTGTCCTAGCAACGAATATGACAGGGGCCCCGCATTTCTTGAAAGCGTTGATCAGGTTCTTGATATTGGGGATTATTTTTTCGCTCCCATTAACGTATAAAGGGGAGCCTTTGTCACAAAAATCTTTTTGCATGTCTATTATTAATAGTGCAAAATCTTGCATATCTCTCACCTCTATTGAAAAAAAGAAAAAATTAAAGTTGAAGTTTTCCCTTGGATACCCCCTCTAGTACGATGTATGCCGCGGCAGCTACTAGTAGGTTTTGCAAAATTGGAACCGGAAGCACAGGATACCATCCAGAGACCACGCCCATAATCCATGCAATTATCGCTGAAATGTTCACTCTCCTTTTAGTACCTACTATGTTCAGCGGATCTTCTTTCAGTCCTTTAAAGAGGTAGTAATCAACTAAGACTATGCCACCGATGGGAGGTATCAACTGAGCCAACATTGAGAGCCATGCTCTGAATCCCGCCATCAGACCCATGCTCAATATAATTACGCCAACTCCATATGCGTACGCCGAGCCTATAGTAGTCCACCAGAATCTTCCAACTTTGACTTTTTTAATAATTGCGTTCTCTATGTTGGTGAATGCTAGCGAGAACATGTAAATGAGTACATCTGCAGAAGACCACATAAGCAAGAAGTAGATGATTATCGCTGGTGCAACGAGACCCAAATTGCGCAATAGTACCACAAGATCTCCTGTGCCTGCACCGAGTGCCAACATAAAGGCCAATCCTTCCAGCAGTGCGGTGCAAGAAAATGCGAATAGTGCTGCGCCAGCTGCACTCTTGGCGCTCTTTGCAAACCTTCCAAGATCTGCTGAAGTTGTAGCACCAGTGATCCATGTTGAGATCACCGTGGATATGCCCAAACCTAATGCGAGTGTTCCTGCAGGTCTGGCGGACAAGAATTTATCCCATCCGCCAAGATTCCCCACCACAATCGAAACTCCGTAAATGGCTAGCAGTAATATCGCGGGGATTGCGACGTAACCCAGCCAAGAGAGACCCTTTATTCCAAGAGCCGCAAGAATAAATGCCAACACAATAAATATCAGTCCACCTATGTATGGGCTGAAACCGGGAAAGATCGACGCAAGAAGAAGACCGAATAGTGCCAAGTAGGTTCCAGGGAACCCTACGTTCACAAAGGCAAATACAGCAGATGGGAGTATCTGCCCATACATTCCAAAGGTTCTTCTCGCCAGCAAAGCCATGGTTAGACCTTTTCTTTGCCCTAAAATCGCTAATCCTAGGGCGTAAATGCCCAGCACATAGTTACCAACAATCACCGCCAAAATACCATCAGACAGAGCAAGCCCGCCGCCCAATATTGTGCCTACCAAAAAAGCAGTCACGCTTAAGGTGAGACCTCCCCATGGAAAAGCCACCGATATAAAGGATTTTCGCTTCTCTACGGGAACTGGCATTACTGAAAAGTCCTCGAATCTCTTCTCTCCGGGTTTGGTCGAGGGGGCACTTTCAACGGGTTTTTCATTATTTGACATACTTACCCTTTTGTATTAAATATGTAAAAAAATATAAATATTGTTTTAAAAAAAATAAAAAAAATAAACATAAAGTGTTAACATAGTTAATAGTAACTTCTCTCGACGAAGGAGAGGGTCAGATAAAAATTGAACTTTGGTAATAAAATTTAGAAATTGATCGTGAAATCCCTTTTATAAGTCGTCAATAAAATTGAACTTTTAAAGCTTTTTATGCCAGGCATTTTGTGAAGAACATCATTTATAAAGTGCTCTAGATCTTCGTAATTTTTAAATATGAAGTGTACGTGCAGCTCGTGCCCCCCTATCATACCGTAGATGACCCGCCCATTTTCGTATTTTTTAAGTTCCTCAACAACGTTGGTGCGCATGCCTTGCACAGTCTCGATCTCAAAAAAAGCAGAGATGGAGTAACCCAATTTTTCCCTATTTAGGCTAACAGTGAAGCGTTCAATAATGCCGTAACGTTGCAATTTCTTAACTCTAGATCTAACTGCAACTTTAGATATGCCGACGATCTTAGCCAAATCTGAAAAACTTTTTCGACCGTCTTTGCATAGTTCCTGTAGGATCTTCTTGTCGATCTCGTCAATTTTCATAAGGGTTACTCCGTGAGTTTATTCCCCCTCGATTTTCTTAAGAATTGATAAAATGTCGCCCTTCAAAGCTATAGGGGGCGCCCATTTCACATGAACGACCTTAACTCCCTGTTTTTCGAGCTCGTCAGCAAACCACTCAAGACCTACATTAATTACAGATAGTCTCTTGAGATCGGACAGTTTCACATTCATTGATTAACACCCACCCCGACTCTGCCCCTTGAAATCACATGAACTGCTAACATTGTGGCCATGGCGTTGCTGTTGGCCACTATCACACCTTGTTCCTTTAACAAGTCGATCTGGTATTTATAGCCTTGAGGATCTTTCTCAGTTCCGCAGACTGAGGTCACGAAGATGACCTCTCCTCCCGCATGGACCTTACCTGCCCTTATTGCCTCGCAAAGCTCGCTTGCGGGATCTCTGTGGCAACCGTATCCCAAGATTGTATCGAAGAGTATTACGCCAACGTTGGGGTCTTTGCATTCCTCGATGATCCTCTCCTTCACCAGAGTGGGATCAATCATGGGATGTGCCCTACCCTCTGTGAACTCTTCGGCACCCATGTCCACGCATGTGTGCTCTTTACTCTTCATAGGATCCTCAAGTTTCCAATCTGCCCTGATTGGAGAATTTGAGAAGACCCTGCCAAGGTATTTGGAAATGATCANCTGAGACTCGTAGCACAGTGATCCGCCCGAAAAAATCCCTCTGATGTAAATTTGTTGGTCTCTCAGTTTCTTCATCTTGGTGTTTACTTCCTCTAATGCTGGGAGGGGTAAGCCCTTTGGAGGNGGCATTCCCACACTCTTCAAGGCGTAATTTGCGGCATCTTCCAGCGTGTCTACGACTATCACATTATCCCCGGTCTCTATGAACGTTTCTTTTTTCAGTCCAAGAAAACAGGCGACTACGGGTTTGCCGTATGAGCTAGCTGTTCTTAGAACTTCTTGGGCTACAAAAACGTCTGGAAGTTTTGCCACCACTACTATAACTTTTGTGGTGTCATCCTCGCCCAAAAGTTTAAGCGCAAGCTTGGTTGTCAGACCGCCAACATCTTTTGTTAGGTCGTTCGATCCCGTGCCGATAGCCGAGGTTATCCCACCCCCGTGTCGATCTATTAGAACGCTTATCTCTTGAATTCCAGTCCCCGAGGCGCCCACTATGCCTATGTTTCCCTCTTTAATGACGTTGCCAAAACCCAAAACTTTTCCGTAAAATATAGATGTGCCGCACCCCGGACCCATGCATAACAGCCCACGAGATGATGCAAATTTCTTCAGTTCAATCTCATCGCCCAGCGGGACATTGTCACTGAATATAAATACATTTAAATTGTGTTCGAGTGCCTTTTTTGCTATATCAAACACGTACCTCCCAGGTGTTGAGATCATTACAATGTTAGCGTCCTGGATTTTAAATAGTGCTTCCTCAAGCGACTCAAATTTTACATTTTCCTCCTCCCCTGCCAACAACATTCTTTCGGCAAAATTCATTGCTTTGTCTGCCNGTGTTTCATCAGTGGACTTAACAGCGATTACAAGGTCATCGTTCCCTGCCTTCGAGACTTCGTCTGTCATCAAATTCAGACTCTTAAGGAGGTTTTTGTTGGCATCTGTCGCCATCACTAGGAATGCCGCCTCAATGCCCTCAAGTTTGGAGGTTTCCTTTGATACATTCAAGAGTTTGACGGAATCGTAGTAACGGCTCTTAAATATTTTAACTTTTAAGACCATATCTCTAGTCTCCACAATTATAGGCGGAAATGAGTTGATAAATTTTTTGTTAACATTGTTAACGTAAACATATTTACGATTGTGGTAATTGTTGATTGGTTTTATAACAAAATTAAAAAAATAAGGATTTAAGATGTATATCGTTTAAATAAAGCTTAAAAAACACGATCACGCCAATATACTTGTGATTTTATGCAATCTGAAATTATGAAACAAATAGAGGAAGCCAACCAAAGGGCACTCAGCGCGATGAATTCCTGTGAGCCACATTTAGTCGCAATCGCTCCAGCAAAAGATGTGATTCCAGGAATGAAGGATAACATGTTACTCCATGCTGGTCCACCTATAGAGTGGGATAGGATGTGCGGTCCAATGCAGGGGGCAGTTATTGGCGCATTGATCTTCGAGGGCATGGCGGGCGATGAAAAAGAGGCATTGAGGTTGATAAAAAATGGCGACATTGTCTTTGAGCCATGCCATCACCATCAGTCTGTAGGTCCTATGGCAGGCATTATCAGTCCTTCTATGCAGTGTTTTGTAGTCGAGGACAAGAACACTAAAAGGCGATCGTTCTGTAACCTCCATGAAGGAAGGGGCAAGATCTTGAGGTTTGGGGCTTATGATAAAGAGGTCATAGATCGGCTAAAGTGGATGAATGACGTCCTTGGACCTGTGATTAACGACGCACTGAAGTTGGGCAGCATAAATCTGAAGACCCTCATGGCTGAGGCCCTACATATGGGGGATGAGTGCCATCAGAGATTCAAAGCAAGTACATCGTTGTTTGCAAATCGACTGGTTGTTCCAATCCTCGAATCGGGAACAGATAAAAAAACTGCCAAGGAAGTTTTGGATTTCATTATAACTCGAGAGCAGACGTTCTTAAATCTTTCAATGCCCGCCATGAAATTGACCGCGGATTCTGCACATGGGATAAAATATAGCACGNTGNTTACAACAATGGCAAGAAACGGGGTAGAATTTGGGATTAGAGTCTCCGGCCTGGGCGACAAGTGGTTTACCGCCCCTGCTCTGGTACCAGATGGCTTATTCTTCCCCGGATACGGTCCACAGGACGCTTCCCTAGATCTTGGAGACAGCGCAATAATGGAAACCTGTGGTTTTGGTGCATTTGCCATGGCCGCCGCCCCCGCAGTTTTGAGTTTCGTTGGAGGGAAGGCTAGCGAGGCTGTTGAATACACCAAGAAAATGTACTCAATAACAGTAGGAGAAAGCCCCTCCTACACGATCCCAATACTCGGTTTCAGGGGTTTGCCCACGGGCATTGATATCCTAAAAGTGCTGAAGACGGGCTTGCAGCCTATGATAAACACGGGGATCGCACACAAGCTCGCAGGCATAGGTCAAATAGGTGCAGGAATAGCGAAGGTTCCACTGGGATGCTTTGAAAAAGCGCTCGTAGAATACGACGAAAAATACCTTAGATAGCTTAATTTACAATGTTATTCTTTATTTTATTCTTTATTTTTTATACTTTTTCCAAATTCCGTCTCAATAAAAAAGGGCCATGAGNCGCCCACAAAAATCATGCGCAATTTTTCCAATATTTCCGCATGCTGACCTCAGTATCTTTCGCTTTTGGGGAAACCCTTATATAATGACAGACAGATTTTAGTGATACCGTGATGGTGAAAAAAGTGACCGGGGTTTTTGGTGATACCCTTCTATGACTTTTCTAGAACCTCGACAATCCAGAGTTTTTGTCTCTTGTCAATTTTGCGCAATTCTGTAAGATCTTTACGGATAGCTCCATATGGGGGACCTTATGATGAAGTTGTCTGGTGCTAAAGCCATTGTGGAAGCTCTTAAGAAGGAAAAGGTGGAGGTGATATTCGGCATACCGGGCGGGTCAACAATACCATTCTACGACGCAATTTATGAGAGCGANATCAGGCACATCCTCGCCAGGCATGAGCAGTGTGCAGCCCACATGGCTGACGGGTACGCTCGCGTCAAAGGCTTTCCAGGAGTCTGCACGGCGACGAGTGGACCGGGTGCCACAAACCTTGTTACAGGAATAGCTGTGGCATATATGGACAGCTCGCCCATAATTGCGATAACTGGTCAGGTACCTAGGTCCATGATTGGCAAGGACGCATTTCAAGAGGCAGACATTGTAGGAATAACGACACCCATAACAAAGTATGCCTTCCAAGTCACCTCAGCCTCCCAGATACCGGACGCAATAAGAACTGCGTTCCTCCTCGCATCCACAAACAGGAAGGGACCTGTTCTCGTGGACGTTCCAAAAGACGTTCAGCTTGAGGAAGTGGATCCTGACTACCCTGAGAGGATGAACATAAAGGGATACGTAGTAAGATCTGGAGACCCCCACCCCTATTCTGTTAAGAAAGCCCTCGGGCTTATCATGTCCTCGGAGCGCCCCATCATAATAGCTGGGGGAGGGGTTATAGCCTCCAACGCGTCAGAGGAGCTTACTAAATTAGCCGAACTGATATTGGCTCCTGTAGCCACAACCCTTATGGGAAAAGGGGCCATCCCTGAGAGCCACCCCTTATCTTTGGGAATGGTAGGCATGCATGGTAGGGGGGAGGCCAACAAGAGCGTGGAGGAGGCAGATCTCATAATAGCCGTGGGTATGCGCTTCGGAGACAGGACCACCGGAAAGTTGGACGAATTTGCGAGAAACTCGAAGATAATACACATAGACATAGACCCTGCAGAGATAGGCAAGAACATCAAAGTAGACGTGCCAATAGTGGCCGACGCTAAGAAGGCCCTCTCTGTTCTGTACTCAAAGCTGGTGGAGGTCGGTTCGAAGAGGACAGAGAGCGAGTGGGTCAAGAGGGTAAATTCTCTGAAGGAGTCGTTCGCATCGAACTATTCCGAGAAGGGCGACGGGCTTAAACCATCGAAGCTGATGAAGATCCTTAGGGATTGTATCCCTTCTAAGTCAATAGTAACTACCGGTGTGGGTCAGAACCAGATGTGGGCTGCCCTCCACTTCAAGGTGCTAGAGCCGAGAACCTTCATTACCTCTGGCGGTCTAGGGGCGATGGGCTTTGGTCTGCCTGCAGCCATCGGCGCAAAGGTCGCATCACCAGACAGACCAGTATTTAACATCGACGGTGACGGGAGCTTTCTCATGACAGAACAGGATCTAGCCACGGCGGTGTCTGAAGGTCTCCCCGTGATCTCAATAATATTGAAGAACAGGGCTTTGGGAATGGTCAGGCAGTGGCAGTGCCTCTTCTGCAACAGGCGATATTCCCACACAGATCTGGGAAATGTTCCTGACTTCGTGAAGCTCGCCGAGGCTTATGGGGCTGAGGGGGTCATGATCGAGTCGTATGCGGCTTTCGAGTCTGCGGTGAAGAGAAGCCTCAAGGCAGAGATGCCCGTGGTCATGGAGGTCCCGATCTCGCCCGACGAGAAAGTTCTGCCCATGGTGCCCCCCGGCAAGGGGCTGAAAGAGGTGATATGGTATGGCTGAGGAAGGGCAGATGCACATAATCGCCGCCCTCGTTGAGGACAGACCAGGGGTGTTGTTCAAGGTAACATCTCTCATTAGGAGGAGGGGCTTCAACATAGACACCATAACAGTTGGAGGCACCGAGAAGGAAGGGCTCTCGCGCATCACCATGACCATGCGGGGGGACGAGAGCACCGTTGAGCAGCTCGTCAAACAGCTGAGCAAGATACCGGATGTTGTTAAGATAAGTGAGCTCAAGCCTAGCGAGTCGGTCTACAGGGAGCTTGCCATGGTAAAGGTCTCCGCGCCTGATCCCGCCAAGAGGTCAGACATACTCAACTACATCACCATATTCAGAGGGAGGGTAATAGACGCCTCAAAGGACTCTTTGACAATAGAGATGGTTGGGAGTCCAAAAAAGATCAATGCCTTCTTGGAGCTGATGAAGGGCTACGGCGTTGTGGAGCTTGCCAGGACTGGCATGGTGGCGCTCCCGAGAGGGACCAAATCCACCTCTGAGTGATGGTTGTGGTCGGGCTTGGTATTAAGCTTATTAATATCCAGATACAACCTTTTCTGGGGTGTAAATCATGGCTGTGATTTATAAGGACAGAGACGCCGACCTCTCGGCGCTAATGGGAAAGACCATAGCGGTGCTCGGCTATGGTAGCCAAGGGAGACACCAGGCTCTGAACATGAAGGACAGTGGGCTCAACGTTGTGATAGGGCTGAGAAAGGGGAGCAAGTCATGGGAAAAGGCGGTGGAGGACGGCTTCAGGGTTTTCGAAGTGCCTGAGGCATCGAAGATCTCTGACTTTGTAATAGTCCTGATACCCGATGTGCAGCAGCCAAAGATATACAAGGAGGAGATAGAGCCGTATCTCACCAAGGGGAAGATTCTAGGGTTCTCCCACGGTTTCAACATACACTTCGGGCTGATAAAGCCCCCAGCCGATGTCGACGTAATAATGGTCGCCCCAAAGAGCCCTGGTGTAAGGGTGCGCGAAGAATACCTGAAGGGCTACGGAGTCCCAGCATTAGTGGCAGTACAGCAGNATGCCACTGGGCACGCGTGGGAAGANGTCCTGGCATGGGCGAAGGCAATAGGCTCCACGAGACCTGGCGTAATCAAGACCACGTTCAAGGAGGAGGCCGAGACAGATATATTCGGCGAGCAGTGCGTGCTGGTTGGGGGTCTAATGGAACTCATAAAGAAGGGCTTCGAGGTCCTCACCGAGAACGGGTACCAGCCAGAGCTCGCCTACTTCGAGGTTTTGAACGAGGCGAAGCTTATAATGGATCTGATATACCAAGGCGGAATGGAAGGCATGCTCAGGGGCGTGAGCGATACGGCAAAGTATGGCGGTCTTGTCTACGGACCTAAGGTTATAGACGAGGAGGTCAAAGCCAAGATGCGCCTTGTATTAGACAACATTGTGAGGGGCAACTTTGCCAAGGAGTGGATGGGCGACCCGGAGGAGAGCAACAGGCGCCTTAGGGCAATGATGGAGGAGGTCTCGAAGCACCCGATAGAGAAGACGGGCAAAGAAGTCAGACGACTGATGGGTATGGAGAAGTGAGCAGGAGATTCGCTAGCCCTCAGCCCCTTTTTTAATTTGGTTTTTCTGAAAGTGACTACCTGCCCTCTATGGCGGGGTCTTGTGGGACTGGAAGTAGAAATAATCTTTGGCTATGGCGATATCTAATGAATGATGAGCATTAGTACAAAAATACTGATAAGCAGCCATCCCCAAGACAAGCCACTTTTTTATTGATGCAGATCTCACATGATGCAAAAAAGTTATTAATGTCATGCGATAATGGTGGATACCGTCGAGGGGTAATTAATGGGGGATCACCAAATCGGAAAAGAGAGTTGTTGAGATATACGACACCACCCTGCGGGATGGCGCCCAGTCAAAAGATGTGATCTTCTCCCTCCAAGACAAACTACGCATAACATCGAGACTAGATGAGTTTGGCGTCCAGTACATAGAAGGAGGGTGGCCTGGCTCCAACCCGAAAGACGAGGAGTACTTCCGGAGAGTGAAGGACCTAGCCCTGAAGAATTCAGAGGTGGTGGCGTTCGGAAGCACGAGGAGGTGCGGCATCAATCCGTCCGCTGACAGTAACCTCAATGCCCTACTCAAGAGCGATACCAAGACCGTCACAATCTTCGGCAAAAGTTGGGATCTTCATGTCAGAAGCGTTCTCAAAACAACCCTGGAGTCCAATTTGGAGATGGTCTACGACTCTGTGCGCTACCTGAAAGATCATGGCCTAAAGGTATTCTTCGACGCCGAGCACTTCTACGACGGGTATAGGAATAACAGAGAGTATGCCCTCTCAGTCTTGAAAGCTGCCGTTGAGGCGGGTGCAGACCTAGTCGTACTCTGCGACACCAATGGTGGGACGTTGCCACATGATTTCTTCGATGTGACTAAGGAGGTCGTATCTTCGATAAGTGCTCCCGTGGGTGTGCATTGCCACAATGATGCGGGGGTTGCTGTGGCAAACTCATTGCTCGCTGTGGTCGCCGGCGCAAGACATGTCCAAGGTACAATAAATGGGATAGGGGAGAGGTGTGGAAACGCTGACCTAGTCCAGATAATACCTGCGCTCGAGCTGAAGATGGGAATACCAACATCAAAATTGCCCAAGGAGAGGCTGAAGTACCTGAAGTCGCTGTCTCTATATGTTTACGAAGTCCTCCACATGCACCCTGACCCGTACCAGCCCTACGTTGGTGAAAATGCCTTTGCCCACAAGGGCGGGGTACATGTGGATGCCGTTCTGAAGAATTGTGCAGCCTACGAGCACATATCACCTGAGGACGTGGGCAACCTGCGCCTCTTCTCAGTCTCAGAGCTATCGGGTAAGGCCAATATTCTGGCAAAGGCTAAGGAGTTTGGTTTCAAGTTGAACAAGGACGATCCGGTCGTCAACCGCCTGCTCAACAAAATAAAGGAGCTGGAGTACCAGGGGTACCAGCTAGAGGGAGCCGACGGGACTCTCTACCTGCTGATGTCAAAGGAGATCGGGACCTACAAGAAACTATTCTCGGTACTGCAGTGGAGGACGATTAGNGAGTCAAGAGATGGGGGCTTCTCGGCTGAGAGCTCTATAAAAGTCAAGGTGGGGGACAAAGAGATCTTTGTCATATCGGAGGGCAACGGTCCAGTCAACGCACAGGATCGGGCGCTGAGGAAGGCTATGTCAGAGCTTTTCCCTGAGATTGATAGGATTCAGCTGATTAACTACAAAGTCTCAATAGCAGAAGCCGCACAGGGAACCGCTTCTGCTGTCAGGACATTCATAGAGTTCTCCGACGGTAAGAGTAACTGGATAACGGTTGGGGTCTCCACAAACATACTGGAGGCCAGCAAGACGGCACTTATAGATGGCTACGACTACTACCTCCAGCGGCTGCGTGCACAAACATCGAAATGAAAAATGCAACTGGTATCTAAAAAACTGATGGAGTCTCCAGAGGAAAAGTAAAGATCGGCAAGAGAAGATTTATAGTCACATAGGGCTAAATATGCAGTGTGAATGCAGATGAGCGAGGAGCTTAGGCGGTACGTAGAAGACGCTGTATACAAGTGGATAGCCAAGCAAATAGAGCAGGGCAAATTCAGGGCAAACCTCAGGATCGAAATTGACACGCCTATAGAAATTAAAGGTTTGAAAGGCAGAGTTGTCGGCGAGATCCTGCTCTCTGAGGAGAGGACGCCCTCTGAGGAAAAGGCAATCTCACAGACCTCTGGTCCTGTGAAGAGCCAAGATGCAAATAAAGGGTCGACTGAGGGGGAGGAGATGAGCCTTCAGGAAGTCGAGAAGCTTCTGAGGTCGCTTGGCGTATGATCGCAGCCTTTAGGCTTTTAGGCAGCACCAATATGAAGGAGGCATCAAATAAGCTGTGTTGACCACGAATGGGGAAGAGTTTTTTCCTGAATTTGGATGATTTTAATGAGTCCCATGATGTGTTGCTAATCCTCCCTCGGAGAAAGCCCCTAATTATTTAGAGGGGCGGATTTTATCGTGTCGCATAAGGTCAAAATTGTTTTCGGAAGTCATGGGAAATTTTCGGCATTGATCCAATTTTATTTCAATTCACTATTTGAGGGCATAATTAGCAAAAACTCTTCCTGATCAATTGATTTTATTTTTCATCACATAGAAGGGAGTTTAAGTCGTATCACAATAATCTTTCCAAAAGAGTATTATGGGAAATAGATCAAATCTCCTAACATGTTCAAGAATGGTATTGGCAACAGCAACGGCAGTGGTATTGGCAATTGTAAATACAACGATGATGAAGGTTGCAAATACGAGTCTCTTGGCGTTGACGTCCACAAGGCAGGAATTCACTCTTTTAAGCGCATCATAGACGAGCTCTTCCCTGGGTCATTCTGCCCGATCCTTAAGCACCCACTTGACCCCTCTAAGGGCATAATACTCCATGAGGATGGGGCAGGTACCAAACCCATAGTATCTTACCTATTTTACAAGGAAACTGGCGATCCTAAATATTTCAGCGGGCTGGCAAAAGATGTCATAGCGATGAATGTTGATGATGTTATCTGTGTCGGTGCAACACCACTGGCAATGTCTGACTACATAGCACTCAACCCATTCGTATTGGAAAAGGGAGAGCTACTCGGCGCCCTCGCCGATGGCTTCTCAACAGTGCTTAATGAGCTCCGCTGTATCGGGTCAGACCTCTGCTTCTGCGGCGGCGAGACAGCAGAGTTGCCTGATATAATCCGCACATTTGACATATCCTGCACAGTTTATGCTGAGGTCCCAATAAAATATGCGATAACGGGGTCCCAGATCTGCCCTGGCGACATAATTGTGGGACTCAGGAGCGGCGGAAGATCATCATTGGAGGACCGTGAGAACAGNGGGCTGATGTGCAATGGAATAACACTCGCCAGGCACGTCCTGCTCAGCAGCGAGTACCCTGAGAAGTACCCTGAGATAATCTGTCCAGAAGTCGAGGGCTACAGGGGGCGCTACAAGCTGGACTCTTACGTGGACGAGCTGGGCATGACGGTGGGTGAGGCTCTGATCTCTCCAACCAGAATCTACTTGCCTTTGGTACAAGAAGTCCTGAGGAAGGTGGAGGTGAAAGCACTGGTACACAACACAGGAGGGGGGCTTACTAAATGCCTCAGGGTTGGCAGGGGCGTTTCATACATAAAAGACACCCTTCCAGAGCCAGATCCTATATTCCAGCTGATACAGAAGGAGGGGAAGGTTGAGTGGAGGGAGATGTACCAAGTATTCAACATGGGTGTGGGGATGGAACTGGTGGTAGGCAGGGAGAGCCTAGATCAAGTAATTGATGTCTGCGATAAATTCAGAGTAGGTGCACAGAAGATAGGGCGATGCGAACGCTCCTCTGGAGGGAATTCGCTGCTCATAAAGTCAAGGATGGGCACGTTTAATTATGTTTGTTAATCGTCTTCGGAGTGGTGTTCTATGGTAAGAAAATTACTGCGCTGCAGATTCACAATGTTTTTTAATTCCTCGAACTAATCATCTCCGGTGATTCTGTGTCTATCCCTGACATTCTCGACAGCATACCTGAATCAGGAATAAGGAAGCTCTTTGAGCTCGCCAGCAAGCAGAAGGACGTAATATCGCTCGGCATAGGTGANCCTGACTTCGACACGCCTCAGCACATAAAGGAGTATGCATTAGAGGCGCTACAGAGGGGCATGACCCACTACACCCCAAACAACGGGCTCAAGATCCTTAGGGATGAGATCTCAGAGAAGCTCAAAAGAGAGAATGGGATAATTGCAGACCCTGACAGAAACATCATGGTGACCGTCGGGGGAAACCAAGCCTTCTTGTTGGCGCTNTCTACCTTCGTTAGACCTGGCGACGAGGTGATAATACCCTCACCATACTTCGTGACCCACGCAGCCGCAGCTAAGCTTGTTGGCGGAACTGTTGTTGAGGTGAAGACATGCATAGAGAACGACTTTAGGGTGAATCCAGAGGACTTGAAAAGATCCATAACAAGAAAGACGCGATGCATAATCATCAGCACGCCAAACAACCCTACGGGATCAGTCNTAACGAGGAAGGACTTGGAGGAGATCGCCGACATTGNAGTGGAACATGGGATTCGGATTGTAAGCGACGAGGTTTACGAGAAGCTGGTNTACGATGGGGCAGAGCACATCAGCATAGCCTCCCTGAACGGCATGTCTGAATTGACCATAACTGTGAACAGCTTCTCAAAGGCTTACGCCATGACAGGCTGGAGGCTGGGTTACGTGGTGGCAGACNCGACCACGATCGCGAAGATGACCAAGTTCCAGATGTACCTTGCAGCCTGCCCAGTCTCCTTCGTGCAGTACGCGGCTGCTAAAGCCCTTCAGGATCCCAGAAGCCCGGCAGCNACAGAGTCCATGAGGCAGGAATACCAGAGGAGGAGGGAATACCTCTACAAGCGCCTCTCCGAGATCGATGGTTTTGTTGTGAACAAGCCCATGGGTGCATTCTACATATTNCCAAAAGTCGATTTCGCAGAGGATAACGCATTTGCAGAGAGGCTTTTAGTTGAGGGAAGAGTTGTAGTCGTTCCTGGCTCAGCCTTTGGAACTTACGGCAAGGGGCACGTAAGGCTCTGCTACGCCACCTCCTTGGGCAATATCGAGGAGGCAACGAACAGGATAGAACGTTTTATGCGCTCCATTCGACAGAAATAGTTTATTCCTCCAACAAAGTCAGGGGGTTTAGGTTTTCAGAGTGGGTTTGTTTACCATGATTCGGCGAGAGACCTCCTGAGTTGGAGACGAGCCGCTGTGAAGTCTTCCTAATCCTTATCCGTGCCTTCTTGTCGAGCTATACGTAACATGAAGGACCGGCGATTGGGCTCCGGACCGAGACAGGGGCGCGTTTGCGTTGAATTGAGGGGACCATTATGACGGATACCATTAAGTTCAAAAGACTGGTGGCTAATACTACCTCTACAGACGCCCCTTTTTGATGACAAGGGTGCAGGCTGAGACGTAAGCTCTTAAAGGGTGTGGAGGAGATGTATGCAAATATCTCCAGGTTTTAGCCGAGCTGGTTCCGGATCTACGGATTTGTTCTGTTCAAAAATTAAGGCCCACAACTTTTAGCCTTTCTTCCACTTGTTCCAAATGTAGTAAGCCGTGCCGGAGATCAAGAAACCATAGTACCATGCCAATTCCAAACCCGGTAACGGGATCCAAAACACATAGTAGAACTTTCCTTGTATTATCGCAGTGACATACTGTCCTAAGATGCCAATGATGAATGATCCAACACCCGCCCAGAAAACGCCGTTATGGTAAATGGAACCTCTACTATTGTTGTAGAGCTCTTCGACGACTACCCTTCTTCTTCTGACGATCCAGTAGTCCACGATCATGACTCCTGCCACGGGTCCCAAGAACATGCTGTAGTACCAAGTGATATTCAGCAACTGATATGCTATGCCCAAAGACTCCTTGATGTACCATGGGGCAATGAAGAAGGATAACACAGTTAATATTAGTATCACCCTATTCCAGCTCAGCTTGAAGATTCTTATGAAGGCGTTCATTATGCCAGGGAGGTAGCCTGTCAGGGCTGTCGTCGCTGTTGCCAAAAAAGCGAAGAATAACCCAAGTGCGCCCAATAGGGGGGTCGGCGAGTACATGGCTATGATATCTATTGGGCTGTAGTTCCCGCCCGCTAGGTAAGTACCGACAAATCCTATGGCTGTTCCCAACACCTGGGGAAATACCAGACCTAAAACGTGCCCGTATGCCAGACTCCTTATTGAATTGTTGTATCTGCAGATATCTGATATGTTGGGCACAATCATGCCCCACCACGCGGTTTGTATAGCTGTGTTCAGAAGGAACTCCGAACTTAACCAAGAGACTCCACCCTCCCACACGGGGATAGACTTCGCTGCGAACTCCGGCATTCCCATCATGTAGAGCACAAACCATCCGAAGAATATGAAGATCAAAGGACCTGAGAGTATGTCAACCCATTTTATTGACTTTATCCTGCCCATGCCTATAGCCGCTACCGCAACTAAGTAAACTATTAGGGTAATTGGTGTGTAGGATAGACCTTGTGAGACTATTTTATCAGAGGGCCATCCCAGTATTACCAGAACCATCTCTGTCATAGCCCAGGCCGCTATGAATGCGTCGATTGCGTACCATACGAGGTCCACAAACACCACCATCAGCATCGGCAACATGGCGCCCCTGTTGCCGAATGAGAGCCTGAGCTGTATGGGGTATGGTATGCCCTCCTTTACTCCAACATAGCCATTCAGATACAAAAGAGCTGCCACTGCACCACTCCCTATAAAAGAGCTGACCACAGCCTGCACCAAGGATAAACCCAGTATCTGGGAGATCCATCCAAGAAAGAATATTGAGGTCGCTACTGTAAGCGCGACAACCATCAGTGTGTATCCTACCGTTCCTACAATTCGCTCATTTGGTTTTGTTGGAAGGAGCTCGGGACTATCATTGGAACAGCTCATACGGTATCATCGGTTTAGGCTCACACCGACTTTACGATCTGTTATGACTGGTTAGTTAATTATTTTTCGACCTTCAATCATTACATTGAGTAACATTTTTATCTTTAAAAACTTTGCCGACCAAAGAAAGCAGCTCAGCTAACAATCGGTCGGAAAGTGCCCTGAGCTAATATAGAAACTCCTCAAAATGATGCGTGAAGATTCCACAAGAGTGGTCAGAAAGCAGTATCAACTATCCAGACCGCAACCAATAATAACGCAGAGAAAAGAAAAGGATTTTGGTGGTTTATGTGGATCTAATGGAAGCTATCAATACAAGAACCATGGTAAGGGATTTTCTCGATCAGCCGCTTAAAGAGGAGGAAAAACAGTTGATATTGGAGTCCGCAATAAGAGCCCCCACCGCCGGTGGAAACGAACAGTGGTACTTTGTGGCGGTGGAGTCGAAGGATAGCCTCGATGGACTCCATAAGTTGCTTGTGGACGCACAGAGGGCATACTTCACTGAGATGCTCAAGGTTCCTTGGCCCAAGGATCAGATAGAGAAATGGGAGAAGAAGGTTGAGGCAGGGCTGTACAAGGCGCCATTCTATGTCGCCGTTTTTACAGACATGCGGGCTCGTTACTATACAAGATCGGATGTTGAAGAGAGATGGGCGGAGCAGAGCGCTGCCGCTGCCATTGAAAACATGCTTTTGGCGGCTCATGGAATGGGCATTGGTGGATGCTGGTTCGGCGTACCTTTATTGATGGAGGATAAATTTTATGAATTCTTTAAAGTTAACAAAGAAGAGATGCGGCTTGTCGCGGTTCTAGCCTTTGGGTATCCAAAACAGAAACCATCCCCACGGCAGAGGAAGAAGAGTCTAAAAGAAGTTGTGAGAAGCTTTTAATTAAGGATCAGAGAATCCAAACCACATCCGTCCTCTGACCTTAAAAATCCCTTTTTATTTTTTAATTGTGAGGGTTGGGTGGATCTGCATGCACTCGTACTCTCGATTTTGGTATTTGCATATTGACGGTATTCAATGCGGTGAACTACCCCCCCGCTATCGCAAGGGGCTTCCTGCTTCAACGATG
>QNVH01000011.1 GCA_004347955.1 Thermoproteota archaeon | reverse complement strand
TACTGAAACTTTCAATCCCTCCTATGCCGCCAGTGTCAGCGAGAAGTTTCAATGGAAAAACCATTAAAACAAGGATTGAAGCAAAGAGGAAGCCCTCTCGGTTGCCACTAAATGTACTTAGTTTCCGTATAACGCTAAACAAAATCAGTTTTGGATAAAACACTATAGAATGTTCAGATCATCCCCTGCAAATCTTCAGATACTCGCAATAACTGCATCTCCTGGAATTTGCCTTCCTTGGCAGCTTTTCATCTCTTATCAGCTTTCTTATCCTTTCGAGGTCGGCTAGAACTCCTTCTTTATCCTCATTAGTAAACTTTACAAATACCTCTCTGTTTTGCTCAGTAAAGTACAGTATCCCATTTCTCGTGTTAGTCCTGAAGGAGTTATCTATTAGTAGAGCATACGCTGCAAGTTGTCTTCTCCTCCCGTAGGTTACTTCAGGCAGATCTGTGTACTTTATCTCAACTGGTATGTGGCCCCCATCGTAGAGCACCAACAAGATGTCTACGATTCCACAAAGACCTATCTCTTCGTTCTCTAGATACACATCATACATGATCTTTTTTACATACTCTCTCTTTATGCCAAAGATTTCCTTCCTTTCAGCGAGCCTTTTCTTTTCCTTGTCCTGCTCCTCCCTTCCCTGCGACATCTTTCTCTTCTCTGCACGCAGACCTAACATTTTAATGTAGTAGATCTTTCTTGGACAATAATGATACTGATAAAGATCATTTGCACTCAGCATGAATGGTGCTTTTGACATTCCTTCACCAATAAATACACATCAGCAAAATTGAATTATATAGAGCTTATTTTTCCTGCTTCTGGCTTGAATTTGCCGCTTAAATTTATTTAACCGCCCTGTAACTTTAAAATTTTCCTAAATCGCATTTCATCATCCCGCCGACCAAAACCCTCTCAATTGTAATAAATTAACCTGTTGGGACAATATGATTGGATCCCACCTTCCTCCATTTTCATAATATAAAGTTTTATGCCATTAAAATCTATCATATTTTGGTGGGTGAAACAGTACGGAGCGACTGGTTGTCGATGGATTTGGGAGATCTATATCAATTGAGGGGACAAACATCGTAGTGAGGGAGTTCTCTGGAGACTCAAGGAAGACTCTCCACTACGTCCCAGCAGAATCCCTCAGGCAGATCATAATTTCAGGCAAAGGATCAATAACTGTAGATGCTATAAACCTTCTCGCCAAGAATAATGTCGATGTTGTTTTTATCGACTCGTTCGGAGAAGTGACCGCAAAGATTGTGCCTATGGAATTTCGCACAGTTAAAACAAGGAAGGAGCAATACTATGCCTACCTTGATCACAGAAGTGGTTACTTGGCAAAGAAATTCATAGAGGGGAAGGCAAGGAATCAATATGCTGTGCTTGGCACACTTGCAAAAAGTCGGAAAGACACCCACCCCGAAGTTGCCGATAAGCTTATAATTGCCAGGCAAAGGATGCAACCGCTCATCGAATCCATAATCTCCATGCCTGATGGTCCTGTAGATAAAATAAGGAGCCCCTTGATGGGTACAGAGGGCATGATATCAGACATATACTGGAAGGCTCTCACCAACGTCTTCCCAGAAGAGTTTGGCTTTAGAGAAAGAAGCGGAAGGGGGGCAAGAGATCCTGTGAATGCCATGCTAAACTACGGATATGGCATTTTGGAGGGGGAGGTTCACAGGGCTGTGTACCTGGCGGGTTTGGATCCGTACGCGGGCTATCTACACGCAGACCGCCCTGGCAGCTCTACGCTCGTCTATGACTTAATGGAGGAGTTCAGGCAACAGATCGTTGACAAGACCGTAATCGCGCAGGTCACGAAGGGTGTCGTCAAACCATCTGATTTTTCTTTAGACGGTGAGATTTGTAGGCTATCTGACGGAGCTAGGAGAGGGTTACTGAAGGACATTTTGGGGAAACTGGAGGATTACACCACCAGGGGTGACGAGCGCCTAAGATGGTGCGACCTGATTCTCTCCCAAGCGAGGGCTGTAGCCAAGTATCTCAGGGGAGAGTCAACTTCATACGAGCCATACTTCATGCGATGGTAGATCAGTGGCAATAATCCCAGTAAATGCATTCGCCAGGACAGATATTTGGAGTGCCGGGATCCTTCTTCTGTGCAACAATCTCCATCTTTAGGTCTCTCTCCTCGATCCACCATCTCCTCAGGTCCTCGTTTATGAAGAAGAGGTCCCTCTTAATGTGAGGTGTTTTCGCCCTCCAGCTGATATAAACCGTACATCCAACGTCGATTGGAGTCTCATATATACTCTCAAGTACCAGTGCATAGCCCGTTGCATAGAGTCTGTGCCATGCTTCCATCTCACTACTTTCATGTACCTTGACGTCAAAGATTATCTTCCTGAGATAATCGTAGCAGTCTGGGCTCAGAAGACCTGATAGTCCTAGCAACTCTCCTGTCACTTTATGCTCTATGAGAAATGGCACCGCGGTCGCCATTATATCCCTATCCGTTGCATAGGGCTGCTGCATCCTATGATTTTCGTACTCGACTTTACAACTTATGTGGACGTAGTTCCAAATAGATTCTGCCAAACCCTTCATTTTTTCGTCCAGCATTGGAATTTCTTCCCTTCTTACTTTTGTCCACCAAACTTCGAAGGGCAGCTCTTTCCTCTCTAAAAATGATAGGAAGGAATCGCTTATTGCTCCATGGATTAGCTTCCCCAGCCCTATCTTATAGTTCATTTTTGGTTTGACTCCCTTAACAAGCTGCAGGTATGAGTCCCTCCCAGTTGGGCAGTACTTGGAACTTACCAAGTACATGGGCATCCTCACATCATAAAGGGGCTTGATGGGTTCCTGACTCCAGCTCCACCCTCTCAGCTCTGCAGATATGCCGACCTCTCTAGCCAGTGGGAGGAGCTTATTTAACAAGACCTTTCTATCAACCTCGTTCAGGAAGTAAACCATCTTATGACGGCACCCACCCCTATACAATCTTCACCCAATCTTCATCCACAAAATCTCCTTTCCTCTTGGATATTATTGAAACACATTTTGCGCAGGAAGTACATAATGGAATAACGTATATTGAGTCCCTATCTCCCGATAGGAACTTTGAAACTTCCTGTATCAGAACGTGTCTGTCATTTGGGTTTAGATCCCCTTTGAACCCACTATATTGTATCCTCCTCAGTCCGTACTGCTTTATATGGTTCGATAGTTTTGTTCGCTTGGAATCATCAGCTATGTCATATATTACGAGCGTTATCATTTGTATCAATTAAAATTTTGAGNNAGTAATATTTTGGTTTTACTTTTAAACATTAAGTAACATCAATACCCTTAAAAATAACGGCATAAGATCGAAAATTTTTACATTACATAGGAATAAACTGTAAATGTCAATCCAAATAAACTTTCGAAAATTCTACTCTTTTTCCAGAGTCACTTGAAACACGATCTCGGTGTTGCTTATCTCTTTTAGTTTAACGCGGTTCTCCCCAAAAATCAATGGATGCGGTGTGAAGATCGAGAGATCCCTCGCACCTTCTTGGGATCTTCACGTTTCGCTTGGCCACTTTATAAAACGCGAGCGATCGATAAGCCCCTCTAAGTCTTCAACAGCAGTGGAGGCGAGCTCCTTGGTTTTAAGCAGCAGTTTCTCATAAGTAGATCTCTCGACTGGGCTCAGCCCGTGGGCTAAGATTGAGTTATTCCTGCTTTGCAGAAGCCACTTGATGCTCCCGTCCTCATAGTAGGCGGATCCGAGGCTGTCGCCGAGTTCTTTGAGCAGCCGGTAGCTCTTCTCTAGTCCAATCTTATGGGCGCATCCCCTCTCTCGCCCCATTCGGCGAGCAGTTCACGAGGGACCTGTTCTGGTCTTACCGAGGAGGTAGATATACCGTGCGCCTTTCTGAGCCTGAACTGTGCCAGCAGCTCCACGGTTCTGTAGAGCCTGGCTACGGCGTCGTCGTATTTGTTGCCCTCCAGAACCCTCCGCTCGGCGTTGTTTATGAGATCGGCTATCAAGTATGGTTCCGGAAAACCTGCATCCGATGGTGCCGATCCTTCTGCCCTCCCTGGAGCCTCTTTCTCAGGACTCTTTCCCATCTTGAACTCGTTTTTCAGTCTCCCCAAAAATTCCTTGTTTCCCTCTATGCCCTGGATCTTGAGGTTCTTTATCAACTCGAAGGCTTCCATGTGGTAGAACCTGTCCCACAGAGAGTATGCCTTGGATAGCTCCAAAAGGGGTCCTGCCTGCTCACGAATTTCAGGATCCTTCGTCCTGAGCACTTTTTCCAGTATCTCAGCGGCGGCGTCGTACTGCGCTTTGTTGAAGAATTGCTCCGCGATCCTTATCCTCTGCCTAAGTGTGGCAAAATAGGGTTTAACTGAAGTGGGCTTCTCAGTTCCGGAAAGAACAACCCCGTTCGCCCTTTTGCCAGTTATATAGCTCAATTCGTCAGCCTCGTGTGCCACTGCCAGTAAGACCATTGCAACGGACATTGCCTTGGTGCCACTTGTAAAGTCGACCGCGACCACATCGTACTTTCTGAATATTTCCTTCACCCTCGGCTCGAGCTCTTCATAGATCTGTTGAACATCGTCCGCGCTCGATATCTCTATCGCTTCATGGTCGTATCCTCTGATCCGCTCCAANATTATTGGGAGGGTCTTCTCTTTGCTCTGCNTGGTGACCACAAAGAAGACATGGTCGGGGTTGTGGTGTTCAANNCAGTAACTTAACGCCCCCGCCAGACTGNCCTCGGCACCCTCTCTCGTCCCGGTACCCACGCTGATGAGAAGAGCCTTCTTACTTGCCACGAATAATACTCTAAAGACCCTTTATAAATCGTTTGTCTCCAGCCGTGTTGCAGTTCCCGCCACCCTTATGTCGTCANCCGGTTGAGTAGAGCAGGTATTAAGCCAATGGTGGCTTACGAGCCAGACAAGGTTCCAAAGGAACTGGTCTGATATCTCCACCCGGCGAAAAGTTAACTGCGTATTCTAAGGCGAACGTCCTCACAACTTTCGGATTAACTTTTGTGGTATCAATCGCCCAAAGAGATCTCCCTCTTCCCATATCCTTTCTGCCTCGAACTTTAGCTAATTTTATGTCCTCGAGTGGTGTTGCAGTAATTTTGCCTTGTGCTTTGAGTCCCAGGTCCATGTTGTAAGTTACTGTTTTTATCATAAACTTCCCTAAGTCCAAGTCCTATACTTTATGCTTTGATTTTCTACAATGATTTCCTGATCTCTAGTATAGCCCGACACCAATTTTTTGA
The DNA here is from genome assembly GCA_004347955.1 of Thermoproteota archaeon. Classification (GTDB taxonomy): domain Archaea; phylum Thermoproteota; class Methanomethylicia; order Methanomethylicales; family Methanomethylicaceae; genus WYZ-LMO10. Next base: position 16,604 of record QNVH01000011.1, on the reverse strand, counting down.
CAAACTCAAATTGACTAGAACCACCATGGAACAAATCATATTTTCCCCTCTAAACTCACTATTTATGGAGAAGAAAAAAGTATGGTAGTGTGTTGTGCAAACGGCTTTATGGTGCCTTTGGGGTTACAGCCTCACCCTTCGATTCCTTGGTTTCTGCCACGAGCTTTGCCTCTTTTTCCTCCGTCATGGACTGGTAGATGTATTCATCTACCTTTGTGAAGTAATTCTCTATGAGATCGGGCGGCGCTGGTTTAGTTAGGTAGGATACCACGAAGAACACGACGAGCTCTACTGGTAATGCCAGGACCAATGCAGGTACCCCCCTTACCCCGGTAACGGCCTGCATGAAGGGAGGGTAGACATACCCTAGTGCGAGTACTGCAAATCCGACCACAAAAGAAGATAACGCACCTATCCAGGTTGCCCTCTTCCAGTACAATGAAATGAGGAGGACCACGTTGAGGGCGAAGCCAGGGGATGCAAGGATGTTGAGGAAGTCCGCAAGCGGAACTGGACCCGGTAGTCCGATGCTCTGCCAGCCGAATGTGGCAAGCCACCCGAAGTACGCGGCTATAACAGTTGCGACCACCAAGAAGATCCTTGTAAGTATTAGGCGGAGTCGCTCCGGCAGATCTTTCTTGAACGTGCCGATAATATCAATAGAGAAGAGGGATCCTGCCGCAACCTGCATCGTGACTATGGTTGTTACGGCGGCGCAGAAAGCACCTATATACACGAAGGCGCCCCACCACGTCCCACCGAGCTTTGTAGCGAGTACTTGGACCACTTGGTCGGCCCTGAAAGTCCCCAATGGCAGGTATTTGCCTATTGTAGCACCCATGGTGCATGCCATCACCGTGAAGATTATGCAGAAGAGGATCATCTGTAACGGAGGGTATCTTCGGAGGACTTTCGGGTGCTTTGCCGTCATCGGAAGATAGAGTAGGTGGATCCAAAGGCAGCCAGAGAACCCAGAGAGTATGTATCCTAACGCATAGGCTGTCCTCTCTATCCCTGTTAATTTGAGGGGACCGAATGGGTCAGGGTTCGAGTACACCCATGGCGTACTTGTGCTGACTGCCTGGGCAGCGGCGGGCAGTCCACCAGGAAGAGCCGCCACCGCTATGGCAAAAGTCCCAAAGAACGCTATGATGAACCATATGCCCATGATGACATTTCCCCACGCAGCTGACCTCATGCCGCCCAAGACTATCATAATTGTGGATATTATCACCCCATAAAAGAAGCCAAACTCGAAGGGAGCGCCGATAAGGATGTTCAAACCGAGGGCTATCGCGGTGGGCTGGAGGGCCATGTAAACTATGAGGAATACCAAGTTCACTGCAGAGAATATTGGCGTTATTTTCTCGTTGCCCAGCCTGCTGCAGAACAGAGTTAATGGAGTCACATGCCCATAAAGCCTTGATGCAGCCCAGAGCTTCAGACCAAAAAAGCCGAGGAGCAGTGCCTGGAAAAGGTGGATGAACATGTACCATGGGATAATTATGCCCATACCAGACCCGTACACATACCCAGCAAGGCCATAGAATGTCCACGCACTCATTATGGTGAAGGCGCTTGTGAAGAAGTAAACGATCAATCCTAATCCGCCACCTGCGAGTACGTAATCGTGTGCCGTCTTCTTAGAGGCCCTGTAAGCAATTATACCTATGCTTATGAGGATCAACGACAGGACTGTCACCAGTGCCAGTACGATCGCGCCCATCCCGCTATACCATGGCTCCATGTCACTCTGCACCCCCGCTCTCCTTGCCGCCCGAGGGCTTACTTGGTCTCCAGTACTTCAAGTGCACAACATAAATCACCGCTGCGACGGAGTACCAGATTATGCTGTACATCTGCCACCATGCTATCCACCCGAAGTAGAACCAGTATTGTACGGGGTTTGTAAAGGCGTAGTACTGAGCTACAAATGTAGATAGGGCGAGTAAGGCAACCACGACCCAAAAGACCACAGATATGGTTGATGTCTTCTTAGACATATCCAAACTCACCGGAATAATTCCGTGCGATTTTGGTGGTGAAGACCCTTATAATACAAATCCAAATGTTCTCTTTGGCTAAGGGAATTGATTTCTTGTGCATTTCCTTAGAAGAATTCAATTCCGTAGGGGATTTATTCCTTCTAGTAGATCTTAACTAGGAAGGTCGGGAAAATGTGGAGGTCCAACAAGGTTCTCACCATTCTGTCTGGCTTCCATGTTTAATCCCGACCTTCGAATACGGAGGTACGCTCCATTAGGATGGAACCATGAGGGCCCCAGGTGATTCGTATTATGATCGATTCGATGGCATGCTCCTCCCTCATCATAGGAAAAGATGAGGTTGGAGCCTTTATGGCTTCAACACTTTTAACACCTGTCGTGGTCTATGCCGCTAGATATGTTGATGACCTTATAAACTGCGGAGCTGGGAAGAGCGATCTGGTTCGGCTCTTGGCTGTCATGGTGCTGGGGAAGGGAACGGTCTACAAGAATGAGTGTGTCCGTTTCTACAACAAACAGCCAATGCTCTGTAGACTCTTTACCGAACTAACCCGCATTGTCATTGGAAGAGAACCAAAAACAACTTACCTGAGAGCGAGAGATTGTTACGTCGTGCAGGTCTACCACAAAGGATTGGCAGAGAGCCTGCTCAAGCTCTCCCCGACATACTCCACGCGCCTAAAGACCCCTCCCTATCCCACGTTGAAGTTCATTGAGGATCTGAACGGGGGCGATCTGAAGATTTTTGCTCTCAGGCTTCTCTTCTCCACAAACGGCACTATCTCACCAATAATTCGAAGAAGTGGGGAGTGCTGGTATTTGAAACCGTATCTTGGACTTGGGTACCTCTCGCCAAAACCCCTTCTGATTGAGGGCAGGGACCTTCTGGAGAGAACGGGGATGCACTTCACTTTATTCGAAGATCGTAGGTTCCCCGATAAGGGTTATTTAGCCTCTTACTCATGGTGTACGGCAGAAAAGTTCTGGGAATTGGGTGGTTTTTTGGAGGGNGTCTTATTTCTCAGAGGGACCTTCAAGGGCATAGAAAAGAATGCCCTGTTACAAAGGTTAATTTCGCTTCGCCAAACGGGGAGGACAAAATTTTCTGAGGAAGAGGCAGACGATATGAAGAGAGAATTAGTGCAAAAGTCCCTGTTTGATGTGATACGGAAAAGTTTGAAAGTTTAAACCTTTGATCCCTCCACATGGAGGCATGTAAAATCTTGCATAATCCTGAGGCCTTTAAAGGATAGCGATAACTGGAGTGGTGATGGCACGCCCTCCAACATAAGGTCGAACCCTCCCCGCACATGTACTATCAAGCCGTTCCCAGGCTGAGTTAAGTTACGCGGNANNAGCCCCTCCGTCTCAAGGCTCTCCGCATAATCTAACAGTCCGNGCTTCTATCACAAAATTGAGGTTGGCATCCGTCTAACTATATATTTTGGTACTTTCTACGGCTGGAGTGGGAGAGATAGGGGTGGCCATACCATAAAAATGCCAACTATCTAACGGAGGCAAGAAGCGCTTCATAGTTCTTCTCAATCTCTCTGAATAACAAATAGCGGTCCAGCAAACCATTTGTCTTCATAACTGCCGCTATGCAAGATCCCCCTGCCCCTACGCCCTCCTTCACCACACCCCTCTCATAGGCTCTCAGCCCTTTAAATTTTGAGTCCGAGAAGTTTAGGTTGATAGCCAAGATCGGCACTGGTGCGATCTGCGAGACTAGCCCTCTAATGTCCGAAGTTTTGTCTTCTATGATCCAGCGAGTTGTTCCAATCGCCAAATTGCTCAAGACTTTTGGGGAAAGATTTCTGACCACGTTAAGTACACTACACATCTGAGTGCCCCCAGCCATCAAAACAGGTATTTTCTCTGCTGCTCCACAAATTAACCCCGCACATGCAGGGATCATGGGATCTCCCACGGCCGAGATTGCCTTGAAGGGGTTCGCTAACGATGCTCCTATAGACCGCTTTGCGACCTCAAGCCCCTCTCGTGCTACCCTTATTTTCAGTTCATGTGGATTATCTGGCATACTGCTGCTCACCTTACCTTCGGCATCCACCCCCATAGCAAGAAGTACTGCTAATGAGGTTGTTGTTCCGCCAGGGATGCTCTCCCCTACCACCAAATAGTCCGCTACTCCTGACAGATTTCTGCCTATCAGCAGGGATCTCTCAAAGATCTCTTCTGGATTCTCGACAGCCCTCCCTGATCTTATGTCCCTTCCTGGCTTGCCATCGACCTCAAAGTAAGGAGTCTTTGGCTTCACATTGACGCCGGCATTCAGGACTATGTAAGGTATTTCTGCAAGCCTGAGGGCAGACATTGTTATGATGGCAGGCGTGGGTATTCCCTCCGGCGTCACGGGCACACCATCTATGCTCTTGCATTTTCCATAGTAGAGCAGCTCTACATCTGCAGGCGGGGTGTAGTCTGTGATCTGTGGGTTGGCTCCGGCAGCCGAGATCCCAGGTATCTTTGCGGTCTCCGTTGTCCCGATGACGCATATAAATAATGGCCTCTTTCCTATTATGCGATCTAAGAAAGCCCTCCCCTCATCCTCATTAGGATCTGTAATGATGTCATAAACCCTGCCCAAGTTGCACGCCTCCATAGCTTTTTATCCATTGTTGGTCGTTACTCTGCCTCTCTCTTTTTCTAAGAATGCCCTCTGCGATGAGAAGATCTTGAAGAGTGTTCACGTTAATAAAGACCTCGGGATCTTTCCAGATATAAAGATCTTCATCAATGTAATTTTGATTTATCTCACTTCCATCAATAATGTTTATCCCGCAGGGCACATAATTTTCTCCGCCTATTCTCATCACGTATGTGGTGCTCGTGCCATAAACCGACAATTCATCGAGGGGCACGACAACTGTGAGTGCTGGTTTCTTCTTTTCGAAATACCTCCTTATTATCTTCTCCACCGCCTCAGGCGAGAGAAGCGGCAGGTCGGCAGATACAATGAGGAAGTGCCCCACCCCTACTTTACGGATCACATCCTTCACATCTTCATGATAGTCGTTCCCCGAGGTCTCCAGAAGCTCAATTCCCCTGATTCCGGACACATACTCTCTGGTTTTGGGCGTGTTAGGAGATACCGCTACTACGAGTTTGCCAACCGAAGGGGAGGCTAAGAGCGCCTCTATGACCCTGCGAATCATTGGCTTTCTCCCAACCATGAGCAGTGGCTTCTCCACATCTGCCTTTAGGCGCTCTCCTTTACCACCTGCCATAACAATCGCTGTTAATGCCACATCACCTCACCTCAGAAACCCAGAATAAGAAAAGACAAATGAGTCTCGAGATCTCATTCATGCATCCCAGCATATCGCCCGTTATACATCCAAATACTTTATTGAGGTAACTCGTCCAAATAATGGAAAATAGCGTAATAATAAATAATCCAACTAACGTCAAAAAAGGCAGTCCGAGGGCGAGAGTCACGGATGCTGTTGCCACAATCCCCAAGAATAAATTTTTGACTATTCCTTTCCGAACCTCTAGTATGAAAATCCTTCCAATGCCTCGGTCGTGTGGCTTTCCAAAACACCCTCCCATCACCATCGATAGCTTCGCATACGTCTCCGCCATAATGAATGACGTGAAAATGCGCTCTCCCGTGAGCATTACCACCACTGCCGTTATGGAGAGCAAAAAGTACAGGGCCGCTATACCCCCTACGCCGTGATTTTTGTCATGGAGTACTTTCATGCGCTCCTCTTTAGTCCCTCTGAACATCAGCGCGTCCCCCAGATCCAAAACGCCATCCAGATGGTTTAGACCAGTGAGGAGCAGGAGTGTGAGAAGGGCGAGGATCCCAGCCAACGGCGGGGGCAATGTCCGGAAGAGTATAAAACCTAAACCTCCGCTGATCAGCCCGATCAAGGCACCCACAAGGGGAAAGAAGTAGGCATGTCTTGCCATGTCCTCTAGGTTGCCCTCTCCGATAGGAAGNACAGTCAAAAATGATATGGTTGACCTTAACCCTTCCTTTGCTCCCACTTTCAACCCCTTCTCAGCATCTCAGAGTACATTCTGCTTGAAGTTCCTGCCAGAAGCGCCCCTATGGCATCATCAACAAAAGGGGGGAGCCTGCTCAGGATTCCTGGTTTCTTCCTGTCGAATCTATAAAATTCGAAGAGCCCATTGTAGCCCGCTATGTATATTGCTATGGAAATCCCCAGTATCTCGTCGGCCACAAGTTCCACTGGATCACTGTTGTAGCGTGTTCTATCCATGGATGGTATTAAGCCCCTCTTACCATCATCATTCAACCTCATCGCGGCCATCACAAGCGACGCCACATTGACGTCGCTCATGGTCTCCAAGAGGCACCTCTCAAAGATCCTTCTCGCATCTTCTTTTGAGAAGTTGGGGTGCTCCACGTACATCTCCATGGCAGCAGAGACGAGGTCTTCAAGTGTTATGCCGTACTCTCCTAGCCTTAGAATGAGTGCTCTCTCTGGCACAAGGTTGTCGTGGTTAATTATCGCTTTTTTCACAGCCTCCTCCACGCACAAACCAACAAGCCAACCAAGCTCAGTAGCGGTACCTGCGTATTCAAGCGCCGTACCCTTACCGGCTGACGCGACCAAAACCGCATCGGAGGAGGTCCCTGTTGCCTGATCCTTACTTGACGCACTTCTCACATCCAGCGAAGAGAGTGCTTTGCATTTGGCCTCAGTTGCGGTTGCCACAATATTGACCATACAGCCCTCTGTCAACTCCCTGTCCACCAATATGATCGTGTTAATTGTGCCCGCTCTCTTCGGAGCACAACCATCCGTCACCGAGGTGGCATTTGAAACACCGGCGGTAACGATGGCAAATACGCGTATTTCTCCTTCGGCTCTTTCGGCAATTCCTGCCTTTGTCAAGTCTGCCCCTGTCATTAAGCAAACCGCAGTATCATCGCACACTATAGACTTTCCTTTCACCTTAAAGTACTCCTCAGGGTTGTTGTAGAACTCTTTCGGTATCCAAAGGTTCACGATCTTGCTCGAGAACCTTAATCCCCCGTTTACAGGAGCGGAGCTGAGTACCCTGAGTGGCCTCTCGCTCTCGACTGTGATGGCTTCCCGTTCTACATTCAACCGGATACCATCAAACAAAGACCATTTCATGGATCCACCCCACAGCCATTATTAACAATGATGAAAGTATGAGCGTGAAGACCGCAGCCACCGAGAAGACCTTCAGTGACTCTTGGATCTTTTTGGAAGATGGTGGTTCATACTCCTCTCCAAGGACATATGCACCAACCTTCTCTAGTCTGACCCCCAAAACTCCAGCCATTGTCGACATCGGCCATCCTGCGTTTATACTCTCTGTAGCGGAATGGTACTTTTTTGCTGCGCAAATCCCCCTATTCCAGTCCTTTCCCAGAATAAATGCTGAGAAAACGAAAATCACGGAAGCCAACCTCGCGGGTACATAGTTTGCTATAGTGTCGAGTTTTGCAGAGAACCAACCGAGATGCAGGTAACGCTCGTCCTTGTACCCAACCATAGAATCTAGTGTATTTATAACCCTGTATGCGACGGCGCCTGGCAGTCCAAACAGAGAATAATAGAATATTGGCGAGATAAAACCATCCACAAATCCTTCGGCAACGGTTTCTATAGCCCCGGACGCCACATGAGCTTCGTCGAGCGAGNAGGTATCCCTCCTAACCACAAGGGAAAGGTGCCTCCTGGCCTGCACGAGATCATAGTCAAGAGATCTCATTATTGGGAGGACGTGCCTGAACATGCTGTTGAACGCGAAGGTCATCTTTAGAATTAATGTTGAGACTGCTATTTTCAGCCACCATGTGCCAACCAATAGTTCTGTAACGACAAAAACAAAGGAAATGAAAAGGGACAGAGACAAAAGTGCGAGCAGAATTCCAGCGAACCTCTCTCTTTTAATTGACTTCCTAAGCAACGATTCGAAGATCCCTGCAGACCTCCCTATCCAGACGGTCAGGTGCAGAAAACTTGGAGGCTCTCCGACAATTAAGTCAAGGAAGAAGGCAAGCCACAGTAGAATAATGGGCTCAGAAATCAAGGATGGAGTTCCCCCAAAACTCGTCGCCTGACCTCTAGAAGCTTTTCTGGATCAACAGAACACATATCAAAGCCAGAAAGCTCCTGCAGCACCCTATCTGCGACATCCTTACGGTGTACCCACGAGCAGTCTTTACATGACCAAACATAGCCCCCAGCCTCCCGCTCCACGAATTTACCGCCTGTTGTGATATCGAAGCAAGGGTAGAAAGGACAGAAGCAGAGCCTACAGTCTTCCACCCACCCGGAGTGGCACCTACGTTCAGCACAAACCGGATTGTTTGGGAATAATTTTCCCATTGATGAAGTCAGGTTGCGGAGGGCGTCCAACAGCACTTCATTCTCATGATCCTGCCTCACAGAGAGACGGATGTAAGAACCCCGCAGGCCCTTTACGGAGCTCAGATCTCTTACAAGGACCCCATAGGAGAGCAACTTCCACCTTAAACTCTTCGGAGAAAAGCCGCTCCTATTGACATCAACCATGAAAAAATTTGCCCGGGATGGGAGGGGTACAAGCCCNTTAATGGATTTTATACCCTCATACAGATTATTCTTCTCATAAGCAATCATCTTCTTTGAATTAATAAGAAAGTCCTTTTCCTCAAGCGCCGAGAGAGCTGCTACTTCTTCCAATANCCCAACCCTCCAGCTTATGGCGGTGGCCTCGAACTTCTTGGCCAGTCCGGGGTTACATACCCCGTAACCGACCCTCAACCCTGGGAAACCGAAAGGTTTGGTGAGGGACCTCAAAACAAAAAGGTTAGAAAATTCCCCAGCTAAATTTGCGAGAGTCTCCGCACCCTCCGATAGCTCGTAATAGGCCTCATCAACAATTACAAAAGTCCTCGCGTCCGCCGCCGTCTCAACCAGTTCCAGGATTTTTTTGGTCTCTAAAACTTCCCCAGTCGGATTGTTTGGGTTGCATATCACGACGCAACCTGCGCGCTCGCGTTTGATAGCCTCAATTGCTCCGTCCAAGTTCAAACTCAGATCGCAGGGTTCTACGGGCCGCACCTCAAGACCCAAAGCAGCGGCTGCTGCCTCAAACTCGCTGAAGGTAGGGAGGGGGAGGACCATGGACCCCCTCACGAATCTCATTGTTATCGAGTGGATGAGTTCTGCAGAACCACAGCCGAGAATGACCTCCTCCGGTTCAACGCCCGCATAATTGGCTATGCCCTCCCTCAATCTCTGGTAGGACCTGTTCGGGTAAGACTTGATGTGCTGGAGGGAAGATTTGATCGAGTCGAGGACGCGAGGCGGCGGACCGTATGGATTCACACTAGAACTGAAGTCAATTATGCACTCCGGGGGGAGCCCTATCTTCTCCGAAACCTCGAAGGTATCGCCGCCGTGGTTGGCGATTGTATCCATACAAAACCACCTAGATGCCCTCAAAAAATAATTCACCAGCCTTCGGCTCCACCCTGAACTTCTCCACTTTGAGCATAAATCGGTTCCCCACCTCCAGGACGTTCAACTTCTCCAAAAAGATCCTTCCCCGCATTATGGGCGCATCTAGCACCAGGGTGTGATATTCCCCGCCTTCTCCACATGGATCTATTGAAGAAAACTCCTCGACCAGATCCGTACCGATTACCCTCCCAAGTAGATCCTCACTGAGAACGGAGGAGTCCAGGTCGCAGATAATAGCCTTAATCCCCGAGGCAACCTCTTCGGCAAGGACATTGATGCTGGATGAGCAGTTCCCTGCCCAAAGTGGAGCATGAAGTTCGGCCCCAACCTCCTCACACAAATCCTCGTACCATCTGAGTTGATCTTCAGAGTTAATATTACCGGTTACCACCCATCCTACGTTGTGCTGAGAAAAAAATTTGCGGAGTTTTGAGAACTCTTGTCCGTTCTCAAGGTGAAGTGTGTAAAATGGTATCTGAGTAAGCGAGGCTATGGCTCGGACCAGAGCACCGTTGATCTCATGAACATTTGGTCTGGGAAAGTCGTGGGTGTTGAATAAAAGAAGGTCGACAGGGACCCCTTTCTCCCTGGCCTTAAAAACGGCAAACAATGAATCTTTGCCTCCTGAGAAGAATGCTAAGCCTTTTTTCCCCATGCTTTTGCCCCCTCATTTAAAAAACCGCATAGAGAGCAATGGATCTTCTTCGGATGTAGAGGTGCGCCGCAACAGGTACACCCCCTTTCACCATCCTTTGCCTTTGGAGTCTTGCCGAAAGTCTCTTTGAATATCCCATAAAAATAGATCTGCTCTCTGCTCCAGAATTTAATGCCCTCTTTGAGCGCCTCTGCCTCGATCTCCCTCGCCGCATCGCCAAGCCTTTCAAGCAGGATTTTGGATATGAGAAAGCTCCCGCTTCCAATCTCAATGGGTTCTTTGTCTCTGTGAGCGATCTCTGGGAGCCCAAGGTCTTCCAGGATCGACCTCAGAATCCACTTCCCGTAGACCCGACCTCCAAATTTCCTGATCTTCCAATGGTATGGCAACCTCTTTGCAAAATCGACGACCTCTTTATCAAGGTAAGGCTGGATCACCCTCAGGTCCAGAGATCGTGCCAATGATGGTGCCGAAAATGTCCAAANTTCGGACAGAGAGTTTATGTATTCAGAGAGCTCATTTTCGCTCATTCTCGTCATATATTCGTAGCCCGCAAAGAGTTCATCCCCGCCATCCCCCGTCATAACTACATCTATACCTTCCTCCGCACATGTTTCCAGCGCAAGGTAGATTGTGATGTCATTTCTTATGGCAACGTGGTCGAAGCTCTTAGTTATCTTAACAACCTCCTTTGCGGCACGAGCTGCATCCTCAAAACTGTACTTTCGAAGTATGTGCTTCATGCCAATCCTCTCAGCGATGAGAGAGGAGTGATAAACATCGTTTGCAGGGGCTCCTTCGAATGCTACCGTCACCCCAGTCATTTTCCTCAACCTCGAGGCGATCGCAGCCAAGAGGCTGCTATCTATCCCGCCCGACAGTATTATTCCATCAGCAGATCCCCTCAAGATAGCGATTGTCAAGAGCCTAACGAGCTCTTCCTTGAGATTCACCTCAAGCAAACAATCTCCTCCTTGGGAATCTTCTTCGTCTTCGGTATTATGAGGGGGTAGTTGTGGTCGCCATCCCACTTCACCTCCGCTTCAACTCCGTAGACCTCCCTCAACAGATCTTCGGAGATCACGCTCCTTGGCTCCCCCGCAGCCACGATTTTTCCGCGATTCAAAACCAAGAGCTTATCGCAGTATCCTGAGGCGAGCTCAAGCTCGTGGAGGGAGACCACAACAGTCTTGCCCAGTTCTGCAAGAGTCCTCAGCACATTCATCACCTCAAGCTTGTGCTTTATATCGAGATATGCAACAGGCTCGTCGAGGAGAATTATGTTTGTCCTTTGGGCGAGGGACTTGGCGATCAGCACCTTCCTCTGCTCACCGCTACTCAGTTTATCGAAGTCCCTCTCGAAGAGGTCCAGAGCGCCAAGGAGTTGCAGGGCCTCCTTAGCAACTTCCAACTCTTCCTCCTCTTCCCACCAAAAGTTCCTCGATCTGTTCCTGCAACCCATCAGGACGATTTCGTAAGTCTTCATGCTGAAACCGCCCGGCCAGTTCGGCAACATTGCTGAAACCACCTTAGAGTATTCTTCTTCGGTGTAATCCCATGCTGGTCTGCCGAAGACTAGAATCTCTCCAGACGTGGGATTTATGGCCCGGGCGATGCTCCTCAACAGTGTGGTCTTACCTGAACCGTTGGGACCCAGTACCCCCAGAACCTCTCCTCTATTCACGCTAAAAATTACGCCATCTAAAACCACAGAGGATTCGAAACGGACTGTAACTCCACTCACAACTATACTACATACCAAACCTGCTCCCCCTCCTCAGTAGTAGAAACACAAAGAATGGCACCCCCATCATGGATGTGACGGCCCCAACCGGGATTTCGGCGATCGGATTCATGGGACTCCTCACCAGATCGTCAGATAAGAGCATTAGGAGTGCGCCCGTGAGACCCGCAAGGGGCAACACAAAGCGATTGTCGGATGAAACAAGGAGTCTGACCATATGTGGTGCCATTAATCCTATGAAGCCGATTATCCCGCTGAAGGAGACACATGTTGCGACGGCTAGGCTGGACGCCACCAGCGTGAGCCTCCAAAGCGTCTTCGCTCTCACCCCTAGTTGAGACGCGTGCTCCTCTCCAAGCAATAGTAAGTTTAAATCCCTTGCCTTTGCGAGTAAATATAATGTCGCAGGGACCACTACCGGCAACGCCACCTTGATCTCTGTCCAAGTGGAGGTCGAGAAGGAACCATAAATCCAGTTTAAAATTCCGTGGGCCTTCTCTGAGACCAACGCAAGTATGATCATTAACAGGGCGCTGCTGAAGGTTCCTACGGCTATTCCAGCAAGTATGAAACCGATCGGTCCTGCATTGGCTTTCTTTGCCAACAGCATGCACAATAGCAGCGTCGAAACGCCTCCCATGAAAGCGAAAAATGGGATCGCGTAGATGGGCAAGAAAGGGATGACGAACGCCACGGCTGCCCCGAGCGCAGCACCCGATGACATCCCCGTTATATAAGGGTCCGCCAGCGGATTTCTGGTCAGGGTCTGGATCACCCCTCCTGAGACGCCAAGGACAAATCCTGTTATAGAGGCTAGAAGCATCCTCGGGACTCTGTAGTTGACCACTATGCTCCATGCTACAGGATTTTTATCTGGGTGGAACAATATTTCTAAAATCTCATTAGGCGAAAGCGCAAAACTACCTATCATTAGGGATGTTATCAGTGCTACACTCATAAAAAAAATTAAAGTTGTTAAATACGCCGCAAACCTCAACCTCTTCTGTTTGAAATGAGGTGGCATCTTCTATTTCTATCTCCTTATGTAGGTAGCATATTCGCTGATAAAGTTGGGCAGTGACGCATTGAACGCCTCTGGATGAAGGATGTAACCCAGTATGAAGACCGCGTCTGCCGCTCTAGGTCCAGCCCTCTCAAGCGCATTTGAAGCCTCGCCCGTGAGTATGTACACCCTATTGTTTTTGATGGCATCCAGATATTCGAAACCTGGTAGCGTCCTGAAGTAGGAGAAGAGCGCCTCAGCGCTCTTAGGCAGAGCCATAGAACTCATTATAATTACACTTGGTCTCGCGGAGACTACGTCTTCGGGGTTAACCACGAACCATCCACTTCTGGTACTGAAAACATTCTCCCCACCAGCTATCGATATGAGCTCGTTAATGTAGGTGTCTTTCCCCGCCGTATACATTGGGTCGGGCCACACAAGGTAAAGAATCTTCGTGGGAGGCGAAGCAGAGACTTTCTGGCGTACCTCCTGCATAGCACTCTTCAACTGCGCAACTACTCTTGTTCCCTCCTCCAGTTTAAAAGTCACCTTTGAAATCAGCTGGATGTTGTTTATGATGTCCTCTACACTCTTAGATTCTACTGCTACAACAGTCAACCCAAGTCCCTCCAAAGCAGGTACAAATTTGGACTGCAAGCCGGCATCTATCAAAACAAGATCGGGTCTTAGGGCGGCTACCTTCTCCGGATCAAGTGTGGTCACTCCTCCTACTGTGACTATTGTGCCGTTGTTTTTCAGCTCCAAAAGCTCATTTGGATAGTTGGAATAAGTGTCCACGCCAACGACCTTCCTTGCAGCCCCTAGGGCAAAGAGCGTTTCTGTTATCGACGGAGCGCCTGAAACGATCCTCATGGGCTCTGAGTTTATCGTTACTACTCTTCCAAGCGCATCTTTTATTAGAAGGGGGTAGTACGACTCTTTAACCACTCTTAATTCGCTTTCAAAGGAAGATAAGTCATTTTTAAGACCACTGACTGTTGTGTTAATCGATTGGACGCTACGGTTCAGATCGGCTATGCTATTCGTCATATAAATAACTGCAATTGTGTTTGTCACAACCAATAAAGAGATTATTGCGACGAGGGCGCTCATCCTTTTCATTATAATCCTCCTCCTGGATGGTATATCCATCCAGATAGTAAAAAATGTTAAATAAAAAGCTTTCCAATCCCAATTCGTATGCGTTTCTTAATAGTGGTCGTTGACGGTATGGCAGATCGCCCCATAAGTAAACTCTGTGGACGTACTCCCCTCGAGTTGGCCGATGCAGAGAATATGAACTACTTGGCTTCGATAGGCTCATCAGGGATAATGGCTCCTGAAAAAACAAATATTACTCTAGGTAGCGACTTGGCAGTTCTCTCTATATTAGGTTATGACCTTGAGAAGTACTATACCGGTAGAGGACCGCTCGAAGCTGCCGGAGCGGGAGTGGACATGAACAAATGGGACCTTGCCTTCAGATGCAACATATGTGAGATAGGTCCTGGGAGAACAATTCTTAATGAGAAAGCAGAGTTACCAAAAGAGGAGGCTCTCCGCCTTGAGGAACGCATACGAGTTGCATGCTCAAAGGGGTTAAAAGACGTTGAGATTCTCTTTAAGCACACATTGGGATTTAGAGGTGTCCTCCTCCTTCGAGGAAAAATGCTGACCCTCAATATTGTTACAACCCAACCAAAGCGCTTTGCGTCCATCCCTGATTTTGTCCCACTTGAGAGAACAGAAGAAGCTAAATATACTGCCGAAATCCTGAGTCGTTTTTTGAAAATTTCAGAGCATGAAAGTGAGTCTGGGAAAAAGTATGCAGTTCTCCCGTGGGGGGGCGGTACGAAAACAAACCTTCCGAAATTTTCAGACAGGTATGGGTTTGAGGCAGCCGTTGTAGCTGGCGTCCCCTTAATAAAGGGCATTGGTACTCTCTGCGGAATGTCTGTCGTCGATGTTCCTGGGGCCACAGGTAATTTCGATACAGACCTGCACGGAAAGGCGAAGGCGGCCCTTGAAACATTGAGAGAAAAAGATCTTGTCTTACTGCACATCGAGGCTACCGACGAGCTAAGCCACGATGGAAACCTGGAAGGAAAAATCGAGATGATCAAGAAGGTTGACAGAATGCTCGGGGAGGTCCTTGACAATATCGCCTTGGAAAACACCCGGATAGCTCTTCTTTCGGACCATACAACTTCAGTAGAGCTTCGAAGCCATACCAACGATCCTGTACCGGTGGTTATTGCTGGGGGATCCTTCCCCAGAGACGGGATAGAAGAGTACTCCGAGACGGCGGCCAGGAGAGGCGGACTGGGGCTATTCAAAGCGGAGGAATTCATGTCAAAATTACTTAAAAACACAAAGCTATGAATGGCAGGTTCGAAATAAGTAGGTCTTTATCCTAAGTGCTCGGACTTTGTGATATCAAGTGTACTACGAGCAACATTAGTATCACGATTTCCTTATAGAAATCACCTAAGGAAACTCCCGACTTCAGTCGTGGAGTGGTTGACTTTCAATAGTGATATAGCTGATTTTCCCAGACCTGTGCTTCTCCCATGACTTAATGCTTAGTGGTCTTTTGTAAAGGGGGCAATCTATTACGATTGTATGATACTCGCCATTTTCCCCTAGCGGATCTATGTTGCCTTTTTTAGATAGGAACTCA
Organism: Thermoproteota archaeon; assembly: GCA_004347955.1. Lineage (GTDB taxonomy): Archaea > Thermoproteota > Methanomethylicia > Methanomethylicales > Methanomethylicaceae > WYZ-LMO10. Next base: position 1,032 of record QNVH01000011.1, on the reverse strand, counting down.
TTTAGAGTCTTTTTGGAGAGAGTAAAGCCGAGCCATTCCTCCCCGAGGAAATCTGTGTCCACGCATATGATGGTTGCTTTGAACCCTGCGTGCATCATATCCATTAATACAGCTAATGTGTCCTTATTGAATAGAGGCTCAATAAGCGCTACTCCTGCCAATTTACAAATCTCTTGAAGCCACCTTACATGATCCTCTACCAGAACGTCCCCGGCAACGAGTGCTTCTACTCCCATTCTGATAAGTGCTTCAACGAGCGCGTCTCTCCCTTTTTGTAGGCTTATGACTGTGAGCTCCTTATTCATGTTCCTAGCAATCTTTTGTAGTATTGGAAGGTTCTCTATGTGTCCTGCTGGTTTGTCAAATGTTGGTATGAGAGATATCAGATCTGTAACTACCACTCCGTACCTTTCGGCTAAGTAGATTGCATAAAGCGAATCCTTTCCGGAGAAGAGTCCTGCTCCTCTGATTTCTCTAATCGGTCTCGTGCTCTTAGGATTGAAATATACTTCTTTATCTGGCAATCCCTCTCCCCTTATCCCAATCAGTTGCTAGATTTGGGCTACAAGGAAGCCCAAGAAGCCCCGATTTTAATCGTAGTTAATGGCAGAAGGTTAAAACATTTTTGGTGAAATTTGTATTTTTATGTCTTTCAGACGTCCTTCGAAAAAAGTTCGGACCGAACTGGGCTGGGGGGTTCGAGCAAATATAGGGCTTCTTCAAGCGAAGAAGCCGTTAATGGGCTGGTGGCACAGCCCTTGCAGATACTCCCTGAGCAAAGAAGGGGCGAATGCTGAAACAGATGTGCCTCCGAGCGCTGAAGGGGCTGTGTGCAAGAATCTCCCGGCTTCAGCCCGAGAGTGTGTTGACCACTCACAGTGTGAAGGTTTGACCGCAACGATCTCCCACCCTGTCGACCCTTGGTTCCTGAAAGCTTTACTGCGAGATGTTTATGTTTTGTTTCATAAGAAACATAAACTAAAAATATTACTTTTTTTAATCTCAGTAACACTGAGGCGGTAATCTTGGAAA
>QNVH01000107.1 GCA_004347955.1 Thermoproteota archaeon | reverse complement strand
ACATCCATACTGCGCGGCATTTTGTCAAACTATCTGGAGGCAGGCGTAGCCAGCGCCACGATCCTCCTGATAATAGCTACTTTCACAGCGTTTGTGATCTACCTCCTCTACGGCAGAATGAGGGACGTACTCGAGTCTATGGAGGCGAGCCTTGGAGCCTTTTCGAGGGATTGAACTCCTGAGGGTAATTGTGCTTGAAAGCCGAGGTTTTATTGATTTGAGCCAGAGGTTTGCCTTCCCCTGTGATCCAGTGGGTTTGGGAGGGACGTGGGAGCAAAATTGGGTTATTTGCAACGGAGAATCAGCATACAGGGGGACTCATCAATGGGGGACAGATCATTGTTTGTAGCCGGAGAGGAAAGCCTCAACCTCCCTCCTGACCGGTATCTCGTGGGACCCCAGCTTGGTAACTTTCATTGCCGCCACGGCGTTGCCGAACCTTATGGATTCCCTTAGGTCGGCGCCCTCGCCCATCCTGATTAGGAAGGCGGAGGCAAAGGCGTCACCGGCGCCGGTGGTGTCGACGGCCTTGACTCTGAATGCCGGGACTACCCCCTTCCTCCCCATCAATTTTGTAGTAGACGCCCTCTCCGCCGAGCTTTATGATTATGCCCCTATTGACGTGCTTCAGAAGCGACTCTGCTGCCTTCTCAGGAGCGTCACAGCCGGTCAGGAGGCCGGCCTCCCTCATGTTCAGTAGAAGGATGTCAGTCAGCTGAAGCATCGGCGACAGGTGCTTCAGCCCCCTCTTTATAAGCTCCCTGCCTGGGTCAAAGGTTACAGTCGCGCCGGCTGCTCTGGCGAGCCTCGCTATAGCCACAGAGGTGTCTACCCTGAGGCTCGCTATGTGTACAAACTGGTAGCCATCCAACTTCACCGACGAAACCTCCTCGGGGGTGAGCTCCTCCGAGGCGCCTTTTGCCCCGTACATTGCCAAGTCTCCATCTTTGTTTATTATTACGATGGTGAAGCCCGTCTCGCTCCTCGGGTCTATCCTGACCCACTCCAGCGAGACGCCCTCCTTCATGAGTTCGTCTATAGCCATCCTCCCGAAGGCGTCCATGCCGACCTTTCCGAGAAGGCCCTCCTCCCCTCCGAGCCTCTTCACCCCAATTGCGACGTTGGCTGCCGATCCGCCAACGCCGTACCTGACCTCCCTTATCGGGCTGAGGCCGTCCTTTTCGCTGAAGTCCCTCACCCTCACCTTTATGTCGACGAGGATGTGCCCAGCAGCCAGTATTTTGGTACCCATGAGAAATCATTCCCTGGCGAGGCTCATGGCATCCTCGGCTCTTGCGCCCTTGTGGACTATTGAAATAACAGCCCTTGCCAAGCCCACAAAATTTGGGCTCTGGAAGACGTTCCTGCCGACCACGACCCCCGACCCTCCTGCAGAGATTACGCTCTCCACAGCCCTCAGGAAGTCGATGACTTCTTTGGCTCTGGCCCCTCCACTCATCAGGACCGGCACAGGTGAGACCTCCACGACCTTTTTGAATGTCTCGGCGGACCCCGTGTAGTAGGTCTTTATGAGGTCTGCCCCGAGCTCTGCGCTTGCCCTGCAGGCGTACCTGACGGTCTCCACGTTGTACCAGTCGCTCATCTCTGGTCCGCGCGGGTATGATAAGATCATCACCGGCATGCCCACACTGTCAGAGATCGAGACTATGGAAGAGAACTGCTCTGCCATCAACTCCTCCTGTGGAGAGCCCCAGTAGACTGTTGCGGCGACGCCGTCTGCGCCCATGGCGATGGCCTCCTCCACGCTGCCGATCGAGTACTGCAAGAACTGCTGCTCCGGCGGCCTTATGGAGGTCTTCCCGGTGACCTTCAATATCAGCGGCACCCTCCCAGCCCAGAGATCATGGGTAGCCCTAGCGATGCCCTTTGTGGTCATTATGGCGTCGAAGCCTGCGCTCACGGCGAGCTCCATTATGGTCCTGGGCGACTCTCTGCCCTCAGGAAAATCGGAAGGCCCGTGTTCGAAGCCATGGTCAAATGCAAATATCACAGCCCTCCCGTTCTTCAAGATCCTGCCGAGGCGCACTTTTTCCCTATGCTGCTGAAAGAGGTTGTCAATTCGATTACCTGTTATAATTAGAGTTTCGAGGGATCATAAATTCTTATGGATAGAGTTGTTTATGCAGTCGTTCGAGCAGAGACAGATTGGACCCCAGTCAAGACCTAAATTGAAGAATTTCCTTGGTTTTGAAAGCGGCGGGCAGTTCTTCGCCCTGGTTAGATTTTTTGAATTCGGAAGCATTACTGGGTTTGACTGGCTCTCGGATTTTGGACTTCGTGGAAGGGTAATTTTGGGGTTTAACAATTTTTGGGGCGGAACCTTTCAAATCCCTAAGATTACTTTTTTATATCCCCTCAAGCCTTTAGCCATCTGTGAGTGGTCTCAATGGAGTACGACGCTGTTGTTGTTGGGGCTGGCCCTGCGGGGCTGATGGCTGCGAGGAAGATAGCCAAGAAGGGGTTCTCGGTACTCGTCCTTGAGAAGGAGAGGGACTTGGGGACTAGAGCCTGTGCAGAAGCGGTATCATCTTCAGCCTTCGAGACCGCGGAGATACCCCCGTCGCCCTCGCTGATATCTAACACAATAGACGGGGCATACGTATTCCCGCCGGACGAGAGCAAGATGGTCAAGATCTCCGGGGAGTACAGGGGCTACATCCTGAACAAGCCCCTATTCCTGTACGCGCTTGCGAGCGAGGCAGCCTCGGCCGGCTGCGATATACAGATGCGGAGCGAGGTTAAGGGGGTAAATCTTGAAGGCGGAGTGGCCAGGTCCCTGGTTTACGAGAGGAAGGGAGAGTTGAGGACTGCCGGGTTCAGGTACCTGGTGGGAGCGGACGGCGTCGGGTCTGTCGTGGCTCGCAGTTGCGGGTTTGACATGAAGGGCTACGAGATAATACCAACCATACAGTACGTGATGGTCAACTGCAAGATACCGGAGAGGAACATGATAAGGGTCTACCTCGGGAACGAGGTCGCGCCACTCGGCTATGT
>QNVH01000106.1 GCA_004347955.1 Thermoproteota archaeon | reverse complement strand
AAGCTCCTGAAAAGCTCTTCGTAAACCTCCCTGTAGCCCCTCGCGTCCCTCAGGGTGAGGCTTGTCCTACCGTGGATCACTATCGCCTTCAACTTCTTTGACCCAAAGACCGCCCCCAGTCCTAGCCTGCCGAAGTGCCTAAAGGTCTCGGTGATCACACCTGCATACGAGACCAGGTTCTCCCCCGCTCTTCCTATCCTCATTATCGCCCTGATGCCCGCGCCAGCTTCTCTCTCCCTAATTATTCTGCCCACGGTGGAGCTACTGCTCATCCCCCAGAGAGCCGAGGCGTCTTTGAACCTGACGCCCTCATCGTTGACCACCAAATAGACGGGTATCTCGCTCTTGCCCTTTATCACAATGCCCCCGAGACCCGCCATCCTCATCGCCACCCCGCACCTCCCCCCAGCGTGACTCTCGCCCAGGTTCTTCGTGAGAGGGGATTTGAACATCGCCACGGTTTTTGAGGCTAAGGGGAATATGCCATTGAGGTATCCCACACACAGTATTATGGGGCTTTCAGGCGCGAGTGGGTCTGTCCCTTCCCTGCACTCCTCCTTCAACAGCCTTATGGCAGCCCCCGTCCCGCCGAGACGCTCTTTGAAGAGGTCCCCCCTGTCCTTTATCCAGTACCTCTTGTTGCTGAGGTCTACGTAGAGCACCTTCGAGAGCACAGATGCCTCAGTCATGCACCCTCAACCTCCTCCAATTTTATCACCCCGTAGGGGCAGTATGAGACGCAATACCCGCAGTACGTGCAGACTGTTGGCTTGTCCAAAACCTCATCCCAGAAGATGGCCCCTATGGTGCAGCCCGAGACGCAGTTCCCGCACGATATGCACTTCCTGTAGTCCAGCCTCACACCTCCCCCCTCCCTCTTGGTGAGGGCCCCCGTCGGGCAGACCTTCACACAGGGGGGCTCCCTGCACGCCCTGCAGACCTTCACAGCAAACCCGTGCTCAAAACCTCCTGTGGACTGGACGAATATCGCAGTCCTGGCAAGCCCTGCCTCACCAAAGCGCCTGTTGCACGCAAACATGCAGGACTGGCATCCAACGCAAAGGTCAACATCCACCACGGCTATTCTCTTCGCCATTTTTATTTCCATTACTAAATGCTCGGCATTTCTATTAAACCCTTGTCCACAGCACCGTTAGGGCATTTGCCAAGTAGTAAGACCCGATACACAAGAGAAGTACTCCTGTGGCACGCTCAAGCTCCGCGTACCACTTATGAACTGCCTCCCTCCTTTCCGTCCTCAATGCCTCAACGACAATGGCAAACACGATAAGCGGCAAACCCAAACAAAACGAGTAAATTATCAGCGCAACTCCGCCGATGAGGGGATCCCCGTCCAATGCTGCCAAGGCAAGCGTGCTGATCAGCATCGGCGCGCCCCTTCCCAGGGTCGCCATAGCATACGCGACGCCAAACACGAAAATTCCGCCCCGGATTTTGTTCATCTTTGGAACGCGCAGAGGGAGGCGGACCAACCTCAATGTCCAAATACCCATGAAAAGTATGATAACCCCTCCCGCGAGATTTAACCAGAACTCCAGCCCGCGAGGTATAATCGCCCCGAAAGATGAAGCCAGGACTCCTAGAGGAGCAAACACAACTGACACACCGGCTGAGAAGAATACAGCCGACGATACCTTGCCCCTCGACCCTACAAGGCTCGGCATACATGGTGTTACCATTGCCAAGTTCACTGGGCAAAACCCCGCGGTCAAACCCAAAAGTACAACGCTCAACCACAACATAAGTTTTCTAAGAATTACTATCCACACGAAGTTTAATTCATTTTCACAAAGCGCCATGGATAAATGATAAATGGGGGAAATATATGATCACTCATCCACTCAACAAAAAGGGGCGAGTAAGGTGCGCTTCGATCTTGCATTTGTGGGTTTCGGTACCGTTGGGAGAGGTCTTGCTGAGCTCCTGATTGAGAAGAGATCACTGTTGGAGAGGGTCTACGGGGTTGAGTGGCGCGTAGTCGCCATATCGGACATAAAGCTTGGGTCGGTGGTTGACGACAGAGGCATAGACCTATCCGAGGCTCTGCGTCTGGCTGACTCTGGCAGGAATCTTGGGTCTCTACCTTCCCAGAGAAAGGGTCTTTCTCCCATTGAGGTGATAAAAGAGTCACCATCCAACACAATAATAGAGGTGACGTGGACGAACATCATCGATGGCGAGCCTGGCTACACTCACTTGAAGACCGCACTCTCCTTGGGCAAGAACGTCGCTACCACCAATAAGGGCCCGATTGCCCTGTACTACCGTGAACTCATGGACCTAGCCAGAAGCAAAGGGGCCCATCTCCGGTTTAAAGGGACAGTCCTCAGCGGGACCCCTGCCTTCAACCTCTTTGAGGGCCCCCTTTCGGGCTGTTCAGTCATTTCTATGAAAGGGATATTGAACGGCACGACCAACTTTATACTAACAGAGATGGAGAAGGGCTCTGATTACGCCGCAGCCCTGAAAGAGGCGCAGAGATTGGGCTACGCTGAGGCTGACCCGACCATGGACGTAGAAGGAATGGACGCCGCCGCAAAGCTGGCCATTCTCGCCAACGTTCTCTTGGGCTCTAATATAAAACCCGGAGACGTGAAGCGGAAGGGCATCACCTCTGTATCTCCCTTGGATATACAAGATGCCAAGCGCAAAGGCGAGCGCATAAAACTCATAGGGAGGGCTGAGAAGGAGGGGGAGAGAATTCTCGCTGAGGTCTCTCCAACTCCGCTACCAGTCTCTGATCCACTCGCCAACGTTATGGGCGTGACAAACGCCATCACCTTCAAGACTGACTGCTTGGGCGATGTAACCGTGATGGGTCCTGGGGCTGGGAGGAGAGCTACAGGCTACGCGTTGCTGTCGGATCTGATCTCAATTGCCCGCAACAAGCATGGTCTTTAATGCCTATAACAACCAGCAGAGATCAAAATAATCAACATCATTGACTGCCAAAATGATGAACAAAAATCAACAATTACAGATCTTTTGGCGAGAAAGCCCACGGTTTTAACCGTGGGATGAATCGCCACTAGATTTATATTTCTTACAATTACTAGTACTTTCTGGTGTGGTCCGGATGTCCGAAGGCTCGAATAAGGCTCCGGACTGAACTGGGCGGGAGAGGTTCGAGCTGAAAAAAGATAATCCCGAGTCCTCGAAGGATAGGGATAACTGGGTGGTGGCACACCCATTGCAGATAGCCCCTGAGCAGTGAGGGAT
>QNVH01000105.1 GCA_004347955.1 Thermoproteota archaeon | reverse complement strand
CCACCACCCAGAACAACAAGCAATCTCAATGTATACGTCCCCCAGCCTTTAAGATAAAAATCAGGCGAGGCAGACTCACTGTAGTGAACATTTTGAAAAGCTTGTGGAGGGTCATTTCGAACAACTCAAGACTTTATCTTCTAGGTTCAACATGGAAAATCAACGAAGGTCATGGTGACGAGAGATAGTCGTGCTGCTTCTTGTCGTAGTCGGCTCTGCTCATAATGACTCTTGCGGGAACACCAACCACAACCGCTTCAGGTGGGACGTCCTTGGTGACCACTGCCCCTGCACCCACCACTGCCCTCTTTCCAACCCTGACCCCTGCTATGAGTACCGCTCGAGATCCTACTGCGGCTCCGTCTTCAATGACCACTCCAGAGACCTTTGGTGAGGGCGGGTACCGATCATTGGTTACTGTGACGTAGGGACCCATGAATACATCAGACCCTATCTGAGTGCCGGGAGGGATGTAGACGCCGGTCTGAATGTTGTTGTTTGAGCCTATTACTACATTCCCGTCGATGACTGTGTAGGTACCTATTCTCGTCCTCTCGCCAATGACCGTCTTCTCCCTTATTAGGACCCCATGACCCGTTTCTATGTTATCGCCAAGATCTGCACCTTCGTATATTATTGTAGAAGAGCGTATGATGCACCCCTTCCCTATCTTGCACCCCTCGCTGAGAGCGTCGTAATCTTCGGCAGTTACATCTTTTAGAGAGAGTATCTTCTTCCGTACAGGGTACCCCAGCGTTGCACCATCACCTATGATGGTGCCCTCGCCTATGAGTGATGGTCCAAAGATTCTGGCATCTCCCTCGAGATGACCTCTAACAGCAGCCCTCTTGGAAATGAACAAATCCATGCCCCCTCATAATCCTAAGTTCAACTTTTATAAAAGGATGCTCGAGAGAGGGCGCCCGATTCCGATGTATGTCGATCCTTTAGGCAAGAGAAGAGGATCTATCACGTTCCTGCCGTCAACGACTGCCAATGCCTTCCCGAACCCCCTCAGGTCAATTCCTTTGAAGGCTGTGTGGTCCGTAGCCACTACAAGAACATCTGCCCACATCAGCAGATCCTCTAGCTTTTCAGACGTATCGATTCCCTCAAAGGCCTTCACAAAGGGATCGTATGCCCTGACAGCGGCGACTTTACCGCGGATCAATTTTATGAAATCGATCGCAGGGGATTGCCTGATGTCGCTCACATCGCCCCTGAAGGACAGCCCAAGAACCCCAACCTTAGCCTTATCCATTTTCATGCCGATTTTATCTAAAACTTTCTTCAGGAGGTCGATTGTGTACTCAGGCATGCCCTCATTCACAGATCTGGCACATCTTGTGATGTTCATCTCCAGCCCGAGTTCTTCAGCAACGCCTGTGACAAAGTAGGGATAGATAGGGATGCAGAGACCCCCAACACCTATCCCGGGGAGATGGAGGTGGCAGAATGGCTGGCTGTTGGCTGCAGATCTGGCTTCCATGAAGTCTATGCCAGCGGAGTCACAGAACTTTGCAAGTTCATTTGCAAGGGCTATGTTCACATCACGGTATATCCCCTCGAAGACCTTGGACGCCTCTGCCTCCCTTGCCCTCTTGAGCCTGATCACACCTTTCCTCGCTACGCACTCGTAGAGCGCAGCCACAACCTCTGTGCTCCTTGGACCCACACCGCCAACGACCTTTGGGTAATTCTCCTCAATGTCCCTCAGGGCCCTTCCCTCGTATATCCTCTCGGGGCTGTAGGCGAGGGCAAATTCCTCCTCTGCCTTGAGCCCGCTCTTCTCTTCAAGCACCTTTTTGATCAGAAGCTCCGTGGTCAGCGGCGGGACTGTGCATTCCACTATAACAGCGTCCCCCTGCTTCAGACCCCTGCCTATGCTCTCCGTTGCGGAGACGAGGCTTCTGTTGTCAATTCTTTTGTTGGTGTTTAGGGTTGTTGCCACCACAACGATCTTGACATCAGAGGCTCTTGATGCCTCTATGCCATCGTGGGTGGCGTGGAACCTTTTCTCTTTGATGCCCGTTTGGATTCCTTCATTTATCCCAGGCTCGTCTTTTAAAATGGTCTCGCCGCGATTCAGGGCTTCGACGAGTCCGTGGTTGATGTCCACACCTATCACCTTGGCACCAGCCCTCAGCCAGGCAACGGCGATTGGCAGACCCACCCGACCCATGCCATATACCGCGACTGTTATCTTACCTTCCCTCACATCCCTCTTGATGTCAAGAGGATCCTTACCGAGCACCACCACACCTCAACGCCTCCATGGCTATCTTGAGGTTTTTCAGCCCCTCCTCACCATCTACCAGCGGTCTCCTCCCGCTTCGGACGCACTCGAGGAAGTGCTCTATTTCTATTCGGAGAGGCTCGTCCTTTTTAACCTCGATCTTTCTACCGGTGCCAATAGTTGAGTCCTTTCTGTAAATTTCTATCGTCTGCCCGATATAGTCGAGGAGGGCAACACCGTCACTTCCTGTGACCGTAAGGTTTCTTATCTTGTACGGTGTGAAGCGGTTTGCCTCCAATGTCGCAATTATGCCGCCGAAGTCGAGGAGAATGGAAGCGTAGTCCTCCACCTCCCTGCCGTATCTGCCGTAAACGGCGTGGACCTCAATAGGCTCTTTCCCCACGAGGAACCTGACAACATCTATGTCGTGTGTCATCAAGTCCGTTATTATGCCAACATCCCTTATCCTTGGATCGAACGGTCCAGCCCTCTTGGCGTAGAGCGAGAGGACCTGCCCGACCTCTCCGGAGGAGAGGAGGTCTTTCAATCTGGAGACTGCGGGGTTGAACCTTTCGATGTGCCCAACCATGAGGGTGGCGCCATGCTTCCTCGCTGACGAGATCATGAGTTCGGCGTCTTCTGGCGTAGATGCGATGGGCTTCTCTACCAGGCAACTCACCCCTCTTTCCAGGAACTTCAGGGAGACTTCTCTGTGAAGGGATGTGGGGACGGCGATGCTAACGGCGTCCGGTTTGAGGGAAAGGAGTTCATCAATGCGTGTGAAGGGCTGCACGCCATACATTTTAGCAACCTCCTTTGCCCTCTCTGAGTCTACATCCAACACCCCAACAAGCTCGCAGCTCTTGAGGCTGGAGTATATCCTGGCATGGTGCGATCCCATGACGCCTACGCCCACGACAGCGACCTTCAACATATCAATCACATCAAGTTCGGGGGGTATATCCTTAAATATCTACCCATTTCATCAGCAATAATGATGAGTATGAATC
>QNVH01000104.1 GCA_004347955.1 Thermoproteota archaeon | reverse complement strand
TACATCGATTACAAGGTTCAGCGGGCGGGCCTGCCGACGGTCGAGGTGAGCAACTACAGGAAGTCCAAGCTTTGCCCGATATGTGGCCGATACAACAGGCCGAAGGGGCACGCCTACAGGTGTCAGGCCTGCGGGTTTGAGGCCAGCCGCCACCTGGTGGCGAGCTGGAACATAGCTAAGGATGGGGCGAGGCACGTCCCCGCCGACTGCTGGCAGATGCAGCGGGCAGCGGAGGAGCTTGTAGCTCCCGCGAAACTGCCTGCAGAGCCAGAAAAAATCCCGTGTCTGGCTGGTGTACAGTTTGATACGGAATTTTAGGACGGCCCTTAGAGTTTTTACGGGAATATTGGAGTATTTTATCGAAAACAAAATCAATTGAAACAAATCTTTATTTTTGACTCTCTCAATGTTCACCTAAAATTTTTATCATGAGCTCCGCCTCCTCCAGGTCAGATAATGTATTAATGTTGAAGAAGGATTCTGGTCGAACTCCCAGCGACTCTATGCTAACTGTCTTTGCGCCGATCTTGGCAAGGATTTCTCTGAATGACCTGGCAGACCTTACCTCTGAAAGAACCTTCCTCCGGTAAAGGGCGGCGAGAGGTTCCAAGTATCCATTGGACCACATTGGAACCACCGCAGAAGAGTCACCAAGATGGTGATGCAAAATTACTGGCAGGCGAGGTTCAAGAAAAGGGGTGTCACATCCCATGAGAAATATAAGGTCCTCGGGGATTCTGGATAAGGATGCCAACACGGAAAAGGGACCATCANAGCCCTCAGGGTCGACGAGGAAGGTCGTTTTGCCAGTGCAGTCCAAATTCATGAGGGTTTTTGCTTGGTCAGGGCTGCTCACAAGGATGTAAGGGGAATCGGTTGTGAAACGGGCGACCTCTACTGCGTAGGATATGAGGGGTCGACCTGCCAGTTTCAGGAGGGGTTTGTAACTCCCGATCCTAGAAGATCGCCCCCCAGCCAAAATGACGGTCGCGATTTCACTGACCAAAGGGACTACCTTTAGGCTTTATATCTAGCGGAAATTGCTCTTTGAGCTTAAAGCAGTGTGTTGGGGGTATTGTCTTTTCGTCGTGCTCAAAGGTCCCTTCCCGTCCCACAAGCATGGATCTGATCTCTTCCAAGGTAGTCCGTTTGCAGAAAGAGTCTATCCCTCCATGCAAGTCTGTGTAGTCGTCATAAAGGTATGGGCGTTGGGCGCTGAGTACATCCAAGATCTTGCCTTTTCCAGTTCTGCCCATCTCTTCGGTGACATCGAGCAGGACCCTAATTTCCCCACCGATGTAGGACTTTCGCCACATTATATACTCAAAAGTCACGATCTCGGTGAATGTGTCCTCCTTCACTACCATGTTAAAACGCCTCTTTNCCTTTTANGATATGTACAAGCNAAAGATAAAAAGCAGTTGCCTGTGCGATAATTATAAATTGATGGTAAGGTTTCTTATTGTAAGTCGTGAGTTGGTTTAATTGATTATAACGAAGTCAAAGCCAAAGGAAGTAGTTTTGAGGTCAGTGGGAGATCGAAAGAGAGTTTTCATTGTTGGTTGCGGCACGTGNGCAACATTATGTCAGACGGGCGGGGAGGAGCAAGTCGAAGAAATGGCGAACCTCCTTAGAGAGAGATCAGTCGGGAAGGTTGTTGTAGAGACGCCGTGCGATATCAGAGTTTTGAAGAGGGATCTCTCTCCTCATTTGGGCATGATCGAATCAGCAGACGCCATTCTGGCTCTCTGTTGCGGGGCAGGGGCTCAAGCCATTAGCGAGCTTACTGGGAAGATCGTGATCCCTGGTCTGGACACCCTCTTCCTGGGCGAGACCGAGCGGATAGGCAGGTTCTACGAGCGGTGCAGGGCATGCGGCGATTGTATCATCTACGAGACAGGAGGGATATGCCCAATTGTTAGGTGCGCTAAAGGCTTGCTCAACGGTCCCTGCGGAGGGATGGCGAATGGAAAGTGTGAGGCGGGAGGGTATATGAGGGACTGCGCCTGGGTACTCATTTACAGGAGGCTAAAGGAGCTGGGCATGACCCAAAGGTTCATGGAGATCAGAGCTGTGAGGGACAGGTCAAGGAGGGCGGAGCCCCAGGAGCTGAGGTTTAGATAGGAAGGTGTCGCCGTTGAAGGAGGCATACAGTACTTTTATGAGGGCATTGAGCGGTGGCAAATTTGTGTTCACCAGTGAGATCGAGCCGAAGAAGACGACGAAATTTGATGAGATAGTCAGGGCGGCGAACATACTCAAGAACCACGTTGTGGCGTGTAACGTCACCGATAACCCTAGAGCCAAGGCACACCTGAGTAGCTTGGTCGCGTCATATGTGATACAGAGGGAGACGGGGTTGGAGACTATCTGCCAAATTAACGTGAGGGACAGGAACAGGCTTGCCCTGATCTCAGATCTCCTAGGGGCGTCCGCGTTAGGGATAAGAAACGTGCTGGTGATAAGCGGCGACCACATAGCTGGGGGAGACAACCCAGGCGCCATGCCAGTTTACGACCTGGACTCCACGCAGTTCGTCCAGATGGTGAGGGGCATGGTCGATAATGGAACTGATCTCAACGGGAACCCCATAGACGGGGATGTGAGGCTCCATGTAGGGGTTGTGGGGAACCCCAATGCCGACCCCTTAGAGGTTGAGGTGTGCAAGGTTGAGAGGAAGATCAGGGCCGGTGCTGAGTTCATCCAGACCCAGGTGGTGTTCGATGTTGAGAAGGCGAAGAGATTCTTGAAGGACCTCAACCTATCGGTTCCGGTCTTGATTGGGATTTTCCCGTGCAAATCGCACAGGATAGCCGAATTTATAGTAAGTAAGATACCGTGTATTTCTGTTCCCAAAGAGTACATAGATAGGCTCAGGAGTGCAGAGTGCCAAGGTAATGCGACTGAAAGCAGGAAGAGAATAGACGAGGTAAATGTGGACTATTTCTCCAACCTCATAAAGGAGTTGAGGGAGACCACCAGGACTTCGGGGATACATATAATGACTATAGGGTATGAGTCTATTGTCGGTAAGATAGCCGATGTAGTGCTAGGATAAGCATCCCTGCGAGGGTGGATAGCGGATTTGACATTCGCTTCGATCAACCCATAGATGGAGCGGGTTATCAACAGCCAAAACGGCAAGGCAAACGCCATGNTNAACAACTTCTGGTCTTTCGACTACATCATTAGAAGGTTCAAAGAAAGAGCCGAAGAGTGCGGCATAGAGGTGGAGGAGAAGAGCGAGTACAGAACATCAAGCGAGTGCCCATTCTGCC
>QNVH01000103.1 GCA_004347955.1 Thermoproteota archaeon | reverse complement strand
TAATGCTGTAGTATGAGGTGGGGATTGCTGGGGAAGCCAAAGCTCGCACCTGCGTTTATTGATATACCATATTGCCAATTATTAAGTTTATTAAATTTATTATGATCGCGGATCGGAAAACTATAGTTTTGACCCTGAAAAGAATGGGCAAGGCAAAACAATATTGTTTTTTTTATAATATTGTTTTTTTTTAAAGATGGGTCCCAGAAAACCCAGAGCTTCTGTTCTGGGAGGAATGGGCAAGCTAAAATAGCCGTAGGTCGGAAAAATACCCGNGATTTTCCCGTGCAGAAGGATCTTCAGATATGCGTGGTTGGAAGTCTAAGCCTAATGAAAGAAAGGTTTTAGCCCTAAGCAATGCCCTCAGCGAGTACTTCGGGCTTCTGAAATGGTGTGCTTGCTTCAACTCTAAGTCTGTGCTGCATATAGAGAAAACTGACAGAAAAAATACTTTTGGTATTTTTGGATGCTGTGGGTCTTGAGCCCACGAGTGGTGGGCCCGTCCGGACTCGAACCGGAGACCTTCGCCGTGTGAGGGCGACTTTAGGCCATTCAGGTGTCCTAACCAGGCTAGACTACGGGCCCTTGTATTGCTAGACTGTGAAAAGGTAGAAAAACCTTTTGTTAGCGCTTGAGTTCCCTTCTCTTTGGGCGCAGCTCCTTGCTTCTGCACCGTCTGCATTTCTCGGCTGACATCGGGTTTCTTGCCCCGCATCTCCTGCAGATCTTGATGTAGAGAAGATGCTTCTGGGCAATCTTCAATTTTTCAGGGTCCTGGACAGGCATCGAAATACACCAGTTTTCTTTCACTCAAGATCTCCGGTATTATAAATTTTTCTTCCAAAAGTATGATCTGCCTCCAAATCGGTTTTTGAGATCATTTTAGGGTCGAGATTATCACGTGGGATGACGTGGACTCGACACCCTCAATTGAAGAGACCCTCTCCAGGAAATAGTCGAGCTGGGACTGTGGGACCATGGCAATGAGGTCTATTTCCCCAGTCACCCTAAATAGCCTGAGCGAGGGCAGAGACTTTACGGNCTCATAGACCTGCTCCCTCTTTGAGGGGACCACCCTCAGAAACACGAAGGCCTCGGAGGTGCCGGCACCAAGAATCTGGAGAGCCTTCCTTGTGAGGTCTATGAAGCCCCTGCCGGTCCTGATGAGCCCCTCCTCCCTGAGGCGGCGGAGGTGTATGTTGAGGGCCTGCCTTGTGAGGTTGAGCTCCTTAGCCAACTCGGTCTGTGTCTTCTTCACCGTGAAGACCGTTGTGCTGTCGCTGATCTTGAATAGCGTCCTCAGGATCTGTATCTGCCTGTCTGTCAGGGACGAGGGCGTTGCCAAGCAAACCACAACTTTACTTTTGTAAAGTCCTATATAATAATTTTAAGTTTAGAGACCAAAATATATTTATTCAAGAATTCGGTTTAAACGTTGAGTCCTTTTAAGTACTTGGAGGGTCGGAGTTGTCGAAAGAGACAGAGATCTTCGTGGGAAAGAAGCCGCCGATGAACTATGTCCTAGCGTGCCTCACCGCATTCCATGAAGGGGCNAGCGAGGTCGTCATAAAGGCAAGGGGGCAGTCAATAAGCAAGGCTGTCGATGTGGTCGAGGTTATCCGGAGGAAGTTCATGCCAGATGCGGAGATAAGGAAAATTAACATCGGTACAGACGAGATCCCCCTCAAAGACGGGCAGGGGAGACGGAGGGCGAGCTCGATATCGATAAAACTGGGCAAAGTGAAAAAAAGTAAAGCGAAGTGAGTGGTTTGAGGACTCCTATNTGCTTCTTCTGCGCAAAAAGCGGGGTGCTGTGCCCGAGGTGTCAGGAGAAGCTGGATAGGGGGGAGATCTCCAAGGCAGATATTGAAATATCAAAGTGGTTTATTGAGCACGAAACCAAGACCCCTCAGATTAAGGACCTCACAATTCACAAGACTGTAGAGCTGCCGAGAATGATAATAGTCATGGTGAGTGGTGGTAAGGGCTCAAACAGAGCATTATTGACCAAGCTGAGCAAGCAGTTGAGCGAGGATAAAAAGGCACCCGTCAGGGTAATAGAGAAGAGCTCGAGCATAAAGAGGCTCCTGGAACAGATAGTTGTCCCCGCCAGAGTGATAGGGGCGAATACAGTGTGGCTGCCTGATGGCAGCTGGGAGAGCACCATAAGGATACCAAGGGGCGATGTTAAGAAGATGCCCGTGGACGCCAGATCGGCAGAAGAGGCTGTCAAGAAGCTCACGGGAGAGACCATTCACATAATCTTTGAGTGATCCCGGCAGAGTGTGTTGGAAATGCCAATTAGGACCCACTACACATCACAGATAAAGCCAGAAGACGCAGAGAAGGAAGTCGTGGTGGCAGGCTGGGTTCACAGGGTAAGGGATCTCGGAAACCTAAAGTTCATAATACTGAGGGACAGGGAGGGGCTAATTCAGATAACTTTGAAGAAGGGGGTGACAGCCCAGGAGCTGATCGATCTCGCCGAGAAGATAAAGGACGAGTACGTCATAGCGGTCAAGGGAGTTGTTAAGGCAAACAGGATAGCCCCTAAGGGCAGGGAGATCATACCCAAGGAGATAGAGATCCTCAGCAGGACCGTCTCCAACCTTCCTGTCTCCGTGTCAGGCAAGATAGAGTCCAACCTGGACACGAGGCTCGACAACAGGGTGCTGGACCTGAGGAGACCGGAGGTGATGGCGGTCTTCAAGATACAGTCCAAACTCGTCGAGGGGATGCAGGACTACCTGAGGGCGGACGGATTTCAGCAGATATTCACGCCCTGCTTGATGGGTGCCGCCTCCGAGAGCGGGGCAGAAGTCTTCCCGGTCGTCTACTTCAACAAGAGCGCCTTCTTGAGGCAGGACCCCCAGCTCCACAGGCAGCTCGCGGTAATAAGTGGGCTTGACAGGATATACGACCTGGGACCGAGCTGGAGGGCTGAGCCAAGCCACACGCCGAGGCACCTCTGCGAGCACAGAGGCTGCGCCGTCGAGCTCGGCTTCATAAGGGACGAGTATGAGGTGATGAAGGTCGAGGAGAACCTTGTTATATCAGGGATCAGGAGAGTCAAGGAGGACTGCAAAGAAGAGCTGGAGTTACTGGAGAAGGAGGTCGAGGTCCCCAGCTCTCCCTTCCCCGAGTTGAGGTTCCCCCAGATATACGAGATCTTGGAGGAGTTTGGGAAGAAGATACCGTTCGGGGAGGACTACGACAGGGAATCCGAGGCGATCCTTGCGAAGTACGTGAAGGAAAGGTACAAAAGCGACTTCTTCTTCGTAAACAGGTTCCCCTTCAAGGTCAAGCCCTTCTACGTCATGAGGGTTGACGAAGAGCCGCAATGGGCAAGAAGCGTGGACTGA
>QNVH01000102.1 GCA_004347955.1 Thermoproteota archaeon | reverse complement strand
GAGACCTTTCCCACAGGAGCATGTACCACACCACCCTTGTCCACCCTGAAATCCACTTTCCCAGCCTTGACCTCTCTCACTGCCCTGGCCACATCGAATGTAACGGTCCCCACCTTCGGGTTGGGCATCAGACCCCTCGGTCCCAGGATCTTTCCCAGCCTTCCAACCATACCCATCAGGTCCGGGGTGGCAATGGCCTTGTCGAAGTCGAGCCACCCCTCTTTCTGGATCTTCTCTGCCAAGTCTTCCGCCCCCACATAATCAGCTCCAGCTTCGAGGGCCTCCTTCTCTTTTTCACCTTTAGCGAAAACCAGCACCCTCACCTTCTTGCCGAGGCCGTGTGGCAATACAACTGCTCCTCTGACCATCTGATCCGCGTGCCTGGGATCCACCCCCAGCCTCACAGCCACCTCCACCGTCTCGTCGAACCTGGCGTAGTGGGTCTGCAATACTAGATCCACAGCCTCTTCCAAAGTGTATCTGCGGGTGCTGTCCACCTTGGCTTTGGCCGCCCTGTACTTCTTACCCCTTTTCGGCATCTCTCCTCAGCTCCTTTTTCTCAATTGCCCTGGGCAACAGAGGAGGCTAACACCTCTCCTCGTTCTGACCCCCTGGGAGCGTCTGCAGGAGGCGCCTCTCGGGCTATTTTCCCGAAATTAGTCCTCAATTATCTCGAGCCCCATGCTCTTTGCCGTTCCCTCCACTGATCTGATGGCAGCATCGAGGTCATCGGTATTGAGGTCCGGCAACTTGGTCTTGGCTATTTCCACAATTTGAGATCTCTTTATCTGTCCCACACTCTCCCTTTTTGTCTGGCTACTGCCCTTCGCTATCTGGGCAGCCCTTTTGAGAAGAATCGAAGTGGGAGGGGTCTTGGTCACAAATGTAAAGGACCTGTCCGCGTAGATTGTCACCACTACGGGGATTATCATGCCCTCCTGGCCCTGGGTCTTGGCGTTGAACGCCTTACAGAATTCCATGATGTTGACTCCGTGCTGGCCCAGAGCAGGTCCCACTGGAGGGGATGGAGTGGCCTGCCCTGCCGGCACCTGCAGCTTCACCATTGCGACGACCTTCTTAGCCATTTATCCCACCTTGTCTCAATTAATTCTTCACCACCTGGACAAAATCCAACTCCACCGGCGTTGCCCTTCCGAAGATGCTCACCAGGACTCTGAGTTTCCCTTTCTCCGGCTTCACCTCGTCCACTATCCCATGGAAATTGAGGAACGGTCCGTCGATCACCCTCACACTGTCTCCCTTCTCGAAGACGAATTTGGGCTTTGGCTTTAGCACCCCCTCATTTATCTGCTGAATTATCTCCTGCACCTCCTCCTCCGGCACAGGCGTGGGCTCCGTGCGACTGCCAACGAAACCAGTCACTTTGGGGGTGTTCTTCACTATGTGCCAAGTCTCGTCGTTGAGCTCCATCTTGATGAAGATGTAACCTGGGAAAAACTTTCTGTTGGAGGTTCTCCTCTCGCCCTTCACAAGCTCCACCACTTTCTCCGAGGGTATGAGGATCTCTGAGAACTTGTCCTGCTGGCCGTAAGCCTTAATCCTCTCCTCCAAGGCTGCCTTGACCTTGTTCTCATATCCGGAGTATGTGTGGATCACGTACCATTTGTGAGCCATTGCGGCGCCCTCCCGCAAGGGTTCCTAATGGAGGATCATTCTCATGAGCTCGTGGAGGCCCACATCCACTAGGCCCAGGAAGAAAGACATTATCATCACCAAGACGAGCACAACGGAGGTGGCCCCCAGGGTCTCCCTTCTGGTTGGCCAAGTGACCCTCCTGAGCTCAGCCCTGACCTCCCTGAAAAACTGTATGAGCTTTTCCAATCTCTCCTTCATCTACTGGTCTCCAAAGACCCCGCTCTCTCTCACCCATCGGGAAAAACACGATGGCAGGCCAGGAGGGATTCGAACCCCCAACCCCCGGATTTGGAGTCCGGTGCTCTAGCCGTTAGAGCTACTGGCCTGTTTCGCCCTCTTTCGTGAATCGGCCTCGGACTACCCTCACTTGGTCTCTCGATGGGGCGTATGCTTTCGACAGAACCGGCAATATTTCTTGAACTCCAAACGGTCGGGCGTAGTCCTCTTGTTCTTCGTAGTAGTATAGTTTCTCCTCTTGCACTCGGTGCATGCAAGGGTGACTATTTCCCTCATGACTCCCCCAGTCTCACTCCAATATATCGCTTACCACCCCTGCACCTACTGTGCGACCGCCTTCCCTGATGGCAAACCGCAACTCCTTCTCCAAAGCAATCGGCGTTATCAACTCCACCGTCAAAGAAACATTGTCCCCAGGCATCACCATCTCAACTCCCTCGGGTAACGTCACTACCCCAGTCACATCCGTCGTCCGAAAATAAAACTGAGGCCTATAACCACTAAAAAAAGGCGTGTGACGCCCTCCCTCCTCCTTCGTCAATATGTAAGTCTCAGCCTTAAACTTCCTGTGCGGCGTTATACTACCAGGCTTCGCTACAACCTGACCACGCTCAACCTCATCACGCTTCGTACCCCTCAACAATATCCCAATATTGTCCCCAGCCTGACCCTGATCCAATACCTTCCTAAACATCTCAACCCCAGTACATACCGTCCTAAACGTAGGCCTTATACCCACTACCTCAACCTCATCCCCTACCTTGATAACCCCACGCTCAACCCTCCCAGTCACAACCGTACCACGACCAGATATCGAAAATACATCCTCTATCGGCATCAAAAAAGGCTTGTCCACATCCCTAATAGGCTCAGGTATATAATTGTCCACAGCCTCCATCAACTTCCATATACACTCATACTCNGGCGCATTCGGATCCCTAGAATCACTCTCATAAGCCTTCAACGCACTCCCAACTACTATCGGTATCTCATCACCAGGAAAACCATAACTCGATAATAACTCCCTAANCTCTAACTCCACTAAATCCAATAACTCAGGATCATCCACCATGTCAGCCTTGTTCAAAAATACAACCATCGAAGGAACCCTAACCTGCTTCGCTAATAATATNTGCTCCCTCGTCTGAGGCATAGGACCATCAGCCGCAGATACCACTAATATCGCACCATCCATCTGCGCCGCACCAGTTATCATGTTCTTAATATAATCAGCATGCCCAGGACAATCTATATGCGCATAATGACGCTTCTCCGTCTCATACTCTATATGCGCTATCGCTATCGTCAAACCACGCTCCCTCTCCTCCGGCGCCTTGTCTATCTGATCAAAAGGCACATGCTCAGCTAAACCCTTCAAACTCAATACCTTCGTGATCGCCGACGTCAACGTCGTCTTACCATGATCCACATGCCCTATCGTCCCTACATTCACATGCGGCTTCTTCCTCTCAAACTTCTTCTTCGCCATCTGAAAACCTCCTT
>QNVH01000101.1 GCA_004347955.1 Thermoproteota archaeon | reverse complement strand
CTTCCTCTTCCTCTTCCTCTTCCTCTTCCTCTTCCTCTTCCTCTTCCTCTTCCTCTTCCTCTTCCTCTTCCTCTTCCTCTTCCTCTTCCTCTTCCTCGTGCTGATGTTTACGCTTTTTATCTTCTACATCATCAGGATCGATGGATCTTTCGCTCACTTGAGCCCACCTCATAGTTTAAGTTTGCTTCTCCTCCAGTGCCTCATCTTTGGATGTCGCCTAAACTTGCCTCGGGTCTTTGCAACAACCCATATTGGCACCGGGCTGCTTTCTTTATTGGCTTTAATCAACCTCTTCTTTTTTGAAAGATGTTTATTCCTAGCCACATCCAACACCTCATAATCGGGTTATTTTTATGTCTCTTTTTCTGCTTTGAAGTTCGAGTAGAATTTTTTTCAGCTGCTCATCAGTCAACGGAACGGGCAAACGTCCTTGCTGAGCCAGTTGTATTAGTTGAAGTTCTAATTGCTCAGCGAACTCGGGCCTAACTATCTTTAGATTGTTAAGCCTACTTCTCGCCTCGGGCGTCAGAATCACCCTAAGAACATTCTGCTTCTGTGCCTCCTGTTCTTGCCTAAGCTCCTCCTCCGCCAATTTCCTTTGCATCTCGGCTAGTTTCCTCTGTTTCAGTATTTCTAACTCGTCTGGGGAACCAGCCAAAGAGATCACCCTACTTAACCTTGGCGGGAAGGTATTTACTCAATGCAGGAAGATCCTTTTGGAGTTCTTTGAGTAATTTGTAGGAAATTCTATCCACTATGGATTTTCCCTTATCAGTGAGGACCCGGCCTCTAGTGCCCAACTTTGTCACTAATCCAGCACTCTCTAATTGCTGAAGAGGCTTTCTTATTAATGAGGCGCCGGCCCTATAATGGTGTTCTCTGCGCATCCCTTTCTTTGCCCTGCCACCGTANGCAGTTCTCAGAGATTCTATGCCTACTGGTCCATCTAGGTAGATTCGCCTGAGTAGAGATGCGCACCTTATGTACCAGAAATCTGGTTGTGTCGGGATCCTTTCTGCATGTGAGCCCGTCTTTACATAGCTTGACCAGGGGAGTGGTGAGACCTCTTTAACGTTCTCTTTAAGGTACTCTGCTAATGCGCGAATTAGCTTGTCAGCTGGAACATACTGGGCAAGAGGCACAGATATCTCCTCTCCATTTGCGTCTCCAGAGATAAATCTAACTTAAATATATATCCTTTTACCTTTGCTTTTTGGTTTTTATGGGATAACGCTTAGTGGTGCCGCACACCAAGCATGTGACCACAATGTGGGGACTCCTTCTAGGCGAAATTCTGATACGTGATCGGATGCCCGGATATAAAAAAGAGTGACAGGACTTGCACATGAAGTATTTCCAAGATTTAGGTATGCGCACGTTCGTCCTTTTTGAGATCTGTATAGCCATCTCGACGTACCTATCAGAGTAGCTTGGATTTGAGTGGATATTTGCCTCCGCTAGCCTGAAGAGGTTATCGATCCTTTGGGCAGCCAAGTCCTTAATTAGGCGTCGGTTTGATGGCAATAGTCTGCACCCATATGAAAGAGGAAAGCCAAGACATAAATGTTTTGAGATAGGTCTTTCTAAAGTGAGTGAGTTTGAAAATATGAAGANGTTAAATTTGATACTAGCGGAATCGGCGTTGGAAATTGTCCCAAGAGAGATCGTGGATCATCCTTCTGTGAAGAGATGGGCNGAGAGGAGGGGGAAAGAGCCCGATAAAGTCCTCCTCGACATATCTTACCATTATGCTGCAATGAGGGGGCTCGTGAATTGGGACAGGAGAGGGAGACCGGACATAGTGTATGTTAGTCTGCTGAATGTACTGGGTAGCCCCCTAAACAGAGAGGGACTACTTCAAGTTTATGTACACACACTCAATGACTTCGTGATCACCTTGGATCCTGAGATAAAGTTGCCGAGAAATTACTTGAGGTTTTTAGGTTTAGTGGAGCAGTTGTTTGATATAGGCAAGGTCCCTCCTAAGGGCAAGTGGCTCATGAAATTGGAGAGGAAGACCCTCAAGAACCTCCTGGAGGAGCTTAAGCCTAGCAAAACTATATTCTTGACCGAGGGGGGAAGAAAGACAAAGGCAGGTAAATTAGGAGTTATGATCAAAGAGGAGGAGAACCCCTCGGTGGTCATAGGAGGGTTTCAGAAGGGGGAATTTAAGGAGGAGAATATTAAGCTGGCCGATGCGAAGATATCGCTGTATAAGAGGGCGCTAGATGCGTGGGTCGTGGCGGGCATAGTTGTTCACGAGGTTGGGAGGGCGTTGGAGATCGTGTAGGCGACCTTTATGGACCTTGTGAAAAAAGTTGCTGAGATTTTGAGTAGCGCATCCCATGGCATCGCATTTACAGGGGCAGGGATTAGTACAGAGAGCAACATACCGGATTTTAGGGGGAGTCAAGGGCTTTGGAAAAAGTTCGACCCAAGGATGGCCTCAAGAAGTTACTTTGAGGAGGACCCAAAGGGGTTCTGGAGTTTTTANGCTATGAGATATAGTGCAATTGCGGGCGCAGCTCCCAATGATGGCCATTTGGCTTTGGCTGAGCTTGAAAGAAGGGGCTACATAGAATCAGTAATAACTCAGAATATAGATACATTGCACACGAAGGCAGGTTCAAAGTCCGTTATTGAGCTCCACGGCAATATCATCTGGAGCCACTGCGATCTCTGCTCTGCGGAGAGGAGGACAATAGAGTGCATTGAGGAGTTTGAAAGGAGCGGCAACCCTCCCACGTGCAAATCGTGCGGGGGATTGATGAGACCCTCTGTGGTACTATTCGAAGAGCCTGTAAGGCTGATGGAGACTGCCATAGATATAGCATGTAGAAGTGATTGCTGTCTGGTGGTCGGATCGTCGTTGACAGTATACCCTGCTGCGATGGTGCCAGAGGTTGTTAAGAGGCAGGGAGGGAGTCTAATAATAATTAACATGGATCCCACGCCCTTGGATTATAGAGCAGATATTGTGATAAGAGAGAAAGCGTCGGTTATTCTCAAGAAGCTTTTAGAGATACTCCCCTAGTTATACGGTGCCAGATTTGAAAAATTTTGAAGGGCGAATACTGGCGTTCGCAGGAAGGGTGCCGCAAATATCAGTGAACCCCCATCAGAAGGGGGCTTATCGCCAATATCATTAAACTGCGACTTTTTTTAAGTGATGATAATCTGGGCAAAAATTTTGGTGCGGTCGCCGGGATTTGAACCCGGGATCCAAGGCTTGGGAAGCGACTGATGGTGAATTCACCATCAACTTGATGATGCCCTGCACGGTCGTACCGTACAGCTTGGCCATATCCATGAGCCGGAGGTACAGGTCCTCCGGCAGGGTCACTGATTTGAATCCCTTTCGAGGCATGAAATGATATATCTTTCAACTAGCGGAAATGCGTTTCTGTGCAGT
>QNVH01000100.1 GCA_004347955.1 Thermoproteota archaeon | reverse complement strand
TAGACAATGCAAGGAGCATACATGGGTAAAATACTCAGAGTGAACCTCACAGACAAAAAAAGTCTCAGAATCTCCGCTGCCTGAGGAGTACGTGATGAAATACCTTGGAGGGCGCGGCATTGCCGCAAGGCTTCTGTACGATATAATGAGCCCTGGCACAGACCCCCTCTCACCTGATAGCAAGATGGTCTGGGGCACAGGTCCCCTGACAGGCCTTCCCGTTCAAGCATGCTCTAGCGGGTGGGTCGTTACGGCGAAGTCCCCCCTCACAGGGACATACTTCAGATCCCGATGCGTCAGCAATCTTGGGATCATGCTGAAGCGCTCTGGGTACGATTTCCTGATCATTGAAGGTAAGGCTGAGAGCCCAACATATGTTTACATTGAGAACGGGGAGGTGGAATTCGGGGACGCTTCTTCCCTATGGGGAACAACAACCGACTTGGCCGAATACCTGCTCAAAAACCACTTGATAAGGAACCCCAAGGTCGAGACTGCAGTCATAGGTCCTGCAGGGGAGCGGCTTGTTAAGTATGCGATCATTCAGTGTGGTACAAGACAGCTTGGCAGGGGCGGAATGGGCGCTATAATGGGCGCAAAGAACCTGAAGGCTTTGGCAGTTTATGGGGACAAGCCTATACCCATAGCGGACGAGGAGCGCCTCAAGGAACTCGTCAGGGAGCAGATCGCCCAGCTATCGGCAGCCCACGGCGCCAAGAGGATGCAGAGGTACGGCACCGCAGCGATACACACACTCATAAACCAAATTGGTGATTACCCATACAAGAACTTCTGGGGAACATATTTCCCCGAGCATGAGAAGCTAAACGGTGAAGGACGGGTAAAGAGAACTATAAGGAATGCCGGGTGCCCGAACTGCCTAATAAACTGCTGGAAGATCACATACGTCAGGGAGGGCCCATACGCAGGAGCATGGGTTGACGGGCCCGAGTATGAGACCTTCTGCACCTTCGGTGGTCTACTTGACATCTCAAACCTGGACGCTACAATAGCCGCAAATCAACTCGCCGACCTCTACGGAATAGACACCATATCTGCAGGAGTTGCTATAGCCTTTGCCATAGAGGCATTTGAGAAGGGCATCATAACCACCAAAGACACGGACGGCATGGAGCTCAGATGGCGAGACGAGGAAGTCATGATGAAATTGATCAAGAAAATAGCATTCAGGGAGGGCTTTGGAAACCTCTTGGCTGAGGGCGTAAAGGTAGCATCAGAGAAGATCGGCAAGGGATCTGAGGAATTTGCAATTCACATAAAGGGTCTCGAGCTTCCAGCCTACGATCCTCGCCCAGTTAAGGCGCACGGGCTGGGGATGGTGACCTCAAACATAGGCGGCAGCCACGCTTTGAGCTACGGTACCCAAGAAGTCTTTGGGCTTCCCACTGCAGTTGACCGCTTCACCGTGGAAGGGAAGGGCAAACTAACAAAGTTCAACCAGGACCGCCTCACATGGGGCGAGTGCTGTATCTGGTGCACGTTCCCAACCAGAACAGAATGGCATAAGCCTGACCTCTTGACTAAGATCGTTGCAGCAGCCACAGGAATCGATTTTGGAGGTTTTGATTCTGCCCTCAAGATAGGGGAGAGGGTCTGGAACGTCGAGAAGGCCTTTAACGTCAGGGAGGGCTTCGACAGGAGGCACGACACTTTGCCGGCTAGGTTCCTCAAGGAGCCCATACCAGAGGGGCCCTCGAAGGGACAGAAGTTCGAACTTGAACCTCTGCTTGATGAATACTATCAAGCCAGGGGATGGGACGTCGCAACAGGTCTGCCAACAAGGGGCAAACTAGAAGAGCTGGGGCTCAAGGATATTGCTGATGAACTAGAAAAGGTGGGGCGACTGCGTTAAGGGGGTTTGCCATGGGAAAAGTGACGGTAAAGTTCTACCAGGACATCAGAGATGCGGCGGGGGTCCCCTCCGTGGAGATCGAAATAGAAGGTCCCACTCCCCTCACATTTTTTTTGGAAAATCTGGCAGGGCGCTTCGAAAGGCTCAAGCCCTTACTGGGAAGCCTGCAGACAGAGAGGGCTGCTGCCATAGTGCTCGTCAACGGTCGGGCACCCATACCGATCTCCTCAGCAGTGCTGGTTGGAGGGGAAGAGATAAGCATACTGCCAATGGTAGAAGGCGGATGAATACAATAATAATAGATGATAGATAATTTATTAATATAATTTGATTATTTATTTTATAAGAACAGTTAACAAACCTTAAAAACGATCAATGCCAAAATAAGATACGTGAGTCAAAATGTCTCAGAGAGAGGAAATGACTCCCTACGATCGTCTAATGGCGGCATTTGAGCTCAAGAAACCGGACCGCGTTCCTGTAACCCCCTTTGTGAGGGAATGGTGTGTCCGTCAGGCCGGGTTCAAGTTCTCTGAAGTGATGACCAATGCAGAGAAATACGTTTACTCGCAGCTTTACGCGATAAGAAAGTTCGGCTACGACATGGTTTTGGATCTATTGGCTGTGCATGCCGAGTCTGAGGCCATGGGCAGCGTGCTCAAGATACCTGTAGACGCGCCTCCCTCTGTTGACGTCCCAGCGGTAAATGACTACTCTAAGGATCTCCCTAAGCTGAAGATACCCCATCCAAGGAAGGATGGTCGTCTGCCCCTCATACTTAAGGGGATCTCTCGGATGAAGGAGGCTGTTGGCGGGACGATACCTGTAATGGGCTACGTGCAGGCATGCTGGAGGCACACATGCATGATGCGCGGGACAGAGAGGGCCTTGCTTGACATGAAGAAGAACCCTGACCAGCTTAAGGAACTTATCGACATAGCAACAGAGAGCCTCATAGTTTATGCTGAGGCTGTTGTCGAAGCCGGTGCAGACCTCATATGGGTTTCTGATCCNACGTCGTCTGGGGACATGATCTCGAAGAAGGCGTTCGAAGAGTTCGTATTTCCTTACCTGAGAAGGGAGATACGCGCAATAAAGAGGATGGGCGTAAAGGTCTTTCTACACATTTGCGGAAACGTGAACGACCGACTGGAGGTTATGGCGAATACA
Source organism: Thermoproteota archaeon (assembly GCA_004347955.1). Classification (GTDB taxonomy): domain Archaea; phylum Thermoproteota; class Methanomethylicia; order Methanomethylicales; family Methanomethylicaceae; genus WYZ-LMO10. The sequence continues at coordinate 389 of QNVH01000100.1, read as the reverse complement.
GGCCCGGATGCAATAAGCGTGGATGAGAAGGTTGACCTTGCNAGAGCAAAATCGCTCATTGGAAACAGGGTCTGCATAATGGGCAACATCAGCCCTGGGGTAACACTGCTCCAAAAGACGCCGAAGGATGTTGAGGAGGAGTGCAAAGTGGCCATGGAGAAGGCAATGGCTGGTGGGGGGTTTGTGCTGGCCTCNGGGTGCATAGTTCCTGCGGCAGTACCTCCGGAGAACATCTCAGCCATGGTAGAATCTGCCAAAAAGTATGGTGTTTACCAGTAGGGGGGTGTTGGTATGGATAAAGAGGAAATATTCAAGAACCTTGCAAAGTGTGTGGTCGACGGGGACGAGGAGGGGGCCAAGAGGTGGGCTGAGGAGGCGATCAAGAACAA
>QNVH01000010.1 GCA_004347955.1 Thermoproteota archaeon | reverse complement strand
GTTGAGCGTGGGCTGACCACTTCGAGCGTTGCGAAGAAGGAGGAGCGTTCCATGAAGGTCCTCATAGACTGGAGCTCCATGAAACCCTACGGGGATGTGAGAGCGCCATTCAGCCTGCACTATAAGACTGGACTTATCTCCTGCCCGATAGACCCCTCAAGACTGATGTCTTTCAATCCGGACGAGGCAAAGCCTGAAAGGGTCTCAAGAGAAGCCGAGCGGCTATCCCGCTATTTTGAGGTCATAAAATCGGATCCTTCGCTCCTTCTAAAGACCTGCGGGCTCTAGCGGACACCATTTATACCTTTTCCGACTAAATCTATTCTGGGATTGCTATGGCAAAAGTCCTCATCGTTGTTGCCGAAAGAGGGTTTAGGGATGAAGAATACTCGGTACCCCGAGAAATAATTGAGAATGCAGGCCACCAGGTGACTTTGGCAAGCACTGGGAGGGGCCCTGCGAGGGGGAAGCTTGGCTTGGTCATAGAGCCAGATATGGTGGTTGACGAGGTTGATCCGCAAAGATATGACGCAATAGTCATACCGGGCGGTCCTGGCTCTCCCACGTACCTGTGGTCCAACCAGAAATTGCAGTCCGTCGCAAAGGCCATCCACGATAGGGGCGGCGTGGTTGCCGCCATATGCCTCGCACCGGTGGTACTCGCGAGGGCAGGAATAATCAGGGGCAGGAGGTGCACTGTATATCCCACACCTGAATCATTGAGCGAGATGCGCAAAGGCGGTGGGATCCTTGAAGAGTTGGATGTGGTTGTGGACGGCAAAGTCATCACTGCAAATGGTCCGGACGCTTCTTACAAGTTTGGGGAAGCGATAGTCAAAGCCCTCGCGTAGACCGTAATTTGCCACCAGCCCATCAGCACACTCTTGGATACTTTCTATTTTTAATAGTCCCTCCCACTGGGGCAGTTCAATTGAATTCGTCCATTTTTTATACAACCTGAAGTAATACAATCTTCGGTGATGGGGATGTCTAGCCCATTGAAAATATTCGAGAGCCTCGATCCAGAGCTCTTAAAGCTCGTCAACAGGGGTGCAGATTTTGCCCTATCAGATGGCGTGCTGCAAAGAAAATACAAGCTACTTATAGCCATGGCCATAGATGCGACCTTGGGGGCTGCGGAAGGCGTCCGCTCTCTGGCTATGGGGGCTATGCAGGCAGGGGCAACCAGAGAGGAAATTCTAGAAGCCCTGAGGGTGGCTTACTACATATGCGGCACCTCTGCAGTCTACACCGCCGCGCGCGCATTAGAACAGGTATTCCAGCAGCAGGGTCGTTCTTGAGGGAACTGTCAGTGCCAGTATCTATTTACTGGAATAATGACATATGGTGTTAGGTGTGTAAGATGGTCGAGCTAACTCTGAGCGAGATGAGGGAGATAGCTGAGTACTTGGTCAGAAAATCCATGAAAATCGGAAGGAAGAGCAGCGGCGAGTTTGACTCAGTGTCCATACTCTACAATGGGACGGACCCCTCCTGCAGGGAGTTCGCCTTGATGGTGGAGGAGGAGTGCTGGAAGGTGGGGGCGTACACCCTGACCAGAGAGTACTCCTCTGTGAGGAACAGGCTTAAGCACCAACTGATGCCAGAGGAGTCGCTGAAAAGGATGGACCCTATATCCAAAGCTATAGCGGAGACGGTAGATGTTAGGATGTTCATTGGGGAGGAGGACGACCCTGCATGGTCGGATGGTCTTCAGGATAAGATAAAGCTCACCGGGGAGAACCGCCAAAAACTCTACGAGATAATGGACAAGCGGGGTATGAGGTGGGTCTACTTTGGGTGGCCGATACCTGGCGCCGCGAGGGCTTACGGGATCAGCCCAGAGAGGTTCAGGGAGATCTTCATAAACAGCATTAGGATGTCCTTCAAAAGTGAGATGCTGGACCTATGCAACTTCTATTCTAAAGCACTCCGCGGGGCTGACATGGTCCGCATAATCTCCGATGATACGGATTTGTCCTTCAGCATAAAGGGGAGGCCAGTTATTGTAGATGATGCCATAATCTCAGAGGAGGACATTGCAAATGGCGATGTAGGTTTGAACATTCCTTCTGGTGAAGTCTTTGTCGCCCCCATAGAGACCTCCGCAGAAGGATACGTTAGATTCCCAGTTGTGGTTATTCCTGGCTTCGGAAAGGTTGTCAACCTCAAAATAGAGTTCAAGGGGGGCAAAGTGGCATCATTCGAGGCAGAAGAGGGCGGGGAGCGGCTCAGGGCTTTCTTTGACTCAAACACTGGAGATATAGACCGCATAGCTGAGCTAGGCATAGGGTGCAACCCCGGGGCAGAGTTCACCAACGGCTGCATAATTGTTGACGAGAAGATCTACAGGACAATACACATCGCCGTTGGCAACAACACGGGAAGCTACCACGGGACCAACAAGGCATCTGCCCACCTGGATATGATAAAACCCATGGATAAAGGCGCTCTTTATGTGGATGGGAGAGTAGTGATGGAAAATGGGGTCCCAGTCAAAGAATGACGTGTTAGGCCTCATTGCTGCCGCTATCCTTTCGGGCGATAAGGAGTCTGCAGTCAACGCCACAAGGGAAGCCCTGCAGAGATACTCCGTTGAGGACATTCTGAACAAGGGCGTCCTGGCAGCTTGGGATACTTTCATCTCGCTTTACGAGAAGGACCCCGCTGGAACCTTAAAGAGTTGGGACGCGGCATACTTCACAACCAGAAGGGTACTCGGGCTGATAGAATCCGCCACACCCCTGGGGACCCCCCTCTTCTCAGCCATAGTGGCAACAGTGATTGGTGAGGGTCACACGCTGATGAGGGATATAATCGCCACATACCTCAGATCTAAAAATGTCAAGGTGTTTTGCCCGAAGAGAGGCATCAGGATCGATGACATAAAATCCGAACTCTCAGACCCTTCACTCAGGTTCCTTGTCCTCTCATGCATCGACCCCGACACAGAGGTGCATCTCAAGAACCTAGTGGCATCGGTCAGGCAACTAAGACCAGGGGTCAAGATAATCGCGGGAGGGCCACTCGCCAGCAAGATTGGGGCCGATGCCGTTGCATCCAACATGTCTGAGGTTTTTGCAATGATGAAGGCCTTGGCTTAAAATGCATTTGACCGCCGTAAAGTTGGCATCATTTTGCCTCAATCCCTGCTAAGTCCAAAAGTTAAAGATGGTGGTTGCTTTGAGGGCTGTTTATTGTGGACTATGTCTGAACTGTAGGGGCGCAATTTCAGACGAGCGCCTTTTGAAGTTCGGGATCTGTGAAAATTGCCTTGAAAATGCCGAGGAACTGAGGTCTTGGAAACATGTGCTGAAGGCTCTTGAGGAGAGGGGGAAGCTGCTTCATGTTGATGAGGTCTTCCATTTCCGTGACGAGTTTGGAAAATTTTCCGCATTTTTCAGAAAGGCTATCGGGCACAGGATGTGGTCTCTTCAGGAGTTATGGACTAAGAGGATTCTTTTAAAACGCAGCTTTTCAATCGTCGCGCCCACAGGCGTTGGAAAGACCGCTTTCGGCACTGTTGCAGCCCTCCATTTCGCCGCAGGGGGGAAGAAAAGCTACATTGTGGTGCCCACGACCCTCCTAGTGCAGCAGGTCTCCGAAAAAATAGACCTCTATTCACAGAGGCTGGGGATANGCCTGAGAAAAATTTGTTACCACAGTGGACTAGTTGACGAAGAGAAAANGGAACTGCTCGATAAGGTCGCTAGATTTGATTTTGACATCCTGGTGACGACCGAGAGGTTCTTAATAAGCCACTTCGAGGTTNTGAGGGGCAAAAAGTTTGACTTCATGTTTGTTGACGACGTCGACTCCTTCCTAAGATCTCCAAGAAACGTGGATAGAATCCTGACTGTGTTGGGCTTTGAAGAAGCCATTGTAGACGCCGCCCTCCAGCTTTTGGCCCTACGAAGGGAGGCAGTCCAGCTAAAAAGGATGGGTAAAGACTGTTCTGAAGTTGTGGGGAGGATCGAGTCGTTGAGAGGCCAGATCGAGAGTTACAAAGAACGAAACAGTATTGGCTTATTGGTTGTTTCGGGGGCCACCATGAAGGCTAGGAGGACGAAGAGGATAAGGCTCTTCGAGGAACTTCTAAGCTTTCAGGTTGGCTTCAAACCGGAACTGTTGAGAAAAATCAGGGACTTTTATGTCGAAGCTAGACGCGATATTGAGGGCCAAGTCCTGTCCTTGGTCAGGAGTTTCGGCCCAGGATGCTTGATTTTTGTGCCATCAGTCTTTGGCAAGGATTACGTTCTCAAGCTGGGCGAGTTCTTGAATGCAAACGGCGTGAGNACGAACTCCTCTGTCAAGATTGACAACGAGCTTCTGGACAAATTCAAGAGTGGAGAGTACGACGCCTTGATAGGGGTTGCGACCTTCAGAAGCCCCCTCGCACGGGGAATAGACCTCCCGGAGAGGATCCGCTATGTGGTCTTCACAGGCGTGCCGAGAATGGAGATTAAACTGAGCTGGGATGAATACAACCCCATCAAAATTCTCGCGCTCCTCAAAAATATTAGGGGTTTATTGGAGGAGGGTCAAAGGGAAAGGGCGAGCCAAATAATACACAACCTCCGCAGAATAACCCCCATAAGCAGAAACACGCTTGAAATTGTCAGAGCATCTATAGAATCACACACAAAACTCAACGGCTATGAAGATTACGTCAAAAGCCTGATTGTGGAAGCCAGGGATTTTTTAAAGGGCGCCATCACCCCCAAGGTTATTTACGGAATAACACAGAGCAAAGAAATTTCCCTGAAGAAGACGAATGGGGAATTGTACCTTGTTGTCGCAGACCCGGTGGCTTATGTTCAGGCTTCCGGCAGAGCCTCGAGGATGTTTGCTGGGGGGATAACGCGGGGTGCAAGTTTCTTGCTTGTGGACGACGAGAAGGCGTTCTACTCCCTCAGGCGAAAGCTTAAACTCATTCTTGGGGAATCAACNTGGAAGAGGTTTGACCCTAAAACAGCAGAAAATTGGCTCAAAAAAGTTGATGCTGACCGGGCGGTGATCCGGGAGATACGGGAGGGGAGAATAGTCAGAAAGGTTAGGGACTTCATCAAGACCGCCCTCCTGATCGTGGAGTCGCCCACAAAGGCTAGAACCATATCAAGGTTTTTCGGGAGGCCCTACAGGAGGAAGATCGGGAAAACTACGGTCTACGAGGTCAACACAGGGGAATTTGTCCTCAACATTATCGCAAGTATGGGGCACATATTCGACCTGGTGACAAACGAAGGTTTTCATGGTGTAAAGGTTCAAGACGGAGCCTTCATCCCCATATACAATTTCATAAAGAAGTGCAGGAGATGCGGGGAACAGTTCACTGGCTTGGACCTCTGTCCAAAATGCAGGAGCCAGGAATTCTACTCCAAAAGCGAGCTAGTAAGCGCCATGCAAGAAGTCGCCTTGGAAACGAACACCGTCTTCATTGCCACCGACCCTGATACTGAGGGGGAGAAAATAGCCTACGACCTTCTCTGTTCGCTCTACCCCTTGAATGGCAAAGTGGGGCGGCTGGAGTTTCATGAAGTTACGAGGCAGGCTTTTCTTCAGGCATTAAGGAACAGACGAAAGATCAATTTGAGAATGGTTGAGGCCCAGATAGTTAGACGCATCGAAGACCGTTGGATGGGTTTCGAGCTCAGCCAGAAACTCTGGCAAAGGTTCAAGAACCGCAGGCTCTCTGCTGGGAGGGTGCAGACTCCTGTTCTTGGGTGGATAATAGAGCGGGTCAACGAATCGAGGAAGAAGAAGAAAGTTCTGTATGTGGTACTCTCAAACGACCTGAGACTCTCTTTGGAAAATCCGACAGTCCAATCACCCCTAGAGCGCATAGGCGAATTGAGGGCAAGGATAGTAGATTTAAAAACTGAGGAGAGGACCATAAAGCCCCTCCCGCCATACACAACTGACACCCTGCTCCACGACGCCTCATCTAAGCTCGGCCTCTCAGCCACAAAGACTATGATGGTCGCCCAAGACCTGTTTGATACTGGTCTGTGCACGTACCACAGGACAGACTCAACAACGGTCTCGGCCACGGGAATCGGCATCGCCAGGGACTACATCAAGGAGAGGTACCCTTCGCTGTTTGTTCCGCGAAGTTATCTCACAGAGGGTGCGCACGAGTGCATCAGACCCACAAGAGCTTTGGATGTTGAGGAGCTGAAGAACCTAATCTCCGCGGGAATTGTGAGGCTCCCAAAAAAACTTACAAGCGAGCATTTCAAACTTTACGACCTAATATTCAGACGTTTCATCGCAAGCCAGATGAGGGAAGCCAAAATCCTCTACCAAAAGTTCAAGGTCTTGATAGATGGGAACGAGGCGCATCTCGAGCGCCCAGTCAGTGTCTTGAGCGAAGGCTTCAACAAAATACTTCCCATAAAAACAGCAAACCCCGTTGTCGAAGGTGAATACGCATTAAAATTCGCGAAGTTGCTGTACCTGCCGGCGGCAAGGCCTTTCACTCAGGGTGAACTGATCGCCTTGATGAAGGAGAGGGGCATCGGAAGGCCTAGCACCTACGCAAGGACTGTCGCCACGATCTTGGAAAGGGGATATGCCATCGAGAGGGGGAATAGGCTCGTCAGCACCACGTTGGGCTACAGAGTCTACAATTATCTGAGTTTGAGGTTCGGAGATTATACGTCCGAGGAAGCAACGCGAAAACTCGAATCAATAATGGACAAGATAGAACGGGGGGAGGCTGACTACCAGGGCACTCTAAAAGACCTCTACCAAGAGATATTAAAGATTAGGGAATTTTAGCCATCTTGCCCTTTTCTGCCCGACTGGCGCTCGCCAGGGTTGATACAGGGCGGCCCACCCAACCTAAGAATAGGCTTTCATTGCTTTTGCCACCCCGGAGTATGATTGGGTCCTATAATTTTCTCCGGCATGACCCAACTTTCTGGTTTGCAGGCACCTACGGCTCAGAGCGTCGACTTGTGAACGTACCCTGAAAAAGTTTGCAAGGATCAAATATCATAGTTTCACCCCTGCTTTCTCGGAAGGGGTAATGGCACCATCCCTCCAGTGAAAATGGCATGCAGGCACCCTTCCGCAGCTCATGCCCAAAGTGCCAGCCCTCATTTGAGGCGCGATGTAGTGGGTTTTGCTCAGAGTGGACCGTGGGCTCATACAACTTCATAACTAGTCGGGTCTGGCACCCCTGCCTCCAGGAACGCCTTCTTCCTGTTAATACACGACTCACAAACACCGCAGTGCCTCTCTCCTCCCCTGTAGCAGCTCCATGTCATCTCAAACGGCACGCCGAGCTCTCTTCCGAGTTTTATCACTTCACTCTTCTTCAATTTGCTTAGTGGAGCCTTGATCACAAGCTTTGTATCTGTTCCAAGCCTCGCTGCCCTCTGAAACGCCCTCACGAATGATGTTCTGCAATCCGGGTAATACGGCTCATCGGAGCCTTGTGCGCCGTAGAATATGTATTTTGCACCTATGGATTGCGCATACGCAACCGCAAAGGACAACATTATGCCGTTCCTGAAGGGGACGACAAGCTGCTTCGAGAATTCTTTCGTTATTGGAATCTTCTCATCTACCAAGGATGTAGACCCTGTGTAAATGTCCTTTAAAACGCTCAGATCTGCTATCTTCAGGTTTAAACCTAGCAGCCCTGCGATCCTTCTGGCGGACTCAATCTCCTTCTTTGCAATCTGCCCATAGTTGAACGTGATTGGATATGCTGTGTAACCTCTTCTAATTGTCAAATACAGGAGCGTTGCGCTGTCAGGACCACCAGAGAATATAACCACCGCTTTCCTTTCCAATCTACTTCACCTCCACCAAGCTTCTCAAGGTCCTATACACAAGGTAGCCAAGTATNCCNGTTGCGAACCCTATCCCTGCCAATAGGTAAACGAAGGTTATTAGGAAAGGGACCCCAAAGGTGTAGCTCAGCAGCGTCCCTACCCATGCCGACAGTATCACCGAGTATGCAGCAAGCCCCAGCAAAACGCTCCTGTCTTTGAGCTTCAGTAAAAGGAGGAGGGCTATGAAAGTTGGGATCGCGCTTAANAGATCTATAGGTCCAAGCGGACTCGGAATGTTGCCAATCAATACCCCCAGGGTTATGCCTAAAACCCCTGGCATCCCGACCAGGGGGACTATCCCGATCAGTGCATTGGAGACCCTGACCTGTATTGCGCCAAAGCTTATGGGTGACAAAGCCCAGACGAGCGCTACATAAAGTGCGGCTATAACCGCCGTCTTGGCTATATCTCTGCTCTTTAATCTCAAATTCAAACCAGTCCCTCCCGACTCCGGGGTTTATAAGGCGGAACGGGTGGGAGGACCACTCACCCGCCTTACTTAACAACCCATACGTTCTCATACTTATAATAATTTCTGGCAGGTTCAAAATTTTTTGAGCCCCTCCGATCCCTGTCCCATGTACGAATCACCATTTCACTTTGCCTGATCGGGCTTGACATCAAGACTGACTTACGGCAAATTTTTTTTAAAACATATACCAATTAACTTTTGGTGTAAAATTTTGGTCTTGGCAAGGCGCCTACTAAACTTGAAGGAGTCAGGAACCCTGAAGGCAATGGCTAAGGCCAAGGAGTTGCAGTCCATGGGCGTTAATGTCATCCAGCTAGACGTGGGCGAACCAGACTTCCCAACGCCCGAGAACATTGTTAGAGCCGCCAAAACTGCCCTAGACTCCGGCTACACACACTACACGCCCAGCCCTGGGATTCCTGAACTGCGGGAGGCAATCGCCCTGAAGCTCCGCGAAGAGAACAGATTAAACGTCAGCAGGGACAACATCGTAGTCACACCCGGTTCCAAGCAGGCTATCTTCTATGCCGTCATGGCACTCGTCGACGAGGGTGACGAGGTTATCATCCCGACCCCTGCATGGCCCTCCTACATGGAGATCGTCACAGTTGCCGGCGGTAGGGCGAGAGAAGTGCCATCTACGACCGACTTCTCAGTAAACACAGAGGGGATCAAAGAAGCGATCAACGAAAGAACAAAACTCATAATTATCAACTCGCCCAACAACCCCACCGGCTATGTAATGTCGGAGAAAGAGGTCTCAGAGCTGGCAGATATAGTCGCAGATCATGATGTTTTCGTACTCTCCGACGAGATCTATGAAAAGCTGGTATACGAGAGGCAGCACATCAGCATAGGCTCTCTTCCAGGGATGGACGAAAAAACAATAACCATCAACGGCTTCTCAAAGGCTTACGCCATGACAGGCTGGAGGCTGGGTTACGTGGCAGCACCAAAGCCCATAGCTTCCGCCATCAACAAGCTCCAGCAACATTCCGCTAGTTGCCCATCGTCCTTCGCCCAGAAGGCGGCGCTAGAAGCCCTCAAGCCAGAGACCCCTGTGAGACCAATGGTCGAGGAGTTCAGGAGGAGGAGGGACTTCATATGCGGCGCTCTCGAAAAGCTGCACTTCTTTAGGTTTTCCAAACCGCTAGGTGCTTTCTACGTCTTCCCTGACATATCGGCGACCAATATGAAGTCAGGCAAGTTCTGCGATCTGCTCCTGGAAAAAGCAGGGGTGAGCACGACCCCCGGTGAGGATTTCGGCGGTTACGACAGCCACATCAGGATATCCTACGCCAACTCCATGGAGAACCTCATGGAGGCTGTCTCAAGGATAGAGAGGGTTTTGGAATCCCTCCCGTAAAAATTCTCCCAAAAGGCACGTCCTCGCAGCGACCCCATTCATAGTTTCAGGCAGTTCGACCCATGGCTCGTTTTGCCCTCGATGCCATTTTCCGCAATTTGATCCGGCATCTTTCATCTCGTCTCATCTCTCATCTCTTATCTTGTCTCTCATGAACCCAAAAATTAAATTACCAAACCAGACATACCTGAAACAGGTGGGCTTGTTGGTGAGGCGTCGCGGTCGTAAATCTCTGAAGAAGCTTATAGATGATGCCATGAGCGCCGCTGACAACAGGATCACCACNATAAGTCCCAACATGAGGGACGAACTGGCCGACTGCTTCCGATACGAGGATGAGATAATCGTCTACTCCCAAAACCTTGTGGACCTCCCAAGCAAGGTCTACAGAGGAATGCGCCTTGGTCTGAGGCGTAGGGGGCTTAAGATTACCGCCCAGAAGGCGGTAGAACTGAGAAATGACCGGCTCGTGACAGTGAACCGGTATCTGGTTGAAGGAGAAGGCATCGGCGAAGAAGCAGAGATATATGCCAGACTGAACTCACTCAAAGTGGTAAAAGTCTCATAATCTCACGATCGCTAGCCAGGCCCATGTGTGGTGGGGTTTATGAAAAAGTTTGATGTTGTAGTTATCGGTGCTGGACCGGGAGGTTACGTCTCAGCCATACGCCTCTCCCAACTGGGCAAGAGGGTTGCACTGGTGGAAGAGAAGGATGTGGGTGGCACGTGTCTAAACAGGGGCTGTATCCCTACAAAGGCACTTCTGCATGTTGGAGAGATTGTTAGGGAGACTCGCGAGGGCGAGAGACTGGGCATAAAGGCTGAGAAGGTCTCGGTCGACTTTCAGAAGGTCCAGCAATGGGTCGGTCAGACCATCTCCCGCCTCAGGGGCGGCATCGAGTACCTGCTGAGGTCCTATGGGGTAGAGCTGTTACGCGGGCACGCAAGTTTCAAATCTGATAGAGCCCTGCAAATCTCTCCAAAAGGGGAAGTGATCGAGGGGGATAGCGTTGTAATAGCAAGCGGCTCCAAACCCTCAGAACTCCCTTTTCTAAAATCCGACTCCAAGAGGNTACTGACATCTGACGACATCTTCAAAATCTCTAGCCTTCCTAAGGATCTTGTCATAGTTGGCGGGGGCGTCATAGGTGTGGAGATTGCGACCGCCTTCTCCTCTCTGGGGACCAGCGTCACCATCTTGGAGATAATGGACCAGATCCTCCCGGGCTACCCCAAGGATCTAGTCTCGCCAGTTGAGCACTCCCTACGGAAAATGGGCGTCCAGATAAAGCTCAGCACAAAGGTGAACCTTTGCGAGTACGCGGATGGTGGTGAAAGGGTCCGTATATGCACCGAGGATGGGGCGTCTTTTGAGGGCGACTACCTCCTCCTGTCGGTAGGTCGGAGGCCAAACACACATGACCTCAACCTAGATGTTGCGGGCATCGAGACGAACGAAAGGGGATTCATTAGAGTTGATGGGAAGATGGAGACCAGTGTGGGAGGGGTCTTCGCCATAGGCGATGTTGTTGGCCTCCCCTTCTTGGCACACAGGGCGATGGAAGAGGGATACTATGTCTCCGAGATAATGTCCGGCTTAAGGGAGAGTATGCCTAGGCTCGCCATGCCTTCCGTAGTCTACACGGATCCGGAGATAGCAACTGTGGGTCTCTGTGAAGAAGAGGCTGCCCGCTCAGGCCTCCAGCCGTTGGTCGGCAAGTTCCCGCTCGCAGCTTCAGGGAGGTCCCTCACTTTTGGCAGAACGGAAGGGTTTGTGAGGGTTGTGGGCGACTCACAGACTGAAAAGATAATTGGCGCTCAGATAGTGGGGCGCGGGGCTTCAGAGCTCATCGGCGAGCTCGCGCTTGCTATTACAAAATCTCTCACGATGGAAGATCTGGCAGGGGCGGTTCACCCTCACCCAACCCTCAGCGAATCAATTGTTGAAGCTGTCAGGCTGGCGCTGGGAAGACCGATACACTATAAAAAGTGAGTCATTCAGCCTCGGCTTTCATCCATTCTTTCGTATTTCTTTGTCTCATTTCTAATATATTCAGCCATGTTTTCCTGCAGGTCTTTCAGCTCCTCTCTCTGTGACTTCAGCTCTTTTTCCACAACTCCGAGCAGATCTTTTGGGGATATGGGCTTCATGATAAAGGCGTTGGCGCCGAGACTCAGCGCCCTAAGGGCATTTTCCAGCGAGGCGTAGCCTGTAATTATCACCTTTCGCATCTTAGGCAGGGTATCTGTGAGCCTCTCGATGAGGTCCAGCCCTTCTATGTCGGGCAGCACTATGTCGACCAGTAGGATGTTGTAGACCCTATCCTTTAGCTTGGTTAGCGCCTCTTGACCGCTCTTTGCAGTGTGAACCAAATAACCCGCGTGCGAGAGGATTTCCTTAACGCTCTCCAGAATATACTCATCGTCGTCTATCACAAGGATCTTTGATCTCTCTTCCAAAGGACACACCATCTTTTTACAAAGATAAAAATTGTTGACCAAGTTTAAATCACTTTTGCAAATACCAAAAAATGAGCAAAAATATAATATTAATAAAACTATAAAATTATTAAATTTATAAAAAATTAAAAAATGTTATTTTAAGAAAATGATATTATTATGCCTGCGACGATTGCCGAGCCTATCACGCCTGCCACGTTCGGACCCATGGCGTGCATCAGGAGGAAGTTCTCCGGATCCTCCTTGGCAGCCATCTTCTGGACAACCCTGGCAGACATTGGAACCGCTGAGACGCCTGCCGCTCCAATCATGGGGTTGAAATTGCCCCTTGTAATGAGATAGAAGAACTTTCCCATCAAAACCCCTCCGGCAGTGGCGGTCGCAAAGGCGAAAGCCCCGATACCGATAATCATTATGGTGCTGAGCGTCAGAAAACTCTCGGCCCTCATGGTGCCCCCCACCCCAAGCCCGAGCAATATCGTGCTGAGGTTGATGAGTTCGTTCTGTGCTGCCTTCGAGAGGCGCTCAGTAACCCCGCTCTCCCTGAAGAGGTTGCCCACCATGAGCGCCCCGATCAGGGGGGTGGACGTCGGGACCAGCAGGCATGCGACGACTGTAGTGATAATCGGGAATAACAGCTTCTCCCTCTTGGAGACCTCCCTCAGAAGTGGGGGCATCCTCGCCGCCCTCTCTTTCTTGGTGGTCAGAGCCCTTATGACCGGGGGCTGGATGATGGGGACGAGCGACATGTAGGAGTAAGCCGCCACAGCCACAGGGCCCAGAAGATGCGGTGCGAGTTTAGCTGCAGTGTAAACCGTCGTTGGGCCGTCCGCACTTCCTATTATCCCGATGGCTCCAGCCTCTTTCACACTGAACCCCATGGAAAATGCGANCATGATTGCGAGGAAGATCCCTATCTGTGCTGCCGCCCCGAGTATGAATGACTTGGGACTGGACAGAAGCGGTCCGAAATCGGTCATGGCGCCTATACCGATGAATATCAGTATGGGTATTATGCCCGTCTCAAGAAGGTAGTGGTGTATGTAATAGAGGAATCCACCCAATTCCGCTATGCCGCTCAAGGGTATGTTTGCTANGAGTGCGCCGAATCCAATAGGTATCAGGAGTAGGGGCTCGTACTCCTTCTTTATGGCCAAGTAAATCAGAACAAGCGCAACGGCGATCATCACAATGTTTCCTAGGGTTATATTGAAGTAGCCGCTGGTTAGTAAGAAATTCAAAACTCTTGAGACCAGATCCTCGAACAAACTCACTCACCCGCTGGTATGATCTCCACCAATGGGTCGCCCACGTTGACCTGCTCGCCAGCGCTCTTAATCACCCTCTTCACGGCGCCGTCCCTAGGCGCGACTATCTCGTTCAGCATCTTCATGGACTCTATGTAGAGGAGCACATCCCCCCGCTTGACTGTTCCCCCCTCCTTAACTTCGATCATAGAGATCACCCCGGGGAGTGGGGACTTTACCAGTAACGCCTCCTTGGGCTTTTCCACCTCCTTGACTGGAGCCCCCTTTGGCACCAAAACTTCCTCTTTTGTTACCGGAATAACCTCCCTAATCCCCTGTGGGGCGGCGCTCTCTGCAGGCGCCTCCAGAATCTGACCCTCTCTTGGTCCGGCTTCCACGACCGGGAGTTCACGATGACTTTCCAGCTCATAAGTAGGGCTTGTTGGGGGCTCCCCTTTGGTAATGACGGACAAACCCTTCAGCCCCTCGACTAGGACCTCGTAATCCACACCGTCGACTCTGACCCTCAACCTTCCCTCATCTATGGGCTCCACATCTACCTCTTTCTTTATTCCTCTGATGGTTATGCTAAACCTCAACCAAAAACTCACCTCAGGTAATCTCTGCGTCCACTCCTCTTCCACTCCTCCCTCGCGCTGTCAAGGAGTGGGCGTTTTTCAACCCTTTCTGCCCTCCTTGGAGATAGCTTGGCCCTCCCTCCGACTTCGCTCGCCCGATAAAGGTAGACAGCCGTTGCTATGAATGGGAGCACGTTGCTGACATCGTCTTCCCTCTTAATTGTAGGCGGCGGTCCTTCTGTGCCCTCCTTCCTCCCGAACTTTCCGATGAAATGAAATATTAGGGCAAGAAGCGCCAGAAGTGCTGTGGTTATTCCCATGCCCACTAAGCTCTCTGCCAGTATTGTTGAAAAAGAATCCATACTCACTAAATACTCATAATATTATAAATCCATTTTGCACCATTGGGGAAAATAAACCGACTTCAGTCTCGCGTTATTGTCGAATATGGGGTGGGCCATCAGTTTCAATCTTCTTGGGATCATTCTCCAAGGGAGCCCATGGGCCTGAGCCTTCATTAGCAAGTGCCTCGGGGAAATTTCTGGTGGCATTAATCAGATCTCTGCAGCCCCTGAATCAGGTGGGCGATGAATTCCCTCCCGTTCCGAGCGGATATATTCTGGACTTCCCGTTCTCCTTTTGGATCCTAAATATGTGGTCTGCCGCACCCTCCAGCTCCCTCTCATGGGAAACTATTATCGCTTGGGCCGGGCCAAGTTCCCTTATCAGGTCGCCTATCTTCCCCACTTGGTCCTTGCTGAAGCCATCTGTTGGCTCGTCCATTATTATCAGCCCGCCCTCCGCCCCAGACCTCTTCCGCACGATCTCGTTCAGCGCAAGCCTGTATGCCAGGGCTAACGCAGTCCTCTCCCCGCCGCTCAGGTTTGATATCTCCTGCTCATAGGTCTCCTGCATTATTATCGGCGTGAAGTCCTCATCGACCATGACGCTCTTGGTGGGGTCTTCGACCATGAATGCAAAAAACCTCGAGAACTCCTCGTTGAACTCCCTATTGGCGCCCATCAGTATGGTGAGCTCAATCCTCTCCAGAGCCGGAATGAAGCACTCGTCCAGCCACGTCGCGTACTCTGTCAGCCTCTTTGCCTTGGCCAGCTTCTCCTTTATCCTTTCCCTATCCTTCTCAAGAAGCGAAGCCTGCAGATCAATGTTCTTGAGTTCAGTTATCACCTCGACCCTTTCTTGCTCCAACTTTTTAATCCTGATCTCAAGCTCTTTCATCTCGAGCTCAATCCTCTCCAGCTCAAGTTTAAGCGCCCTGTACTCCTCTGCGGCTTTCCTCGCGCCCTTTATTTTCTCACCAAGGTCATCAACCTTTGCAAGGAGGTCCTTCAGCTCCGCCTCGTCCCTCCCGAGCCGCTCCTCGATGTCGAAGAGTCTCTCTTCAAGCTCTTCAGCCAAGCTGCTCCCGTTCAAATAGTCTTGAATTTCTCTGTGGAGGGNCTCAAGCCTCTCCAGTTCCCTCTGGAGTTGAGATCTTTTCTCCCTTGCCTCTTCCAGATCTCTCTTGAGCTTCGACAGCCTCCCCAGGAACTCTTCATTATCGACCCTCTGGTTGCAGGTGGGGCATACCTTCCTCTCCACCAGCGATGAGTAGGTTCTGAAGAGTTGGCTCTTAACGCCTAGATCTTCTATCACAGCCTCCAACCTTCCTTTGACGCCCCTCAGCTCCTCCTCAACTGCCTTGAGATCCGCAACCGGCCTCTTGAGCTTTGACAGGATCTCGTCCCTCTGTTTCCTTATCTCCCCGGCCTTCGCCCTGTTGGATTTAATCGTCTGCTCGAGGGCTTTAATCTTGGCATTGGCATCGTTCAGGGCTGCCTGTAGCTCGGCCTCCTTTTTTGCTTCCCCCGAGAGCCTCTCGAGCTCCTCCCTGAGCCTCTTTGCCTCATCCTCATAACCCCTCATCTCTACATTTAGGTCTAGGAGCTCTTCCTCCGAGGTNCTCGCCCTCTCCTCCACCTCGGCCCTCTTGGCATTGAGCTCTGCGACTTGCCTCTCGATCTCTGGCAGCCTCTCACCCTCCTCCAGATAGAGCCTGGCGATGGAGCGGAACTCCNTCGACAGAGTCCTGGCGTTGTCCCTTGCGACCTTGTACTCTTCGAGCCTAAGCGCCTTCCTTATTATCTGTAGCCTCTCCTCTGGTGGTCTGTTGAGTACCTCCTTCATCTCCTCTTGCGGTGTGTAGACTGCGTATCTGAAGATTATGCTCTTTGCCTTTGGATCCACTGGCTCGTTGTACCCCAGTATCCTGAGCACCGCCTCTTTCATCTCCTTTGGTGAGTACCTGTACCTCTTCCCTCCCTCTTCGATCCAACAGTCCTCCTGCCTCACCCCTCCCGGGACGGTCGCCCCCTTCCTCCCCATGCCCTTCTCAACCCTGACCAGAGATCTGTGGACCTTTACCTCCCTCCCGCCAACCTCAAAGGTCAGCTCCACCTCCCCTTCGTTCTTACCTAGGCTGAGGAGGGTCGTTCCCTTCTCGTTGCCTAGCCCGAAAAGCGCAAACTCTATTGCGAGTAGGAGCGTGGACTTCCCGGACCCTATGTCACCCTCAAAAAGTATCATCCCATTGGGGAACTCTATTTCGCCCTCCTCGTAGGTCCTTATGTTCTTGAGCCTCAGGCGCCTGAGTATCGTGGTCTCTACCCCCTCAGCAGGTCCTTGATCCCAAGGACATCTATCGCGGCGTCCCTGACCCTGGCCTCGTAATCCCCCTCGGTCTCCCCATCCATCTTTGGAACCTTGAGTTGCTGCAGGAGTGACTTGGAGAGAGCGACAGCCTCTGTGTTCAGCCTCCCCTCCTCAAACTTTCTAGACTTGGAAAATTCCCTGAAGGTCTCCTCCTCTATCTTCTGGACATCGTCGCTCACCACCGCCTGCCCCTCAAACTCCCTCGACCTGAGCTGACTCCTGTTCAGGTGCAGGTATATGGCGCCCCTTTTCATGATCTCTTCCCTGAGAGAGGCAAACTCCACCTCACTCGTCTTGCCGCTGGAGAGTTCTCCAAAAACCCTCATCACCACGACCTTCCCTCTAACGTCCATCCTCGATGCCAGCGCCCTCAGCCTCTCGTTCAGGGTGAATGCGGACAACCCTGTGGCATCGACTTCCTCATAAACTCCCTCAAAGGCAGTCATGTCCAAGAATCTTGGGGCGCCGTCCTCCACTATGTAGAAGCCCCTCCTCTCCCCCTTCACGGTGTTCTCAAGGTCTATCCCCCAACCTGTGAATAGGGGTCCAGGGTAGACTATCTTCTTCTCCCTCAGGTACTCAATTCTCCGGTGCAAGTGCCCTCCGGCATAATAGTCAAACCCCTCAGGCAGGTCGGTTGAGGCGATCCCCTCGAACCTCTCCCCCGACTTCCTGACGTCATCTAGGGCACTGTGGAACAAAAATATCTTGAAGCCCTTAAAAGATGCTAGATACTCCCTGTCCAGGTGCTTGAACGACTCCTTCTCCAAGGAGAGTTTCCTGCCAGAGATTCCAGTCAAAATGGCGCCGCTCCTTCTGTCCACGACCACCTCTGGCCTCAACATCCCGTTCACGGTGGAGGGCTTGCCGACCCTGACAATGACGCCCGCCTCCTCCAGTATGTCCACCATGGAGGTCGCATTCGGGGAGAAGTCGTGGCTGCCGTAGACCACATATATCCTCCTACCAGTCTCAACGAACCTCATCATCACCTTTGTGGCTTCCTTTACAACAGAAAGGTCGGGTATATTCACGTGGAATAAATCTCCAGCGATCACCACAAAATCCACGTCCTCCTCCAAGCACTCCTCGAAAGCCTTCCTGAAAGTTTCCATCTCCAACTCCCTAAGCCTCGGCTCCGATGTAGCCCCGAGGTGTATGTCTGCCATGTGCGCAAACTTCATCGTCTCACCCTAGTAGAACACACTCTCCGTTCCCTTTGCAGCCTCAGCCGTCTTGACCAGCTCTTCAAAGAGCGGAGTGTATATGGGTACAGGGAACTTTGAGAATATGGAGCTGACTATGCTCTCCCCTTTCTCTAGACCTGCTATCACCTGCTCGTACTGGGAGAGGTCNTGCGGCGAGCTCTCGATTAGCCTCTGCCTCTCCCTTGCCATCTCGTTCCCCATAATTATCTTTGTGCCGATATTTGCCAGTATCTCGTCGGGGATGACCGAAACCATCTGAGTCACCGCCACCAGACCTATCTTGAACTTTCTTCCCTCTCTGGTTATCCTTCCGAAGATGTTCCCCCCGTACAGCTCGCCTAGGACCCTAGGAGCTTCTTCAAGGATTACGCCAACCTGCACCCTCTCTTGGAGGGTGCCCTCGTCCTTGTAGCCCTCGTACCTCCTGAATACCTCCCTCATCACCGCGCTCATTATAACCAGCCCNGTGTCGTCGGAGATAGAGGANCCGTCTATGATCACTACCCTCCCCCTCTCCAGCGCGTCTGCGATGTCCTTTATGGTGCTCTCACCGAACCCCTCAAGGTCGAAGACGTCGTCCTCGCAGCAGGGCTCCTCGCCCTCCATTGCGCACCTTATCTTGAAGAGGTTTCCAAGCTTCCTCCTCAGCGACCTGATCGTCACGCCCTGGACCCCCTTCCTCTCGTATTCCTTCTCCCTCTGGGGGTCCTCCCTCATCAGCTCCTTTATCCAATCATGTGAGAACTCCCTCCGGTACAGCTGGAGCGCCCCCTCTTGTGCGGGAGAGAGTTCCAGTATCCCCAAGAGATCCTCAGGGTCGATGGTCCTCAGGCTTACCTTCAATTTCTTTTGCCCAGGTGGAGGGCTTTTCGAGTAGTACACAAGGTTCCTATCCGCCTTCGGGTGGTTCTTCAGACCCTTGTTAGCGCCAGACCCGAAGTACTCGTTGTGCACGTCGAGCACCAGCATCCCGAACTTACCGTGGTTCATTATCTCCCAGAGCATCACCTTCACAAGATTGGACTTCCCCCTACCTGTTTGTGCTGCTATGAGGGTGTGATGGGAGAGCATCTGCTCGCCGTCCATGTAGTAGTCAAAGTCCAGGACACTTCCGCCACTCCGCAGCTTCCCGAGGAATATCTCGTTCCTTGGTCTCTTTAGGAATGAGAAGTCTTCAGACGATGCCCTCTTGGCTGGGGAGAGGAAGTGGGGCATGGACCTCGGTGCTCTGTAACTCCCGTCGACCTTGGAGATCTCCACTAAGGGGGTTATTCTAACCTTCCTGAAGATGCGTAGATCGTCCTCGGGGAACTCGATCCTTGGTCTTGTGCCTTCGACCATGCTGCCTGCGCTTGTTAGGAGTCTGCCCTCCTCCAGAAGCGTTCCAAACTCCATGGCCGATACCATGAATATGTACTTTTTCGCCTCACTCTCCACAACAACAAGTTCCCCCAACTCGAGTTCTGCGCCCTTCTTCTCCCTAATTACGAGGGCGGCGTTATTCCCTCCAACAACAGAGCCAACAACCTCCATGGTAGATCAGCCCAACTCGTCAAGAATTTTGTGTCCGCTGAGAGATCTCTCTACTGTCTCCAGCCTTTTAATATCTTCAATTTCCAACCTGTCCAGTATGAGGTCTTTCATGTGCATCGCCTCCTCCATGCCAACCCTCGCATATGTGTGCGCGTCTATCAGGGCATAAGGGTATCCGGGGAACGCAAAGTACCTCGAGTTGGCAACGAGCCCGCGCAATAGCCTTTTGAGCTGCTCATTCTCGACCTCCTCGAAAACGTCAAGCCTGAAGCTTCGATCGGCCCCGTCATTGAGCTTCACGAAGTACACTACCGCCCTGTTAGTCCACTCCTCTGATCTTCCGATCCTTGCGGCCCACCTCTGAAACCCCTTCTTCCTCGCCAGGCTCTCCAGGAAACCGGAGATTGGGTGCCCCTCTAAGGTGAATATTGTAGTCGTTTTCGAGAGTCCGGCGATCAGCGAGCCCTGCCTCGCCGCGCGATCGTGCACGCCATTTGCGAGCTCTGACTCCCCAGGAAACGCCGTCTGGAGCGTCCCGTCCATCAAAATGAACTCAGGGCTGGACCTCAGGGCGTTATGGACATAGGCCCACTCGCAGAACCTTCTCGCCATCGAGACCGCCCTGGATATGTCCCCCCTGCTCCTTCCCACCCTCATCTCCGCGGAGCAAGAGTCCACCTTTGGGAAATTAAACTTCCATTCCCCCTCTAGGACCTGAGTGACCTCTGTCTCGTAAAATATCCTGTCCCCTTCCTTCACCGCCTTGGTTATCGAGACGAAGGTGCACTTGTCGAAGAAGTCCAGCTTCTTCATCCCGACAAAAGAGTTGCAGTAAACCCTGTTCAAGACCACAGCCAGTGTCGGCGTCTTTATCACTTCTGCCGTTCCGCCGTCTATGGCTGAGATCTTTATCTCCTCCGAGCTGTCAATCTCCACTATGGAGCCAAGGTCAAGCTCCTCATCAAACCCATATGCCCTCGTCCTCTCAGGAAACTTCAAAAATTCCCTCAAAAGCCTTACCGTGTATTGGAGTCGCTCTTCCAACTGCTGCACCTCATAATTCAAAGAGATTTATAAACGAATTCTTTTTTTAACCCTATTGGCCGACTAACGGAGTCTCCCCTGAGGAGGGCGATCAATGCCTTACCCTTCCGCCTCCCATCTCTCTGACCTTTTAACCAGGTCGGTGAGGGTCAGCTGCCTCCCCCTCTCCTTCAGGGCTATGGCAAGATCGTAGATCTCCTCAACACTTTTGAAACTCAGATTCCGGATCTTCTCAAAGTTCCACCCCGTACACTTTATGGCGGAGACCACAGAGGCAAAGGAGACTGCCTTTATCCAGCTTCCGCTCCTCAGGTATGCAGCCAGAAAGCTTCCGGCCCATGTGTCCCCAGCTCCCGTCACGTCAACCGCGTTCTTCGTTATCGCAGCCATGGCCGGGATGAACTCAATTCCTTCTTGGGATCTTATCAGCGTGCCCATCTCACCGAGCGTCAGGACAAGCGTCTTTGTTTTTATTGCCCTTATGGCTTCCGATACAACCTCTGTGCCCGTCAAAGCGTGAAGCTCCCTTTCGTTTAGTATGAATATGTCTGAGAGGGATGCCGCATTCAGAACCGCGCGCCGGTTCGAAGACTCATCGAGGTAATGGATGGCAGAGTTCACAGACACCGTGACGTTGCAGTTTTGCTCCTTAATCGCTCTGACCATCCGTTCAACCTTGGGGGGGTTCATCGGCGCCAAATGCACCATTTTAAAGCCAGACTTGAGAGCCGATGCGAGGTCGCGGGTGGTGATTTTTGAGCCAGGGCCTATGAAGACCCTTCGGTAGGACGCGTTCCAATACCTGTCGTATGTTATGAAGAACTGCGTGCTCTTTCCCTTGACGGTCTTTATGTGCCCTTTTATGTCGGAGAGGGCCTCCCAGAAGCGGTAGTCCTCGCCCACCGCGGAGAGTATGGCTACGTCCTTGCATATAGTCCTCGCACCCATGGCGGCGTAGAGGGCGGCTCCGCCCGGCTGGAACATTTCTCCGCGCGGGTTGCGGATTCGGTCCATGGATATATGACCAACAAAGAGTATCTCCGGCAAAGAGGGTCACTCGCTCTTATTATGCCCTCAAGTATAAAAAACGATCACTTCCCATCAGAGCCGCCTTGAATTCGGATGCTGGGGGCTGAGGTCCTTGACCCCTGCGGAGATTGTGAATTTTTGTGCATCAGAAGGTGTGGGCTTTCGCGCCATGCCATGGTAGTTGCTTGGATGGTAACTCCAGAAAGCTCTTTTTCACCAGCTGACGCCATGAAACCCGCGCAGAATGAATGTTATCCCGAATGCCACAAGGGCAAACCCGAGCCCTGCTACAAAATATGGGTAGAACCTCCCGAGCTTTTTGCCCCTTGACCCTAGCAAAGCGAGTACCGTCAGCCACAGGAAGTCGAGCCATATGTGCGAGGCGAACATCACACCTACCCCCAGCACCCCTGCCATGTCCATTGCGATTATCACCAGGGGAGCTCCGACTGTGGCCCACCATATCAGGAAGTAGGGGTTCAGGGAGGATAGCCCGATCCCCACAGTCACGGGATGCCCTGAGAGCCTCAGCACCTTTCCTTCCTGCCCCCCTCCCCTGGACCCTTTAACTCTCTCGGCGGGAAGTCCCCCTGCGAAAGCTGGGGGATGAAAGCCCAAAAGTTTTTATATGCTTATATCGCAAATTATAATGAGCTATATGAGCGAAGAGTACTCGACCGTGAGAGTTTCAGCGGCGACGAAGAAGAGGCTTGACGAACTGAAGATCCATCCCAGAGAACCCTATGAGGATGTGATAAAAAGGTTGATTGAGAGATGCAAAGGTTCCAGCTGACGTACAATTTCAGGCTCTACCCGAAGAGAGAGCAAGAAGAGAGACTGTTGGAAACCCTGGAGTTATGCAGGCAGGTCTACAACTACTTCTTAGCTCAATGGAGGGAAAAGGATAAGGTTCCAAGCAGATTTGAACTTCAGGCTCAGTT
>QNVH01000001.1 GCA_004347955.1 Thermoproteota archaeon | reverse complement strand
TCCCTGTACTCTTCTGTGAAGGGGGAGGGTCCGCCATCTATGGGCTCCCCGAGTCCATTGAAGACTCTACCTAACATTTCAGTCGAGAGCGGTATGGTAAGGGGCTTGCCTAGGAAACGGACCGAAGTGGATGTTGTGGACAAACCAGTTGTCCCCTCGAAGACCTCAACAGCAGCCACCCCCCTGTTTATCTCGAGGACCCTTCCCCTCCTCAGACCTCCCTCTGCATCCCTCACTTCCACCAGCTCGTTAAAACCTACATCAGATACGCCCTCCACGAAGATAAGAGGGCCACTTATCTTCTGCACACTTCTGTACTCAACACTGAGGCTCATGTCAGACCCCCCTCACCAGTCAGCCCTTTAATGTCAGCCCAAACCCTTTCCAAGAAGCGGTCTATCTCGTCCGCCTCCTCGTTTGGTACAGACATCCTGAGCTTCGCCAAATCCGTCACAGATGGCAACGAAGAGATCTTTGCGACAGAAACCCCCTTTGATATAGCCTTGAGAGACGCCTCGTGGAATGCGAGGATGGCGGAGAGAAGTTTGAACTGCTTCTCTGGGGAGGAGTACGTGTCTACGGGATCGTAGGCGTTCTGTTGCAAGAAACCCTCCCTTAGGAGCCTCGCGGTCTCCATTACAAGCTTCTCCGTCTCAGGCAGGGACTCTATCCCAACTAAACGTATGACTTCTTTGAGGTCGTCTTCCTTTTTTAGGATCTCCAAGGCTTTAATCCGGAGCTCCTTCCACCTCCCGTTGGTCCTCTCGTTCCACCACTTCTCCACATAGTCTATGTAATCGGAGTAGGAGGTCAGCCAGTTGATCGCAGGATAGTGGCGCATGCTGGCCAAAGCGCTGTCCAGTGCCCAAAAAGCCCTGACAAACCTCTTTGTGTGAACGGTTACGGGTTCGGAAAAGTCGCCACCGGGAGGAGAGACAGCNCCAACTAGTGTTACAGAGCCGTAAAGCCCGCTGAGGGATTTCACCTTACCAGCTCGCTCATAAAATTCGCCCAATCTTGATGCGAGGTACGAGGGGTAACCCTCCTCGGCGGGCATCTCCTCAAGCCTGCCTGAGATCTCCCTAAGTGCTTCAGCCCAACGGCTGGTCGAATCTGCCATAACCCCGACGTTGTATCCCATATCTCTGAAGTACTCTGCGATTGTCACACCTGTGTATATGCTGGCCTCCCTCGCCGCAACGGGCATGTTGCTTGTGTTTGCTATTAGGACCGTCCTCTCCAAAAGTGGCCTGCCGCTCCTCGGATCTTTCCATTCCGGGAAGTTGATGAGTACCTCAGTCATCTCGTTTCCGCGCTCACCACAGCCTATGTATATAATCACCTCACAGTCCGACCAAGCTGCCAATTGGTGGGATGTTATTGTCTTCCCTGTACCAAACCCGCCCGGTATGCTGACCGCCCCGCCCTTAGCAACGGGGAAGAACATGTCGATGATCCTCTGACCCGTGATTAGCGGCTCTGAGGGCTCCAGTCGCTCGATGTATGGGCGTGGCTTTCTTACCGGCCACTTGTGGTACATTTTGAGTTCATAAGTCTCTTCTCCCCGTGAAAGTCTAGCGATACAGTCTTCTATCGTGTATTCGCCCTCCTCGGCGATAAACTCAATTTTGCCCTCCCTGTTCGGCGGCACCAGTATCCGGTGCTCCAAGAGTGGCGTCTCCTGAACTTTGCCTATTATGCTCCCCGGAGAAGCGTATTCGCCTCTTTTTTTCAGAGGGACGAAGTGCCACTTTTTGTCCCTTGGAAGAGCGGAAGCCTTGACCCCCCTCTTGACAAAATCACCAGTAGCATCTCTTATAACTGTCAACGGGCGCTGTATGCCATCAAAGATGCTCTGCAAGAGACCTGGACCCAGCTCCACTGCAAGGGGCATGCCAGAACCTTTAACAGGTTCGCCCAGCTTCAGACCAGCCGTATCCTCATATACTTGGATTGTAGCCATGTCCCCCTCTACCCTGACGACCTCGCCTATCAGCTCCTCTTTACCCACCATGGTAAGTTCATGCATCTCCAGACCAGCAACACCCTCAGCTTGGACGACAGGGCCGCTTATCCTTATAATCCTCCCGATCTTTGCCATAAGGATCACCCAAATAGTGTGGAGGCAACCCTTGATCGCAACCTCTGCCTTTCACTACTCAGGATGTTCTCAAAGGTTCTGTCTAAGACTATTTTTTTATCCGCTGAGACTATGATAAACCCACCTATCTCGATTGGGTGCGCCTTTACATTCAAATCTTCCCCAAAGATCTTCTTGAGGTTATTGAGACCAATCAGTTTTATGTCTCTCTCCCTCATCAATATCTCCCCACCAGGGACTGTATTTGAGAGTTTTTTCAAGTTGGTGATCAGGTCTGAGAGGTATTCATCAGTATCACAATAAGCGATGAGTTTTGAGCGGGCCTCTTGAAAGGCTCTCTCAACATAGTACTCCCTCAAATTCAAGAGGTGCATGCGCGCCTCGACTTCAGACCTCGAGATCTCCTTCCGGGACTCTACTTCGGCCTTCTCTCTATAGGCTGAGAGGATCTCCTGAGACCTAGCAACAGAGAACCTCTCAGACTCTTCCAATAGGCTTGTAACTCTCTCCGCGGCTTCATTGAGGGCTGACAGGGCCTTGGATTTTGCTTCGTCGAATATTTTGTCCACCATCTTCCTGAAGGCCTCGACTTGTGACTCCAAAGATGGTTCTTGGCTCATACCTTGACACCCATCATTCGACTTATTATCGACTTCAGATCGACCTCAGCAGAAGTTTTCCTCCCTGGGACCTCAATTATGACTGGCAGAACTTGCTTGATCTTCAAGGAGGAGATAACCTCCCGAGCCATCGAGGAGTAGTCACTGTCAACCAAGATAACCCCTACATCGTCCATCTTCAACGCACTCTCGAGGGACTTCAAAAAGTCTTCCTTTGACGAGACAGGGATCCCCTTAACTCCTGAGAGGCTGTATCCCTGCGATAGAGTGCCATCTCCGATGAACAAGATCTTCATCGATTATCACTTTATTATATTACTGGGTTTCAGATCCTATAAGAGCTTTTACCTTCTTTAGTTTTTCTGTGAGCCTGTCGTACTTTGCTACTGGTTCCACTACAAGACCAAGATCTTGGAGGGCCTTTATGCCCTCAATTGAGTAGATGGGCGCTTCTATCTTTACAGGCTCATCAAATGGGTTCCCGACGACGTAGTCCCTGTAAGGCAGGTTGGCCCTGTACTCTACAACATAGCCGCCAAGGGTTATGACATGTTTAGGACGTATGACGAGTTTGGGCATGGCAACACCTCCTACAAACTCACAGAAAGGATCAAAGCAAGAACCCCCAGAGCAGAGAGCCCGACCGTTGCGGGGTATATTTGCCTAAAAGTCAGTATCGGGGAGAATGCGACCAGTATTGCCATTGCGATGGGTAATATGAGGCTGAGGATCATGTTCAGGATGAAGCAGAGTGGCATGAATGGATCAAAAGGAATCCCAATAAACAGTGTGACAAAGATGCTCGAGAGGGCAAACAGTAGGAGGTTGCGCATCAGATAATAGCCGGCTCTCAGTTTTGAAGCATACTCGAGCACCCCTCCCTCTATGACGTCTACCTTCGCTTTGAGGATGCTGAATGGTTTTTCGTTCAATAGCATCAGATATCCCACAAAGTACACAACCGCTGCAAGAAATCCTGGGACAGTGAGGATAACGGGATTAGATGGCAGGGGTAGAGAGAGCCATGAGGAATTGAAGTAGACTGGGTTCTGTGCCCTGATGACGTCAGAGATCATGCCACTCCTAGCAGCGACGAAAGGCACAAGGAGTGCGATGTAGAGCGGCAGCGAGCCCACTGCCATCATCTTCAGGGCCCTTTCAGCCGAGTGTTGCTCCACAAACTCTCTCAGAACTCCCTTGACCTTTGCTCCCTTCACCAGATCGTTCATAGGCATGGGGGTGGTCAGAATTGATTGGGACTGTGAGCCCATGAGGACGTACAGAACTTCCTCCAGTTTTAGAAAGCCTGCAATTCCAAGGACGCTGCCCCATCCCAAAACAACCCACCAGTAGGGGGTGGAGAAAAGGAATAGCAGAAGGACTACTGCTATGCCTAGCCAGATCAAGGACTTGTAGAAGAGAGGCATCTGTGCGATAGGTTCAGCCTTCCCTTTATACCAGAACTTAAGGACTGCCCACCAGCCAGGAGTCAGGACTGGCGGACCGATCCTCTGCTGGACCCTTGCTTGGAGTTTTCTTTCAATTCCAGGAAGGACTAGTGAGTAAAATATTGCGATTATTGTGGCTACTATTGAGGAAAGGATAAGCCCGGCTATGAATAATACTGGATCCATACTACCGCCTCCATCCATACTTCCTCACAATTTCAATCTCGCTCATGATCCTTGTTTTCCCAGAGTCTATTACCTCGACGCGATTGCAACATGTCATGCACGGGTCGCAACTTGCTATTGTTAAGACTGCGTCCGTCACATGGTCGCCTATGCAGACATTCTCCATGGCAGCCAGGTTGGTGGGCGTAGGCGTCCTTATCTTATACCCTCGAATGAGACCTTGGGAATCGAGGCTGTATGAGTGCATGAGCTCCCCTCTAAAGGTCTCGAAGTACATTGTTGTGAAGTCCATCTTTCCAGGCACCCAGTCCCTGTTGACTATGGGTCCCTCGGGGAGATTCTTCACCACCTGGCGGATGATCTTCAAACTCTCTATCACCTCAAGGGCTCTTGCGACCACCCTTGCCTTGTTATCGCCCTCCGGGAGGACGACCACATTGAAATCGAACGGCTTGTACTCATACATCATCCTTCTGACGTCATAATCCCAGCCTGAGGCCCTGCCAGTCGGTCCTGTTGCGTGGTATTTTATAGCCTCATCCTTTGACATTAGACCGACCCCTGTCAGCCTTGACATCACAAGGGGATCAGCTACAACCCTCTCGACAAACTCCAAATACTTCTTCTCGAAATCATCGACCCTTTCCAGAATGACCCTCTTCAGCGATTCTGTGAGGTCGGCCCTTGGCCTTATCCCCCCAATAACTGGGACTGAGGGCATTACCCTGTTTCCGCCTATGTAAGCCATAAGGTCCATAAATACCTCCCTGAGCAGGAAGGAACGCATAGAGAAGGTCTCATGACCAAGAACCTCGAAGGCGTGCCCAAAGAATATCAGATGGCTAGCGATACGCTGAACTTCATTGATTAAGACCCTGATGTAGTTTGCCCTATCAGGGACTTTTATGTTCAGGCCAGATTCAACAACTCGAACAGAGTTCCAAGCATGCACATTGGAGCATATCCCGCAGACCCTTTCTGTGATGAGCAAGGCTCTCTCCACAGGTAGACCCTCAAGTAGCCTCTCAACGCCCCTGTGTGGTATGTTTATTGTCAACTCGCAGTCCTCAACGATCTCATCGTTCACAAAGAGCCTAATCCTGAACGGCTCAATCAATGCAGGGTGTACGGGACCAAATGAGAGCTCCTTTTCCACAACAACATCTTTCGATCTTTCGGTCATTTTATGGCGCCTCCATAAGTTTCGGTACCCCTTTGACCGCCCCGGCGATTATATCCTCCGGTCTTGGGGCACAGCCGGGCACCTTAACATCCACCGGGATAATGTTCTCAACGGGACCCGCTATCTCCTCATTTATGCCAATTTCGCCAACCATGTTCTTGAACACATTCCCATTGATTGCGCAAGATCCCACAGCCACCACCGCCTTGGGTTCTGGCACCATCTCGTATAACTTCTTGAGGGGTTCAGCCATCTGCCATGGTACGCACCCAGTAACGATCAGCACGTCGGCTTCCCTAGGGTTCCAAGTTAGAAGCACCCTGTACTGCTCCAAGTCGTACCTTGGAGACAGGAGGGCGTTCAGGACCTCTATGTCGCAGCCGTTACAGCCAACAGCGTAAATCAGCATGGCATGTATGGCATTTTTCCTAGCGGTAGCCTTTAAGCCCATCACTTTTTACCTCCTCTTAGGAATTCAACAGTCTCTGGCGGTATCAGCTTCTTGAGCTCCTCAATCTTCTCAGGAGGAGCCCTTATCGGCTTCTTTAGGATTTCTCGTAGAGTGAGCTTGGGGCTCCCCACATCCCTTGCATGTATGGGCGCCGCCTCACCAAAGACAGAGTAAATTGGACAGAAATCGTGACAGTTGAGGCAGAAGATGCACTTCGTGAGGTCTATGCGGGGGACCTGCTCACGCATGTAGCCCTCAGCTATCTCCACAGGCTTCTCTAGCTTAACCATAGTTATTGCTTGGGTTGGGCAAACTTTAGCGCAGCCGCCACAACCAATGCACATCTCGTCAAGGACAGTCTCCCATGCAGGAACAGAGAGTGTCAGGACCTTATTGCGTATCTCCAAGCTCGTAGCTCTGTCCGCCTTAAGTACTATTCTAACAAAATTTCGGTAGGCCCCTTGCAACATCAATCTCAAGAAAGTTATCATGGGATCACCACCGCCTCACTGGCGTATCCGGCAACCCTTCTTGTGCTGTAAATCTTAACGACGCGGATGCAGTCCGTTGGGCATGTTGTGGCACATGCGCCACACCCTATACATTTCGATTCATTAACATAGGCAAGTCCGTCCTTGAGGTACACTGCGTGGTCACCCTTCAGTGTTATCTTGCAGGCGTCCACACAGAGACCACAGCCTATGCAAATGTTCCTATTTATGTAGACAGACCACCGCTTCAACTCCCTTGCCGGGAGGACATTTAGGACAGGTATGGCCCCAACTGGGCAGTGAGATGCGCAGAGCTCGCAGAGTATACATTTCGAGATGTCAACAACAGGCTTTTTGTCAACGATTGGATTGAATTTTATCGCGTCTGTGGGGCAGACTTTGACGCAGGTACCGCACCTTATGCAAAGGTCTCCGGATTTGCTCATAGTATGTTACCTCCCCAACTCACAGTCTTTATGGATAATGCGCCCACTGGGCAGGACTTTATGCAGCGCCCGCACATCACACAGTACCCTGCAGGGTAGCGGTCTTTGAGGTACATGGTCTGGGGCGGGCACACCCTGACACACTCCCCACAGAGTGTGCAGAGCTCAGGGTTCAACTTGATCCTATTCATTTCAAACTTAAGTGCACCATTAGGGCACACCCTCGCGCACAGCGAGCAAAGGGAGCAGTTTATAATTTCTGGGCGGGCATCCCCCTTCCTGATCCGTAGCTTGCCCTCATAAAGTTGTATCGCGCCGACCGGGCACTTCTCGTAGCATTCCATGCACATAACGCAGGTGATCTTTATATTCCTCTCGGCGTAGGACTGAGTGTTGAGGTAAAGCTTTCCGGCTTCTTCCGGCTTGATCTTTCCCTCATAGGAGTCGATCGCCTTAACAGGGCAAACTTCGGCACACAGGTTACAATGCGTGCATAGACCCCTCTCTTCAACGGTAAACTTTATTGCGTCTGTGGGGCAGATGTTCCTGCACCTGCCGCAGAGTATACACTTTGACATGTCTCGGAAGATCTTCCTCTTTGAGACTTGGGCTGACTTCAAAACCTGAACGCTCATTTTGTGACCACAGCCTCCAATTTTTTACCCTGCAATATCTCCTTCAAGCGCTCTGGGGTGGCTATCTCTAGGACAACTGAGTAGTCGATGGGGCGCGGGATGTATCTGCCCAGATCGAAACGGGCGTTCTTGGGGCACACCTTCACGCACAACCCACACCTCACACAGATCCCTTTAACCCTCTCCTTCTTTAGATTTTCATCAAACACGATCTTGGCAAAACCAAACGGGCAGTGCTTGACACATAGACCGCAGAGTGTGCACCTAGCCCTGTCCACATACCAACCTCCAAACCTGTTCTTCCGGATTGCCTGTGTTGGACAGACGCGCGCACACTCGCCGCAGGTCGTGCAGCTGAATGGGATTCCGTCTGGGTGCTTGATGCAGTCAGTAGGGCAAGCTTCCCAGCATTTCCCACATTTGTCGCAATCAGAGGTTGTCAAGTACATGACTCAGTCACCTTTCAGAGCTTTACCAATAAGGATCCCTATGGTCGCGCCAATCAAGGGGGTGGCGAATCCAAGACCAGGCATAATATAACCGCCATATATGGAGTATGTGAACATGAAGGCGCCGAAGAGAAGCGCGCCTACAATGCTGAATATTATGACCAAGATCGTTGTCCCCTTGGAGATCTTACCAGATAGTTGGGTTCCGAAGAGGATCCCAAGTACAATTGAAATTATGAATGGTGTTATCTCTCCAAGCATCATTTTATTTTCCTCCCTTTTCTTGGTCTTCTGGTTGCTCAGACCAGCCATAGAGGAAGGCAAAATAGATCAGCCCGATCGCCCCAATCACGTTGAAAGCCTCAGCGATGTTGATGAGAGGTATTATGCCGGGGGTGGAATAGAATACACCCTCTTGAAGGTGGAGAGCGAGCCTGAATGGGTCACCGAAGATGCTGTGTAAAGTCGGCGAGACAAGATTCCAGACATCTGCGCCTACATTGTACTGCCAGTATCCCGACGCCAAGAATCCTGGGAGGCCCAAGAGGGCGTAGCCGCCAAGACCTACGGCACCTATGCCCACTAGAAAGCGCTTGCCAAACCTTATCGGGTTTTCCTTTCCATAGAATATGGCAGCCAGCAGGTATGCTGAGGTCATTATGACACCGCACTGGAAGCCACCTCCTCCAGAGGTAGAGGAGCCTGTGACCACCATGATCCCGTAAGAGAGGAGAAGTATGGCAGCGGGCAACCCAAACAATCTCAGGATGACGGTCAGGGACTCAGTCCGGTACTCCAAGGGCGGAGACGTCACGGGAGCCTCTTGTGAANAGTGCTTCATTTGGACCACGCCCCTGCCAATAACCAAGGCGGAGACCACCGCACCCACATAAATGACCGCAGTCTCTATTAATGTATCAAAACCACGCCAGTCGTAGACCCAAGTTGATAAATTGTTGGGAGCAACTAGGTAGGCCAGGATATTGTAGATCCTGCTTATTCCAGGATTTACATTCCCAGCAAGCTTTTCCAAAGAGGACATCAGACCTACGCCAATTATTAAGAGCGCGATTACAGCAATTATTCCCCTTTTTCCTCTCAATTCTGATGGATCCATTGATCATCGCCCCCACAATGTAACGGCAATTATAACTGCGAAATAGATCACAACCCAGAAGAGGACTCTGTTGAGGTCGTTGCTGCTCTCCTTTTCCAACGTCGTTATCAGAGGAGCGAAATATAGTATTCCTGCGATGACTGCCACAAGTAGGACCATGCCCAGCGGTATGGAGAATATCCTGAAGAAGGAAGCGAGGATAAGTGCAAAAACCAATGACTGGAGCTCCCCAGTCATGTACCCTGTCATCATGTTAGTGTAGCCGCTTCCCACTACGAAAGAACTGATCCATTTCTTAACCTTATCAAATAAAGTTTCTACAGATACCATGGGATGCTCACCGCCTCTGCGACAGGTTTTATAAAACTAACAACAATGTTGGGATAAACACCGATAATGAGCGTTATAGCCACAAAGACCCACAGTCCCAAATATAGGGACCTTGGAACCTTAGCCTCTTCAACAGGCTCTGAGGTTTCCGGAGGCTTGAGGAATAGCCGGTAAATAGCCCTAAACAGCGCTATGAATGTTGTGACAGAGACCATCAGGATTACGGCTGCCACCTCCGGGAGACCCGCCTTCAAGGCAGCTTGGATCAGAATGATCTCGCTTTGGAATCCGTTGAATGGGGGTATTCCTGAGGCAGCCATAGTTCCGAGGATGATAGCCATCCCAAGCCAAGGCGCCTTTTTGGCCAAGCCCAAGGAATACCTAGTTGAGGTCTTCCCTCCGAAGTAGTATAGCGCCTCGCAACAGAGCAAAAGTACTGTCATGTAAATCACGTCATTTACGGCCTGAAATATCCCTCCGNTGAGCCCATCAGTTGTNCCGAGGGAGATCCCGACTGTAACAAGCCCACTGTGGCTAACTATGAGGTATGCCAATATCCACCTGAAGTCCGTCTGGATGAGAGCCATGATGACTCCAAGCATCATGGTTATGACGCTTATGGCCAACATGACTTCCCTCACAAAAGGAAGATTGCCGAAGACCCTCAACATGACGATACCAATGGCTACGAGCATCAGCTTCGACTGGGTTTGAAGCATAGCTGTGCCGTGCGGGAAAGAGGCCCCGTATACCTCTGATTTAAGTGGGTGGATGGGAGCGAGACCGCCGGCATATATCCAAGAGAGGGCGAAGAATCCAAAGGCTACGTATAGGATGACGGACATCTCACCTAAATTCACTGATTGAATATACATTATAGCGTCTGAGATGTTTGAATAACCTGTAAGACCCAGTATGAGGGCGAGGGCAACAGCGAGACCAGCGCCACTGAGGGCGGAGAAGAAGGTATACTTGAGGGCAGCCTTGTGGCTCACGCTCGTCCCAGACCCTACGACAACGCCTGCAACTACTAAGCTGCCGATTTCAACAGCGATCCATAGATGGTAGAAGTCATTAACCATAATTATTATAGCTGCAGATGCAAAGAGAAGGAAGATCATGCCCATGTATGGACCTTGCCGCTTTGTCAGTCCGGTGGTGGCAACGGCAACCACAAATATCAGGATCAGGGACATTACAAAAATCATGACCTGCTGGAGGGGACCAAAATAAAACTCCAGAGCCAGCCGCCAGGCCGGAAATCCAGGATCGAAAGTGAACGTAAGGGTCTCTGGGCGCAGGGCGGGCTGTCCCGTAAACCAGTGATACCCATATGAGGATATCAGTGATATCAGGGCGAGGCATATGGCAGAGGCTATCGATATGACCTTTATGAGGCGCGCCCTGTTGTAAACTAGATTGACCACTACTGCGACAAGAATCGGGATTACAACAAGCAACGGAATTGACCAAAGGTTTGATGGATATGCGTTCATCGTCTCTCACCCTTTAGCACCTTTGAAGCCTTAAGCGTGCCATAACGCCTGTAGAGCATTATCGCCAGGGCGACCAGTATTGCTGTGGTGCTAACGCCTATTACAATGTTGGTCAAAACGATCCCGACTGGAAAGACAAGAACAGCCCTTGCCGCAAATTCTGAAGCAGACATTCCGGGCATCAATATAGGAACGATGCCCCCCTCGATATAGCCCAGAGCGACCAATAACAGATTCACGCCATCAGACAGCAGAGTGAAGGCTATTATTTTTTTGATCAGGTTGTCCAAGAAGAGCATGCCAGCTATACCTATGACTACAAGTGCGGCAGCTGCAATGAAGCCCAGTAGCTGTATTGTGACCTCAATCAATCTTCTTCAGTCCTCCTTGTTTTGAATATCCCTAGGATTATAATTCCCGGAAGGAGCACAGTGCCCACAATGGCTTGGGTCAAACCGAGNTCTGGTGCCAAGAGTGCCTGGAAGAAGAAGGCGAGGGCGATGCTCTCTGCTCCCGATATGAATGCGGCCCTNAGCAGATCTTTTTGGAGTAGNGCAGCCACCGCGCCCACTGTTATTGCAACTACCATTACATAAGCCATTGCTATGAAACTTGAAGAGAGTTCAATCATTTTTCCAACCTCCTATGGTAGCTATAATAATAGGCATTAGCGAGTGCGTTTCCACAGAAAGGTATGAGGATGAAGAAGAAGAAGCCGACGGCGACCAGGTCAAGCCTGAAAATCAGCAGCCCCCCAAATATCATGACAAGAGAGGCCACGGTGTCTATGATGCCAGTTATGTGATTCCTTGCGTAGAATATGCTTGGGCCGTATTCGTCCCCAAATCTGAAGAGGCCAACTGCGGCGCCTATCATGGGAACAGTCCCGGCAAACATGATTCCACCGGCACCAATCCTGCCGACGATGCCCAACGCTGTATCAAGGGGGACCCCATTGAAAACAAGGAAAATGACCAACAAGACAAAGACTATTATCAGTGATGGGATGAGCTTGCTTGGTTCTATGATGAAAGTGCCCCTCTTTACGTTCCATGCAACAAATGCAATGATTGCGAGCCCGTAGATTATCACAAATATTTCGCTGATCATTCGCCCTCCTCCATCCTGAATAGTCTCGCAAATATTATTGTGCCCACGGCGCCCAAGACGAGGAGTGCTATCGCAGTGTCCCTAGCAAACTCAACTTCAAATATGATCTGAATTATGTATAGGCTGACGCCTGCTGCTGTTGTAATGGCGCTCACACCCATCAGAGAGGTTACAGCCTCTCCCTTCAATGCAAGTCTTAGAGCACCAAGACCAGCTATCGCAACCGCCACCATAAATGTAAAGGCGCCCCAGAAGAATACAGAGTCGGCCAATGCGGTTATTGAGGCTACATCAATCATTTCCCAAGCCACCTCTCTACGTGGGGTTCCAAGGGGATAATCTCGCCCCTGGTTCTCGGATTGATAGCGCCTACATAAATGCGCTTCTCTGGCACATCTACCTCGATGGTTACAGTGCCAGGCGTATACGTTATGCTATTTGCTAGCATTGTCTGTGAAACTGGCTTTGCGAGGACAGAGTCGATGGAGATTATAACAGGGTCGATATCTCCGTTGAAACACCTTTTAGTTACATCTATAATGGAAGCCATTATCTCCCTTATCAGGCGCAACCAAAAACGTACTCCCCATATAAAAGCCAATTTGATTCACCTTGCCACCTTTTTCAAGCTTTCTAGGAACTTCCTTCCATAATCCATGTATATCCCTTCGTAACCTGGCCTAACTTCAATTGCTATGCTCCGGTCCTTACCATCGCCTACATGGATCAGCAGGTGTATTGTTCTGCCCCGCACTTTTTTGTGCAGGTGGACCACCTTCTTTGAAGGATCCTCAAAGGCAACTTGATAACTCTCTGAGGATGCGACCTCTTTTATTTTTTGTAACAGCTCAGGACCATTAATGTAAAACCTCGCAAAGATAGGAGGCGCCATTTTTGCACGTCCCTGTGATAACCAAGTTTTATAGCAGAACGTATTAATAATTTTTTGCATAAGCGATGCTGGGGTTAAAGGAGGGGTTCTAACGAGAATTGTTGCAGACCTGCACATCCACAGCCCCTACAGCAGGGCGACGAGTAAGGACATGACGCTGAAGAACTTGGACAGAGGAGCCTCTGTGAAGGGGATAAACGTTCTGGGCACAGGGGACTTTACTCATCGCAAGTGGAGGGATGAGCTGAAGAGTTTGAAGGAGGAAGATGGACTCTACAGGATGGAGGGCGGCCGTACCAGATTTTTGGTGACCGGCGAAGTCTGCACCAACTTTGAATTTGAAGGAAAGACGAGAAGAATCCATCATCTGATACTGTTGCCATCGCTAGAAATTGCAGAGCAGGTCTGCGAGAGACTCTCAAAATACGGAGACTTGGAAGCGGATGGCAGGCCCAATCTCTCCATGACAGGGGCGCAGCTGGTTGAGGAAGTAGTGGAATTCGGGGAGGAGTGCCTAGTTATTCCAGCGCATATTTGGACGCCATGGTTCTCACTCTTTGGGGACAGAGGAGGTGTAAACAGGATCGAGGAGTGTTACGAGGACCAGACGCCACATGTTTACGCATTAGAGACAGGGCTATCTTCAGACCCGCCCATGAACTGGAGGGTCAGCGCCTTGGACTCCTTCACCTTAGTGTCTAATAGCGACAGCCACAGCCCGAGCCCTTGGAGGCTGGGCAGGGAGGCGAACATAATAGAGGTTCAGGACCTAACATACTCAGATATCGCGAGGGCAATAATGGAGTGTAAGGATAAGGTGACTACCATAGAGGTGGATCCGGCCTATGGTAAGTATCATTGGACAGGTCACAGAAATTGCAGGGTCTCGGTCCCACCAAGCGAGGCAATCAGGTTAAAAGGCGTTTGCCCCGTTTGCGGGAAGAAGATGACTAAAGGGGTTGCGGAGAGGGTCGAAGAGCTTGCTGACAGACCCGAGGGGGGAATGCCAGAAAAAAGGCAGAGCTACATAAAGATTTTACCTCTCAGCGACATAATAGCCACACATTTGGGCAAGGATCCGTTCTCCGCAGAGGTCCAAAGGGCTTACTGGGACATCCTGAAAAAATTCAGTAATGAGCTGCAGGTTCTCTTGGAGGTTCCAATTGAAGAGCTTGAAAGGGCCTGTGGGAGAGACTTGGCGAGATTGATAATTTTGAATAGAGAGAATCGCATCAGGATCCTGCCAGGCTATGATGGGGTCTACGGGAAGATCGAAATTGACGGGGAGAGTGGAAGAGTGAGTTTTTTAAGGAGGCCAAAGAACCTAGAAGATTATATCAATCATTGGAAGGTAGATTCAAATGGGAAAGG
Source organism: Thermoproteota archaeon (assembly GCA_004347955.1). Lineage (GTDB taxonomy): Archaea > Thermoproteota > Methanomethylicia > Methanomethylicales > Methanomethylicaceae > WYZ-LMO10. Next base: position 32,940 of record QNVH01000001.1, on the reverse strand, counting down.
TTCCTGAGAGGGCTCAGTGGTCTGGAAATTTTGGAGAATGGTTCCACAGGGTGATTTCGGAAGTTCCAATTTACGATATACGATACCCAGTTAAGGGGACGGGGGTATGGACGCCCTACGGATTCAAGATAAGGAAGGAAGTCGTTGAGGTAATCAGGGAAGAGCTCTTGAAGAGGGGGCATGAAGAAGTCCTTTTCCCCCTTCTGATACCGGAGTACATGCTGAAGAAGGAGGCAGAGCACATCAGGAATTTTGAGGAGCAGGTATTTTGGGTGACTCATGGTGGTACGACACCCCTCGATGTAAAGCTAGCATTGAGACCGACGAGTGAGACCGCCATATATCCAATGTTTCAGCTTTGGATAAATGCGTACTCAGATCTTCCGGTGAAGATATTTCAGATAGTCAACGTCTTTAGGTATGAGACAAAGGCTACAAAACCCATGATAAGGGTAAGGGAAGTCAGCACCTTCAAAGAGGCGCATACCGCCCATGCGACAAGAGAGGAGGCGGAGGAGCAGGTCAGGGAGGGCGTAGAGATTTACAGCAGAATATTCGATAGTCTTGGGATACCTTACGTCAAGTCAGTGAGACCTGACTGGGACAAGTTTCCCGGCGCAGAGTACTCGGTAGCCTTTGATACAGTCATGCCAGATGGAAGGGTCCTACAGATCGGAACAGTTCATTTCTTGGGACAGGGGTTCTCAAAGGCATTTGATATAAAGTACATGAAGGCAGACGGTAATTATGAGTACGTTTGGCAAACATGCTACGGAATCTCAGAGAGGGTGATAGCGGCACTCATCTCTGTGCATGGTGACGATCACGGGCTAGTTCTGCCGAGCAGGGTCGCGCCTGTTCAGGTTGTGGTCATTCCAATAGTCTACAAGGGAAGGGAGGAGGATATTCTGAGGACCTGCAGAGAGGTTGTGGGCGAGCTCGAGAAAGCAGGACTTAGGGTTAAATTGGATGACAGAAAGGAGGAGACCCCTGGCAGCAAATACTTCACCTGGGAGCTCAAGGGGGCACCGGTCAGAGTTGAGGTGGGACCGAGGGATTTGGATAAAGGAACAGCGGTCTTGGTAAGGAGGGATTCATTGGAGAAGCTCACGGTTGAGCGGGCGAGGTTGGTGGAAGAGACGAAGACGCTCCTCGAGAGGATCGATTCGGATATAAAGGATAGGGCGAAAAGATGGCTGGATGAGCGCGTAGTGAGGAAGGAGAGTCTTGAAGAGGCGAAGAAATTGCTCGAGACCCAGGGCGGGATCGTCGAGCTGCGCTGGTGCGGCAATACTGGATGTGGGCAAGATCTTGAGACGAAGCTGGATGCAAGAGTGCTCGGATGGCCATATGGTGATGCATGCAGCCCAGAAGGTCCGTGTGTAAACTGCGGCTCCAAAGCTAATATGATCATTAGGGTGGGAAGATCATACTAGCAAATATAGGGCGTCTCTCCCACTCATGCCAGGCTTTACACCAAGCTCATTAGCCTTACTGGTGGAATACGTTACAGGCTTATCCAACATCTCCTCAAAATTCTTTACGCCGCTCACAATTGCAGCTGCCAGTCCCAGCCTCTCCGCAACCTCGGTGTTCAAATAACCACAAAATAGACGCCTTTTGACCCTCTTATGAGGATTAGGGGAGGAGCTCCCGGCATGGTTACTTTTATGCCTACTGCACTTACATTTTCTATTTGGGATATTTCAATCATAAGATCTCTTTTTAGCCAATGAATTTTTTAAGCTTTAAGCTTTAGGTACAAGTTTCAACATTGAATAAAAAAACAAAAAATGCTAAGGGTGGTTAGCTTGATCGATCTGCAAAGTGTTTTACGAGGTTCTTAGGGTTGAGTTTTGAGGCAATATAATCAAAGGCGAGCTCCGGATCACTTTTTGCGCCGCAAGTGAAGACGTCGACGGTTGCGTAGCCTAGTTCGCTCCAAGTGTGAATCGCTATATGGCTCTCCAAAACAAGAGCCATAACAGATACGCCCCCCTTTTCGCCCCCGAATTTCCAGGTCCTTGTGTCCCAGATGGTCATTCTTGCTAGTTTCGCAGCCTCTATAACAATACTCTTGAGGAACGATTCATCGTTGATGAGTTTCGGGTCGCATCCATAAAGGTTTCCGTACACATGTTTGCCAACGATTTGCTTTTCTTTATCGACACAGGCAGTGATCACTTTTGTTTCGAGATCCTCCTCGCATATTGGAAATTCTACAATTTTGCACAGAAATAAAAGTTGTATTTAAAGTTAACCATTTCCTTGAGACCACGTCGACTGGATATGAATGTTAGTTTTTGATGCTCAAAATTATTATCTATTAGGCGGAACTTCTCGAAAGTCCGAAGGTCCTCGTTGGTACAAAAATTGCAGATCTTTATGCTCTGCCACTCTCTGAAGGAGCGTACAAGACTCTCTTGATGTAGTTTTTCCTGTTCCTGTGAAGTGGCCTTAGGCCCTTTCTTTCTTTGGCAGGGACCTTTGGAGTCTGAGATCTTACTTTTCCGGCTTTTGTGAGAGAACCATGCGATGGCATAATATCACGTCCAAACTACTGAATGAGGCGTGAGATAAAAAGTTTGCTACGCGTTGTTAAGCCTCTTTAACAGTCTCCATTATTATGTCCAAAGGGGCGTTAGTTTTGAAGGCTTTTGGGTTGAAGTGTGTAAGGGAGGCAACGTAACCTCTTTCCCTGAGCCTTTGGACGATTGATGATACTGGAGGGGGCCCGCGCTTTATTTTGCTCGAGAGAGAGTCCACAGAATAGTAGGTGGGGGGCATTTCAGATTCTTCGATCAGCAGGTGGAGTATCTTTTCTATCCGCTTTTTAGTATTCATTGATGAGAGATCTTGTTCCAAGATGGATTGCATAAATCGCTTATCTCCGAGAGGGCCACACCAAAGCGGTCCAGCTCTCTTAAGGGGTTTTTGGCAAAGAGGACAGGATGAAATCATAGCTCCGCTCAATGGTGCTGTATCCCTCCAGCTACAATTTGGACAGTAAAAAATATACCCCAACAAGGAGGCCGATGCGTCCGCTTTTTTGGCGCCCAGCTCCAGCTGAAGGTATGCCCTGAAGTAATGATCCACGCTATAGGATAGCAATACCATCGCCCCGAAGTCCTCTTTTATGGAGGCATAGACAGCAGAGCCGATCACGATCCTGAGACCGACCTCGTGGCAAAATTCACCTCTCAATGGAAGGGCACCGTATTTTCTGAGGCAGGGCTTCATGTAGACCCCACACAGGGGGGCAGTATCAGTCGCTGTGAGGGCGATGACGCCCCTATTCTTTATGGCCCTGATCGCGGAGTCGAGAAACTGAACGGGCGTTCCGAAGGGGTCAAGATCTATGAAGTCAAACCTTTTCCCAGGCTCAGAGTGCGCGGCTAAGAGTAGGTTTGCATCTTTGTGCTCAACCTCGACTTTTTCCTCCAAGCCGTTCAGTTTTACATTTTTCAATATGATTGGAATGGCATCTTTATTTAGGTCGCCAACTGTGCTCTTTTCGACACCTTCTACCTCTTTTGCGTATCTTATCCCTCTCACGCCAACTCCAGCCAAGGGGTCGCAGACGGTCACACTCCGATTGATTCTGTTTATGTATGATCGCAGAGCCAAGACGGCTAAATCTCTACTGAATTCCATCTTGGGGTTGTAGAAAACTGGGGNCCTTGAAGGGTCGTAGGCACCTTTCCTGGCATACTCGGTGAAGTCAGGGACGAAGAGTCGGGTCTCGCCCTCCTTTACCTCAATAAGCCTCAAGGCGACCCCCCAAGAAAGTACTTTGCAATCTCGCCGGAGATGCGATTTCTGTTGAACTCCGTGATCTCGAATACCTTAATACCCTGAAATTTTAAGGTTATATCTCTAACGAGAGTGGTGTGAACGACTGCGATGATCCTTTTATCACTCGATAAAACATTGGTTATTATGCTACGAAATTTGCTGCTCTTCATCTCCATTGGGCCGATCTCGTCTATTGCTGTTAGATCTGCCTCCTCTAGTGAACGGCTTATCGCGTTTACTGAGATCCGATCCAAGTCGGTCATGTTCACGTAGTACCGACCGACCACGGGTCCATTGGAAGGTTCAGTGGATGCTAAGGTCCCTCTCTCCCCAGAGAGAAGGTCAACAATCTCAAACGCCACCCTCTTACCACCAACTCTGACCTCTGGACAAATGACCCCGCCAACTCGCCATCCATTTGCCTCTAGGATTTTAATGACCTCTTTGAGGACCGTAGATTTTCCTATGCCTGGACGACCTGTTATGATTGCCTTCAAAATGATCAGGATTCTATAGATTGCCAATTGGTTTAAAAATTTCTATGCTGATATAGTGAGCCACCACGCCTGAGGTGGTGTGAGGTTTCACGCCCACAATGATGAATTCTTGAACGGATTAGTTTTTTAATGACTGAGAGAGAACTTAAATCGCCGGTGGTTGGTACGAGGCTAGTTGCGGGGATCGACGAGGCAGGCAGAGGACCAGTGATAGGACCCATGGTGATCGCCGGGGTTCTAATTGAGGAGGATAGGGCAAATGCGCTCCACAATTTGGGGGTTAAGGACTCCAAAAGGTTGACTCCAAAGCGCAGGGAGAGACTTTACCCTGAGATATTGAGAGAGGTCAAGGCTTACCATGTGGAGGTTGTGGAGGCAAAAGTCATAGATTCAGAAAGGGGCAGAAAAAACCTCAATGTAATCGAGCTTGAGGCAATGGCCAAGATAATTTCTAGGCTAAGACCAGATCTAGTTCAAGTGGGGAGTATAGAATTTAAAGCGGACAGGTTCAGGGATAAACTATCACAGAGGGTCAAAGTCCCGATTGTATCAGTGCACCATGCAGAAGACCTCTTCCCCGCGGTTGCGGCGGCATCGATCATCGCAAAATTCACGAGGGACAATATTGTCTGTAGGTTGAGGGAAATTTACGGAGACTTTGGTTCTGGATACCCCTCTGACCCAAAGACTGTAGAGTTCCTCAGAGATGCGATAGGTAGGGGAGAGTTGCCGGAAATTGTGAGGAGGACCTGGTGTACCGTTCAGAGGATTGCAAGTTCAGTTCGTGCAGTGCCCTGTCAGGTCGATATTGAGGATTCGCTCTAGGTCCTTTATGCTCTCTGCTCTCCTTATCTCGTCTATCGGAATCGATATAATGTCAAGCTTTCCCCCGCCAAAAGATCCTGTTATCAGCACAGGGTTCACACCGAGCAATTTACCGATCTTTGTGGCGTTTTCCACCTTACGGTCTAGGGTATCGTCATCCAAGTTTTCCTCGTCAGTCAGGAAGCTGACCCCAATGTTCCTTGCATGCACATCTATTGGTGCGTAGCTGAAGCCGATCGCCTTACAGCCGATCTTTTTAAGCTTGTAATGAAGCTGTTTTGCCACAGCGCCTGCTGGGCTTTTATCTGGCAGTTCCTTCCGGTAGGACCATTTGAAGATGTCTATATCCATCGTTACGCCGGCGTTCAAGACCTCTTCCATCCTCAAGACTGTGTTCAGAGTTGCGCCCATCTGCGAGTTTTCATACTCGTAAACGGCTTTCCTGCTGACGCCAATTTTTGCCGCAAATTCGCCCAGGGACATCCCCCTCTCNGTTCTCAGCCTCTTGAGGGTGGCGCCATCGATCTTAAAGTACAGCCCCCCTCGCCTTGAGAAAGCCACAGGGAACCTACGATGCAGCACAGCCTCCTTGAACGTGTTGAGGTTCACTACATGGACATTGAATCGCTCGTAAAGGGTTCCATCTTCAATTTTTCCACGTTGTGCTCTGCTGCCTATGATCAATGGGGACGCTGAAAAGGTGGTTGCCAAAGAGCTCAGATCCTCCGTTGTCTCCTTCTTCTCGTTGTCCACGTTGATTGTTGTCTTGATCAATAGCTTGGTGTCACCTTTTTTGGCGACTATCTGTAGGCAGTAATCAGAGTCCACTTCGTATAGAGCGAAGCCTGCGCTGTGCAGTATTCTCAAAATCTCAACAAGCAAGTCCCTAGAGGATCTCCTCATTTCCTTTCAGATAAAAAGAAGTACAAGGAGAGATATAAATCAATCCCATACAGCTACGGGATCAGCTCATCGGAAGAGAACTGGTACCCGAACACTATCAATGACGGGATCCTCTTTGAAAGCTCGAGTATGTCGGGAAGGTAGACGTAACGGTTGTCTATTGGCTTCTTGAGTATGGCGTTTATCAGCGCCCTTTCGGACTCATTCCCTTGTATTGTGTAAACCCCTTTTTTGGTCCCCCACTCCTTGACTATCAGGATTGGCAGGGATATTGAGGGCTGCTTGTCCTTTGGAACTAGGGATGCTATATCCTCCAGCTCCGCCCTATTGAAGGCGACCCTCTCGCCGATCACGGTTGTGTAGCTAGGCTCGATCTCCTCAAGGAGCAAAGGCAGTGGTTTACGTACCCTTGGCAGGCTCTCGTTCAGCCTTTTGAGTTCGACCTCCCAAAGGATCTTGGTGAGGCGATCCTCGTCTTCCATCATTACTAGACAAATTCCCCCAAAACCATTGCATGATCCTTGTCGAATGGGTCCAGCCTCTTAACATCCAAGACTTTGATGCCCTTATCCTCCATGACTTTGATCTCTTTCTTGAAGACCTCGGCAGGATCCTTCGTGACGTCTACGCTCCTGGCCTTTATGGCAATCATGATCTTCCCCTTTTTGCGCAGATAAACTTCGGCGTTGTCCACCAGAATCTTTGCCTGCTCGGGTTGTGCAACATCACAGTAGATAGTGTCGACCATCTCGACAAAGGCTCTGTAGGATAGGGGAGTTCTAGCATCGGCAAGTATCGGAATCATGTTTGAGCGAAGGGCTGTGACTTCGAGCAGCTCCCTCATCACGCGGGGTGCGAATTCGACACAGAAGACCTTCCCCTTTCTTCCAACTATGTCAGAGACGTGGCTCGGAGTAGTCCCGCTTGCTGCGCCAAGGTATAGAACGTAAGAGCCCTCCTTTATAGGCACTTCTTTAATGCCCTTTTCTATCGAGGCTGCTAGCTTACTCCTAAAGGTATCCCAGACCCTGTACTCCTTTTTCTCAAACTGGTACAGTTGCTCACCATAAACCTTAGTTCCAGGGACCAGGTTTTCGGTCGCCAACTTCTTGCCCTCTAGATCTTCCACTATGAATACGCCCTGAAAGTTAGGATGCCTCTTGATTGTGACCATTACCTTCTCCTCCTCTTGTTCCATTTATGCTTGAATTTCTCCTTGGGCGGACGGGCATACTTAGCCTTGATGTCCTCTATACGCTTCTCAAGGACCTGCTTTAGCGTTGTCCCGATGAAATCGCCCCCAAAGGCGTCGACTCTTGCTGCTATGGATAGCTTTCCTGCCAAGGCTCTGGCAATCTTCCCCCTCTGCCACTTGGGGGCGGCGTGTATGTACTGGCTCTGAAATATTATACCATGCTTGGGCGGCTTGGCCCCAGTCTTGAGGGACCTGAAGAGTGCTTTCTCTGCCCCAAGCACCTGTATGGTGCTCGCAGGTTTCTTCGCTAGAGCCTCCAACCCCCCACTCAGCGCGATTAGGCGAGCCCCCAGGCTCGAGCCTACGAGCTCGCGGATGTTCGGAGCGACCTCTTTCATCGTCTCATCGATGTACCTCTCCAAATGGTCTCTGTATGAGTACAAGTTTAGGCAGATCTCAGCCAGCTGTTTTATCTTCTCCAGGTCCAGTTCGCCAATTTCCGCCCCCATGGATTTCTTTGTGAGATCATAAATTGTCATCGCTTTATTCTCGTTTTGAACAATCTCGTTCAGACCATTCGGCGAATATTCGGAGCGAGAGCCGAACTTAGTTACCATGGTTAGGTACTGCCTGTGGTCTGGAACCAGGCTGTCGAGCTCTGGGAAGTGAAGGCCATACCACTCCCGCACCCTTGAGATGATGATGTTTATGCTCTTGTCCACCTCGTCAAGTGCCGTAACCGCCTGAGCCACAAGCCTGTCGCGCCTCTCTGATGCGGCACGCACCTTGGCTTTTGCGAGGGCCTCCGCCACATCCTTCTGCATTCTCACTATCTTCGTCAGTTTCAAGCCGGACTTCTGCCATGCTTCGACCGTCGAGGCCCTAAAGACTCTGCCTGCGGCGCTTGGGGAGATCACTTGTATCTGCATGTTATATTTCCCTTTGAGTGCCTTAGCCTCTTTTTCGTCCTCGACTACAAGGGAGTCGCACCCCATGCCTGTGAGATCCTTTAGCAAGGACTCCAATGAGGGGGAGAGGCCATACCGCTCCAGCTCTATGAGCTCTGAGACGGCATCTTCGACGTCGTTGAAGGGCTTTGCGGCAATTACCTTTAGATCCTCATCATAAGCCAAGAAGCCAAGGAAGCTTTCCACAATATAGCATTTCACACGGTGCACCTAAATCATCTATCATAATGGCATATTTATATATTAGTTGCAAAAGTTCAGGGTTTTTGATTAGAGAGGCACCTCAACCCTTTGCACACCAGGTAGATCTCGGAGCTGCTTTCTCTTGATGCTTTGGGCTTGTAAAGGCGCACTGATTGGAACATCCGCCTCACTTCCCCCAAGAACTTATCAAACTCGCTACCCATGATAAGTTTGAGCACCATCCTCCCCCCTGGCCTTATCATCGTCCCGGCTAGCTTCAGAGCAGCCCGTGCGAGCTCTACCTGCCGGGCGTGATCGAGATCATGGATTCCTGAAAACTTTGGTGCCAGGTCTGAGAGGACCACATCTACAGGCCCTCCCGCTATTTCCATTATTTTCCTGTTCACGGAAGGGTCAAAGACGTCCCCCTTCACTAGGTATACATTATCGAAGGGTAAAGGTTCAATTTCAGATAGGTCCACTCCGATGACTCTCCCCGCGGGGCCTACAAAATCCCGGGCGACCTGAAGCCAGCCCCCCGGTGCAGCCCCCAGGTCTAAGACACAGTCCCCCTCTCTGAATATCTGGAAGCGCCTTGCTAGCTCCAAAAGCTTGAGAGCAGAGCGGGACCTGAAGCCCCTCTTCTTTGCCTCCCGATAATAAAAGTCGCCAAGAACCTGCCTTTTAGCGGGCATCTTTTACCGCCCCGCTCGAGAAGAGGCGCTGGTACTCAAGTTTTATCGCAGCCGTTAGTTTCTCACAGGTCTCGGGAGATATTGGCTGTCCCCTACCGCATCTTTCCAAGTCTGGGCAAACCGTGCAGGAGACCCAAAGCACGTCACTCAGGTCGACCTTCTGGGAACGTTTGAGAAGGACTATCCTGTAAGTCCGTTTCCCGCCGTCCTGATACGGCTCCCTCTTGATCATGCCCCGTTTTTCGAGCTTTGATAATGACCTCGACAGAGCCTTCCCGTCCACACCAAGAGACTTCGATAGCGTACTCTGGAGTACGCCGTCGTCCCCGGAATTTTGAAGTAGACTCAGTATGCGCTCCTCTAGTGACTCTGGCAAATGGAGGCACTCTCAGAAATATAAGAAAATTGAGAAACTATAAATGTATCTCCAAATCGAGCCGCTCTAAAAGCTCTTTGTACCTGTTCCTGACGGTGACCTCTGTGACGCCGGCAGCATTCGCGATGTCCCTCTGTGTCCTCTTACGATCCATAAGAATGCTAGCTATGTAGACCGCGGCGGCGGCAACCCCAGTCGGTCCCCTCCCGGAGGTGAGTCCCTCGCTCCCAGCAAATTTTATTATTTCTATGGATTTCTTCTGGACGACCCCGTCGAGATCCAGCTTTGCGATGAGTCGCGGCACGTAGTTCACGGGGTCTGTGGGGAGCACCTTCAGCGTGAGTTCGTTTGATATGAAACGGTAACTTCTAGCGATCTCCTTTTTGCTTGCCCTAGCAACGCTCGCCACCTCGTCTAAGGTAAGCGGAATATTGTACTTCCTGCAAGCCGCGTACAGAGCGGCACCCGTCATACTTTCTATGGACCTACCACGTATGAGTTGGCTCTCCACGGCCTTCCTGTAGAGGAGGGCCGATGCCTCACGTATGTTCCTTGAGAGCCCTATCTGCGAGGCCATGCGCTCGAGCTCTGATAGAGCGAAGGCCAGATTCCTCTCAGAAGCGTCTGAGACTCTTATGCGCCTCTGCCATTTTCTCAGACGGTAGATCTGGGCACGCTTCTTCGATGTGAGAGATTTCCCGTAGCTGTCTTTGTCACGCCAGTCGATCATCGTTGATAATCCCTTGTCGTGGATCGTCAGAGTGATTGGAGCGCCTGCCCTAGAGCGCTTGTCCCTTTGGTCGCTATCAAATGCGCGCCATTCAGGTCCAGGATCCAGGATCTTGTCGCTGATGACAAGCCCGCAGAGGGTGCATGTAACTTCCGCCCTTTCATAATCTCTTACTAGTGATTTCCCCCCACATTCGGGGCAGACCATCTCTTCAACATTTTCGTAACTCTCAGAAGGATCACTTTGCATAATCTCTCTTCCTCCTTTTTCTATAATACTCTTCCTTCCAGTAGACCTCGGCACCCACGAGTTTTTCTGGAACGATGCCCTTGTCGGGCTTCACAGAGGCGTAGGGGGAGGACACCGGACCAAAGACGTCTATAACAGTCCCAACTGGAGATCCGTTTTTGAGAAATAAGCGAGAGCCGATCTTTGGAGGGGTCAAGACTCGCACCGTTAAAAGCTTACTTTTAGAGAAGCCGAGAATTGACCCCATAGACTTCAAATAATCATCTCCGTCGAGACAATTCATTATAAAGGAACAAGGGGATCAATATATTCTTTACTAGGGATATTAACGAATATATAATCCATTTTAAAAGATTTTGGGTGGCTATGCCAAGAATTTTAATCATCTATGGCAAAGTTGGCAATGCGTTTTGGATGATGTGGAGGCGCTTCTCCCTTGAGTTTTGCAGTGCGCAGGGTTCGCAGAAATTTATGCGGTCGCGGATGGAAAGATTTTGATCTGGTGGCTCCTCTTCCCTGAATGATTATTTGGAGTGCCTCTCGGAAAGCCGCATGATTGAGGCGAATCACTTGGATCTATATTTAGACTTTTCAGATTCAGATCCTGGTTTTAATTTGAGCTCCAAAGATTTTTCGTGTAGGGCTTTGCCAATTTCCATGAGCAGATCCGTTTTCTTTTTGACTTTTTTTACTAGGACCCTCCCAGATTTTTCCCAGTGAGACCTCGGTAGGTGCTTATNCATCTCCAGTACAGGGGCGAGACCAAGCTCTTTGCAGACCTCATAAATCAATTCTACAGAAGGAGACTCGACAGAGAGGACCTTAGGAACTTTTCTCCCTTCCAAGCGTGTGCGCTGGGAGTCGAAGTAAGCAGGCCACACAACCAAGTAACTCCTATCCCTGCTCATGAAGTTCGCCTAGGATAAGTATTTATTAGGAGTTTAAATGCTTTAACTCAGTTGGTCGAAATTGCACGAGCTATCCTTAGCCACAAGTGTAATGGATTTTCTGGAGGGCTTGAGCAAGGAGCAGGGTTTTAAGAAGATCGAGGCNGTTTACATCGAGATCGGCGGGATGACACACATAGATCCTGCACAATTTAGGTTCTCACTCAAGTTGGTCTCTCAAGGTACTGTGGCTGAAGGCTGCAGGATCTATATCAAGAGGAGGGACCCTGTGCTGAGGTGCAACAGCTGCGGAAAAGAAATTAAAATTAACTTGAAGGATCTGGGATCTATGCCTTTATCATTCAGATGCCAGTCCTGTGGAGGAGAGCTTAGGGTTGAAAAGGGCAGAGAGCTCCTCCTCAAGAGGGTCAGAGGTACGAAGAAATAATAATATTACTTAATNAGGACCGCGTTCAACAGGCCGTGCTGTCCTGGTCTCGAAGTGATCCTCGCGTCGCCAAGCTCGGTCTCAACTATGGCGCCCTTTGTGATTATGCCTCTTCTGGCGTAGTCTACGTTGGAGGGGTTGTCTTTGACCTTGATGATTCGGCACTTCTTGGTAATTTTGGTCTTGGGGTCAGTTACGTTTACAAACAGAGCCTCCTCAAGCTTAACCTTCACATTCCCCCCGTAAGCCCTCTCTGGGCTCCTTTGCTCTCCCTCAGATGCCAACGATGTCTCAATGGGAGGGGAGCCCAATTCGTATCTCCGTTTCTTCCTGCTAATCCTAAACCTTCCGCCAGTCGGTTTCTTGTTGTCCCGTCCTTGGTAATAGCTCATCCAAATCCCTCAAAGAACACGGTAGATAAAGTAAATACAAATATAAGTTTTTTGAATCAACTTGAGAAAGGGATAGAAAATGGAAGGAGAATTCAGCTAAGCCACGGTGCAGGCGGCACTATAATGAATGAATTGTTGAGAAGNGTCATACTGAGCAACATAAGGAGGAGAAAGGTTGAAAAAGGTGTTGGGCTCGACGAATTCGATGATGGAGCCACCCTCCCCTTAAATGGAAAGGAGCTCGTGGTCTCCTCGGACGCGCATACGGTTAATCCAATATTCTTCCCCGGAGGGGACATAGGCAGACTCTCAGTGTGCGGCACGGTGAATGATCTCGCAATGATGGGAGCGAGACCGATTGCCATGACGGACACAGTCGTTGTAGAGGAGGGGTTTCCACTCCGGGACTTGGAAAGGATCTTTATCTCCATCAATNCNGCAATAGAAGAGGTCGGGATGGCACTGATACATGGTGACTTCAAAGTCATGCCAAAGGGAAAACTTGATGGAATAGTAATATCCACGGCGGGGATCGGGGTGGTCGAGAGGGGGAAGGCGATATTAGATTCCGGCCTTTGTGAGGGAGATAAGATAATAGTTACAGGACCCATAGGAGACCACGGCATTGTCATAGCATCACTCAGAGAGGGCATAGAATTCAAGACAACTCTGATCTCAGATGTGGCGCCTCTCTGGAATCTAATGGAGAAGGCCATGAGTGCAGGGCGGATCACAGCAGCAAAAGACCCCACGAGGGGAGGGCTAGCCATGGCTTTGAACGAGATGGCGGCCCGCTCAAACGTGTCCATTTGGATCAAAGAGGAGGAGATACCAATTAGGGACGAGGTGAGAGGGGCTTGCGAGATGCTCGGCATGGACCCTCTTGAGCTTGTTTGCGAAGGGAGGGCAGTACTAGGCGTACGGGAGGAGGATGCGGAGAGAGTGCTCGAGGCGATTCGTTCAACAAATGAGGGGAGAGAGGCGAGGATCATAGGCCATGTAAAGAGAGAGCGCCCCGGGTATGTGGTCATGGAAACGGTCGTGGGCGGAAAGAGAGTGATAAATCCGCCGCTGGGGGAGCCTACACCAAGGATCTGCTGAATTGCTTCCATTCAGAATTAAGAGTGAAGAATGGAATGAATAGCCCCTCCACGTCCTGTACCACCTTGTTATTTTCAATTTCGTTTAGCACTTCTCAGCATCCTCCTCTAACCTACTTATTATGCAGTCTAAGGACGAGAAGTTGTGCATATGGTGTTATCTCCGCGCATGGAGATTCTCTGAGGGACCAGGCGTAGCTTCCTCGGACTCAAATCCGTTTATCTTGACCACCCTATTGCGCTTATGTTTCAATTCAGCCTTTATTTGAAAAAGAATCAAGGTGGTTCCAAGAAGACCTATGACTTGCCGAAGTAGAGGTCGGCATTGAGTCGAGGGATTAATGCCATCAGTACTGCAAGCTCAGTTAGGGCAGTTCTGTTTAGAGATCCCTTTGAGAAGTAGCCAATTGCCCCTTCCTTATGCCCAATGAATGGTTCGCCCGTCAGTTCGACCATTACATTGTTCACCTCGATTCCCTCTTCCAGAACCCTCTTCACCAAAAATCGTGGATATTCGAAAGAGGNGCCTCCCCCCAGAGTCACCCTCCCGGAGCGGTCCACGATGGCAGCAAATTGCTGGTCCATGTACCCTGAGATGGTTTTTGGGATGGGTATTATTCCAGCCTCTATGCCGACACCGAGTTCAGCCTCGTGGGCGGCTTCCAAAGCCCCCNGGGCCCTCGAGATAGCACCCTCTATTGTCACATCGAGACCTATGGGCTGCGGTGGAGCCTTTGATGGGACTCTTTTCATGACAACAGTAACGCTGAAGAATTTTGAGAAGACANTCTCAACTGCCCTCACCTTAACCGGATTTGATGTGCCAACTGCAACGATCATGTGCGACCACCGAAATGGTATATAGGGCGTCTGGTTTAAAATATGGATCCTAAGGTGTTCCTTATGGACTACAAGAGGAGAAGGGAAAGGGTCTTCAGGGCAGTGGAGGAGAGAGGTTTGGATGGGGCGATTTTCATCTCACCTGAGAACATATTCTATTTCACAGGGGCACCATTTGTTAAGGGAAGTGTTGGAAAGATTTTGTACTTCGACAGGGGTGGGACCGCATCGATCATAGTCACAGACCTGGACTACCAGGAGGTGCTGGATTTTGTTGATGATGATTCAGTCGAGATCATTAAGACGGAGTTTGGAGAGAGACCATCGGAGAGGCTGAAGAAGATCGCGGGGAGGAAGATCGGGTTTGAGGAGCAGCAAGTGAGCTACTCCTTGTATGATTATTTGAGGAAAGATCTGGAACTTAAGCCATTGGACGGGTTAGCTGAGAAGATGAGAGAGGTCAAGGACGGGGAGGAATTAAGGCGGATGGAGGAGGCTCAAAGCATAACTGAAAGGGCGCTTGAGGAGGCGCTTCAGAGCCTGGTGGGAGGGATGACTGAGGCAGAGATCGCATCGGAGGTTGAGCGCAGGATGAGGGTGCTTGGGGCAGAGTCCTATGCGTTTGAGAGCATTGTGGCTTCGGGGGAGAGAGCCGTGTATCCCCACGGGAAGCCAACCAGAAAGAGGACCGAAGAGGGGGAGAGCGTCATATTGGACTTGGGCTCGAGGGTGGAGGGTTACTGCTCAGATATGACAAGGACCCTCTTCGTTGGCAGACCCAAGAAAGTATTGAGGGACGTCTATGATGCTGTGGCACAGGCACAGGATGAGGCGATCAAGGCGGCAAAAGAGGGGATTACGGGCAAAGAGCTTGACGGTGTGGCGAGGGGCATTTTGAAGGAGTTCGGATATGAAAGATATTTCGGTCACGGTCTAGGTCACGGTGTCGGGATAGATGTGCATGAGAGCCCATCGGTCAGCCCCAGGGGAGGCAAAGTTAGCTGAAGGCAATGTGGTGACAATTGAGCCAGGTGTGTATATACCTGGAACAGGGGGTGTGAGGATCGAGGACATGGTAGTCATCATGAAGGGAGGCTCAAGAAACCTTACAAATTTCAGCAAGCAGATTATTGAGATCTGAAAGATTATAGATTAAAGAATATTGAAATTTTAGTCAGGTAGATACCCATGGCAAGCCTGAGGGCATTCATGGAGACCGTCAGAGGACGTTTGATGAAATACGTGTACAGATACTATGAGCGGAAGCTCTTGGCAGAGGTCAAGAGGGGCAGGATGCCGGAGCATGTGGGGCTGATACTGGACGGTAACCGGAGATGGGCAATGGAGGTCGGGTTGACTTCGGAGAAAGGGCACGAGTACGGCTTTGAAAAGCTAAAGGAGGTACTAAAATGGTGCTGGGAGCTTGGGATACATGTTGTGACGATCTACGCCCTCTCCACCGAGAACCTACAGAGGGACAAAAGAGAGGTTGAGAATTTGTTGGGGCTCGCAAAAAAGGGCTTCTCAGAGGTTCTGAGCAGCCCAGAAATTCACAGGTACAGAGTGAGGGTGAAGGCAATTGGAAGGCTTGACCTACTTGACGAGGACCTCAGGAGATTGATAACGCAGGTGGAAAAATCGACGGAGAAGTACAGTGACAACAGGATATACGTGGCAATAGCATATGGAGGGAGGACGGAGATCGTGGACGCAACTAAGCGGATAATAAGGTCGGTCTTGTCTGGGGAGTTGAGGGTCGAGGAGATCGATGAGAATACCTTCTCAAAATATCTCTACACCGACGGAGATAAGGACCCAGACCTGATCATAAGGACGTCCGGCGAGGAGAGGCTGAGCGGCTTTCTGTTGTGGCAGAGCGCATATTCAGAGTTCTACTTTATGGACGTTTATTGGCCCGCGCTGAGGAAGATAGACCTGCTGAGAGCGATTAGGACATACCAGAGAAGGAGCAGAAGGTTTGGTAAGTGATTTTGGGATCTTGTTCCTAATCTTATTTCTCAGCCTGTTTCGCTGAGCGCTTTTTGAATATAGGAGTCAAAGAGAATATTACGACAAGGAAACCACAGACCAAGACCCCAAGACCTGATATCAGGAGGAATGGGATGAGGCTGGCCCTGGGATCCCTTATGATTGGTGACGCCTCGAGAACGATCTGCCTGATGAAGATCAATGCCACTATGCCCACAATCTCGTGCCAGATCTTTGGGGAGGATTCCAGGTATTTCACGACTAGCCTTCCCACGATGTAAACAGCCACTCCAAGAGCCAAAAGGTCAATGGTGTTTGTCAAGACAGAACTCGCGAATAGGGGCGGGTTGGTAAAAGGGCTCGCTTCCAAGAAAGCTATGCTTACGCCCCTGTATATTGAGACAACGGAGATTATTATGCCTATGATGGATGTGATAAGGCGGATCGGGGATTCGGCCCAAGCGGACTTTATCAGCTTATCGATGTAGAAACCCTTCAATATGAGCACGACCCCAACAATGATGCCCAGTGAAATCATCGCGTAGCTGATGAGATCAAGGAGATAGAGTACGGTGACTGCCAGGANCAGTATGCCAGGCACCCCAAGAGCAAATTTTGAGAACTCAGGGTCGCCCAGCTTCTTCAGGTAGCGATAAAAGAGCACATACGTCTCCTCTACGCTCTTCTCTTGCTGGACGAAGACGCGCTTCACTGATATTATGGGGATTTTTGCCTGAATTACTGGAATGACCTGCTCGTCGCTCGCACCGTCGCTCACGAATATGGCACCATCGGCGCTGAAGTTGCTGAGGACGTACTCCAGCTCGGAAGAGATCTTCAGATCGGACTTGAACCCGCCCTCGGGTGTGCCGGTCACGACGGCAACTTCGCAAACAAACCCCTGATCGACCAGAGANTCGTAGGTGTTGATAGCCGCGAAGACAGAGTTCGCGTCAGAGTCCTCCGGATTCTTCAAGGCAAAGAGGGTTGCAACGGATAAGATCTTGTCCCTGCCGATGATTGGTGTGGAGACCCCAGTAACCCGTCCAATGTCATTATCCTTATCTACGCTGAGCACGAGGATCCTCTTGGTCTTCTGGGACATCCTCCACACTATCAAGAGAATATATATTTTATGGATTTAAAACATTTCCAGTTACAATGGAAAGATTTATATACCGAGTTATGAGCCCTTCATCGCCAACATTGCTGCNAACTCCTCAAATGTGAGCCGTTCCCCATTTTTGATTTTTTCTGCAGCCCTCTCAGCAAGTTCAGAGCGCTTAGTTATTATCTGTCGGGTCTGCTCAGCCAGCATTTCGATCTTTTGCTTCATGACAGATTCCCTGACTTCCTTGTACTTTGACACCAATTCCGAGAGCTCCTTTTTCGACGACTCTATCGCGGTCTTTATGGATGCGATTTCTACCTTAACCTGCTCAAGCTCGGCTGAGAGGGGCTTGCACTCCTCTAGCGACTTTATCATGNACTCGTGATGTACCTTTGATTCCTCTGCGAGGGAGAGGATCTCCTTGTGAACTAGGTCAGCCTTCGTCCTCAATTCCTCGGAGGATGTCTTCAGCGAGTTGATCTCCTGGTCAATCTCCCTGGCGCGTTTGAAGATCATTAGTTTCTTCTCCAGCTCAGACCTCCTTTGGAGTAGACGCCTCTCCTCCTCCAGGGAGAGTGGCGTTGTCTGGTACTTCCAGTCTATCTCCTTGAGCTGCCTCAGGAGGTCTGGCTCGCTCTCTCTCATGGAAGAGAGAATCTCACGCTTCTTGGAGATCAAATCCTTAATTTTCTGGGAGAGTTCGTTTTTCTCCTTGTGAAGCTGGTCTCTGAGCTGCTTCTTTTCGGCTATAAGTTTGTTCTTTTCGTCCCTCATATTCTTGTGATTTAGTGCCGCCTCCCTCAGGCTCCTGAGTCTGTCGATGATATCTGACTTTTTCTTCCTGAGTTCGTCTAGCTTCTTGTAATTGAGCTCAATACTGTCGCGGATCTGCTTAATCTGCCTCGATAGGTCGCCGAGGTTTAGGTTTTCCATCAGCCTCACCAGTTGATCACTAGACGTCTATTCCTCCTGTGTGTATGCGTTGCAGCTGGGCATAGAGATCGTCTAATCCTTCTCCAGTATTGGAGGAGATAAATATAAACTCTCCTAAGGCGCCGATGTCGAGTAATGAGTCAAGGATCCTCTCTGAGATCTCTGTCTTCAGGTCTGCGGTCTCTGATAGAAAAGCATCCTTCAGGGTGACGGAGTCCGAGGACCACAGCCGGGCCCTCTCGAGCACTTCCTCTGGTATGAGGTCGATCTTAGAGACGCAGTTAACCTGTGGCGCGCGAAACCTGACATGGACTGAATACGAGAGTAGCAGGACAGAGACAAAATCAGACGGTTTGTTTAGGAAGATTTGGTCCGCTAGGAATATTGTTGAGAAGTTCCCTCCGGAGAGGGCAGATGCGATGAATGTGCCAGAGTCCCTGTATGCAAAGAGCTCCATCTGCCCGGGCGTGTCCACGAGGACGTAATCAGGCTCCAGCCTTTCCAGCTCGCCCCTCATCTCGTAGACATGGTTGACGGCGGCGTCCACACATGCCACTAATGCTCCGTTGGGACCTAGCTTATAGTCTTCAACCATGCGATCGTAGTTAACATAGTCGCGGATGTCGACCTCTGGGCTGTAGGGGAGCCACCTCACCCCTGGGTCGAGGTTCACAGTAGCGACATTTATCTCTGAGACCCTCAGCCTGTCTGCCAGGGCAGATGTTAAGGCGGACTTTCCAGACCCTGCCGTTCCCATAATGTAGACAAAGTTCATATTTGCGCCTCCTTTATTTTGCCACCAGCCTTTAGGACATATTTTATGAAGGACTCCTCAGCCCTGGAAAGTAGAGATCTCATCTCCTCAGAATTATCGC
The DNA here is from genome assembly GCA_004347955.1 of Thermoproteota archaeon. Lineage (GTDB taxonomy): Archaea > Thermoproteota > Methanomethylicia > Methanomethylicales > Methanomethylicaceae > WYZ-LMO10. The sequence goes on along the minus strand of QNVH01000001.1, from coordinate 13,949 downwards.
CTATTATGGAAAGGTGAACTTTCAGGGTTGGGGAGGGCTCCCTGCCAGCGGGGTGGGATTTCAGGTACACCCCTCCACTGCTGGGCATCCACTCTTCTATGAGAGGGGCGAGTGATGATTCAGGTATGCCCTCGATGACGATAACCCTTTCTAAGAACCTCTTCCTGGGCACTTTCTCCGTTATTCTAGGCAGAACCTGTGAGCTAAACATCTCCATCATCTCAGAGGGGACTCCAGGCAGTGAGAATATTGTGGTCCCCCCATATTCGATCATCATGCCAGGGGCCGTGCCCAGCGCGTTCGCCAATGGCTCTGCGCCCTCCAAGAGCATGGCCATCTTGTACCGAGGGGGCGTCATCTCTAGCCCCATCGACTGGTATTTACTCCTCACCTGTTCCAGTGCCTTGGGATTCAATGTTTTTGGTATTTTTAAGGCAGATGCTATCCCCTCGACCGTGAGATCGTCGTACGTTGGTCCAAGCCCGCCGGTAGTGATAATGATCGAGGGGCGCCTGGCGATGGACTCTAAGACTGCCCGCGAGATCTCGTAAACGCTGTCACCGACAACTGAAATCCTGGAGACTTCTATTCCAACTGACAGTAGTTGGGATGAGATCCAAGTGGCATTTGTGTTTTGTGTCCTTCCAATAAGCAACTCTCTGCCTATGCTGATTATCTCTGAGATTATCGTGGACACCTGCCTGCCTTCAATTTCCAGTCATTTACTTTTTACTTGACCACCATTTTAGGTACTCTTTCCTTAGCCTCTCCTTATCCTCAGAGGCTGTGGCGGCGGCATTTTTTGCCTTAATCTCGTCGATCTCATCCCTGGTGAGCGACAGACCGCAACTTAGGCAGACATACCTCCTTTGGGAGGGCTCGAACTTCAGCTCCCCTCCACACTCAGGGCATACCACCATATAACCTCCAAACTCCTACAATTTACTTAAGTGGGACAGCATTAATAAGGATAGTTTCGGAAACAGGAGGNGGCTCATGTTATCACGTTAGTTAGCCCTAAAGACTCTGCCATTTGGAGGGCTAGCTTCCACTCAGAATGGCTCAGGCGCCTNGTGATCTCCGGAGCCTCCCTGGCTCTCCAGTGGGGGGTNTACTGATCCATCAAGTTAACGCGCGTCTCTCTGCCCAGCTCTTTTGCTATGAATTCCAGAATCTTGGATAGGCAACACTCCAGATGATTTGGGAGGACCAAGATGCGTATGAGCAACTCGCCATGCCTCTTTGCCAATTTCAGGTTTCTGGTGATGACCTCCCAGTACCTGGGGGCGTCTGAGAGGCGTTCGGCGCACCTATCATTCCCGTACTTGAAGTCTATCTTGTATATGTCCACGACCCCCCTCAGAAGCTCCGAGGACTCTATGGAGTAGTGACCGTTTGTGTTGAAGAAGACGGGCATGTTCTCCTTCTCGTGTAGGAGGACCCTCAGCCAGAACGGTATGTGCGGGATAGGATCCCCGCCCACCCAGTTCTGGTTCCTGCAACCCCTCCTCTTGGCGTCATCGATCAGGAGTGCTAGCTCCTTCTCTGAGTATAGATCCCCGCTTTCTATCTGCTGGCTTATGCCCCAGTTCTGGCAGTGGAGGCACCTGAAATTACATCCCAAGCTAACTCGGCCGACTTTCGGTCGCATACCGTGAAGCTGGGAACGATCTCAGGTTCCTCCCCCATGTGGTCAAAGTAAGAGGAGACGTACATGTCCTTCCCTACTCTGCAGTACCCAAGTTCTCCCCGAGTCCTGTCCTTCATACACCTGCGCTCGCACAGTACGCAGCTTTCCATGATCTTACTGGCGATTAGAGATTTCAGGTGAAGGAGGGACGACTTTGGGGCTTCCAGTTCGCTGTAACTTACCTTTCCTGCGTCGAGCGACTTCTCCAGTTCAGACTCCTCTTCTAGTCCCTTGCTGTGCAATCTCCAGAGTTCGTCCATGGGCGAGTCACCAGAGAACTCGACCGGGATCAGCCGGGAGATCCTGAACTTAGCTACGCTTTTGTTCTTAACTATTCTGACGTACCTTGGCAGGGACGAGAGGACCTTAGGGTCCTCAAGCGCAGACGCGGCATCTGGTCTCAGGAAATACCAGATGTGAGATCACCCCCCAACTTAGATGATGACATTAATCTCTTCATTGCAGAAGGCACACCTCCTGCCCTTCAATCGGATAGATCCGACTTCAAACCCTAACCTTTCTATCAACAAACTGTTGCATCTTGGGCAGTAAGTGTTCTCGTATTTGTGGCCTGGAACGTTCCCTAGGTACACATATTTGAGGCCCTCGGATTTTGAGATCTTCCAAAGTTCCTCCAGAAACGATACTGGGGGCGGAGGGCTACTTGTGTAAAGATAGCTGGGGAAGAAGCGGAGTATGTGGAGAGGTATGTCGTCCCCCAGGTTGTCGATTATCCACCTAACGAGCTTGAGGAAAGCTTCCTTTGAGTCCCCTCCGCCCGTGACAATCAGGTTTGTTATCTCTATGAAGATCTTCTTCTGCTTCATCTCGAGAAGGGACTGGTAGATGGGTTCTGTGTTGGTTACCTTGCAGAAGGACCTGTAGAACTCAGGGTCTCCGCTTCCCTTGAAGTCTACTGTTGCCGCGTCTAGGTAACCATCGATGGTGTCGACGGCCTCTGGAGTCATGTAGCCGTTGGTGACGAAGGTGTTGTGTATCCCCTCCCTGTGGGCGATCCTCGCGGTGTCGTAAGCGTACTCAAAGAAGATGGTGGGCTCGGTGTAGGTGTAACTGATGGACTGGCATCCTGCGTTCTTTGCCATGGAAACTACATCCTCGGGAGGGAGGTCCTCTCCCTTTATGCCACGATCCTGGCTTATGCTCCAATTGTCGCAGAATATGCACTTGAAATTGCAACCCACAGTCGCAATTGAGAATGCGGTGCTACCGGGATGGAAGTGGTAGAGGGGTTTCTTCTCGATTGGATCAACGGCGTAAGATATCGCCTTACCGTAGACGAGTGTGTGGAGGACGCCGCCCCGGTTCTCGCGGACGCCGCAGATGCCCTTCTTGCCAGGTTGAATGGTGCACCGCCACCCACAGAGGTTGCACTTCACTGCAGAGTCCACCCTCTCGTAGAGCATGGCTTCCAATACGACCACTCCATAAAACTCTTAAGAGGATCTTAAAGATAAGAGTTTGGAGCGATTTTGTATGATGCTCGTTTCAGGACCTTCCTCAACAAAGCTCGGGGGCAAGGTAGCCCAAATCCTCGGAGTGAGAAATGTTAGTGTTGAATACAAGAATTTTCCGGACGGCGAGTCCTACCTGAGGCTTCCGGAAGATGTGAGAGGGGAGGATGTTGTGCTTATCCAAACCACCTACCCACAGCCCGACAAGAGGGTTTTGGAGCTCCTCCTCCTGATAGACACACTGAAGGACCTAGGGGCAAAGAAAGTTAGGGCGGTGGTGCCCTATATGGCATATGCCAGACAGGATAGCAGATTCAGGGAGGGCGAGGCCATAAGTATAAACACGATATTCAAGCTGATAGAAGGGGCAGGGGCGGACGAATTTCTCACGGTTGATATTCATAAGGAGTTCTCCCTAAAGGTCCTCAGGATAGGTGCCAAGAACATCCGTGCGGCAGAGGCGATAGCGGATTACCTCAAAAGCATGGAACTTGTTGAGCCGTATGTCCTCTCACCTGACAGGGGCGCCCTCAAGATTGCCCAGGCCATAGGCGAGAGGCTGGGGGCAGAGTACGGGAACTTTGAGAAGTCCAGAGACAGGATAAGTGGTGCCATAACTGTCAAGGGCGAGAAAGTCGAGGCAGAGGGGAGGGATGTGGTAATTGCCGACGACCTCATCAGCACAGGGGGGACGATCGCGAGCGCTTCCAAGATAGTCAAGGGGGAGGGTGCGAGGAGGGTGATCGCCGTGTGCACACACCCGCTCCTAGTAGGAGAGGCGCTCGTGAAGATGAGGCAGGCAGGGGTGGACGAGGTCATAGGAACTGACACGATAGAGAGCGAGGTAAGCAGGATCACGGTGGCACAGCTCATCGCAAGGGAGCTAAGCAAAAGTTGAGCAGGAAGAGACCGATCTTGCTCCTCCTTTCGGGGGAGCACCCATCCCTCCCTTATTCCGAGGTTTCTGCGATACTTGAGTCTGAGAGGATCGAGTTCAGGGAGCTGAAGCGCTGCGATCAAGTTATGGTAATAGAGGGGGGAGAGCGGGCAGGGGAGCATCTTGAGAGAAGGGCAGCCTACGTGATGGAGGGAGGTGCGTTGATTCTCCACTCAAGGCCCTCTGTGGAGGAGATACTCAAGGCGTGCGGTGACGCAGACTGGAGTTTTTTGAGAGGGAGGAGCTTTGGGGTGAGGATCTCCAGGGTAAAGGAGCATTGGAGGGAGTTTTCCTCGTCCGAATTGGAAGGGCTGGTGGGGGGGTCCGTCAAGAACATGACCGACTCCCGCGTGGACCTGGAGTCACCGCAAGTCTGGATCAGGGGAGTCATAACGGATTGTGGCGTATTCCTCTACAGGCGGGACTTTCGGACGGACAGGAGGGCCTTCGCTCAAAGGAAGCCCAAGACGAGACCATTCTTCCACCCCGGAGTGCTCGAGCCAAAGATAGCCAGAGCCTTTGTGAACCTATCCAGGGTCAGGGAGGGAGAGGCTTTTCTCGACCCTTTCTGCGGGACCGGCGGATTTCTCATAGAGGCAGCTCTGCTCGGTCTCCAGACACACGGATTGGACCTCGATAGAAGGATGATAAGTGGCGCCGCCAGAAACCTGAGGCACTACGGGCTCCATGCTGAGCTGATACTCGGGGATGCGAGGAGGCTTCCTTTCAGGAGGGTGGACGGGATAGCCACGGACCCGCCCTATGGGAGGGGGACGTCCACAAAGGGCCAGAGCGTGAAAAGCATACTGAGCGAGTTTATGGGGGAGGCTCATGAGGTCATCAGGGATGGAGGAAGGATGTGCATCGCAGCTCCACAGGAGGTTGCCATACAGGAGGTCGCCAGGAAGGCGGGTTTTAGGATTCACGAGGTGCACACCATGAGGGTTCATAAGTCACTAACACGCTCTATAGTGGTGGTGGAGAGGGTTGCAGGTTAGGGTNGTGATACTCGGTTCTTCTGGAGGGCTGCCGACACCCGAGAGGGGGCTCCCAGCTGTCATTTTGGAGGGGGATGGAGGGATCATCTTAATGGACTGCGGGGAGGGGACACAGCGGCAGATGATGAGGGCAGGCTACAGCCTCTGCAAGAAGATGAAGATCCTCATCACCCACCTCCACGGCGACCACGTCTTCGGGCTACCAGGACTGATACAGAGCATGAATTTGTTGAATAGGGTCCACCCTTTGGAGATTTATGGGCCGAGAGGGCTGAGGGATTTCATAGATGAGACTACCGTCTCAACGATGTCAGAGCCCAATTTCGATCTTTCAGTATTCGAGGTTGGGGAGGGGGAGATCTTTTCCGGCAGAAACGTAGCGGTTAGGGGGGCATGGTCGGACCACTCGAGAGCCAATATGTCTTACAGGGTAACATTCGGCGCCAGCCAAGGGAAGTTCATCCCGGAGAGGGCAAAGGAACTGGGGATCCCTGAGGGGCCATTCTGGGGGATGCTCAAGTCAGGTAAAAAAGTAGTCCTCCCGAATGGCAAGGTCATAGAGCCAAAGGACGTGCTCGGGGAGCCTTCTCCGGGGATAAGCATAGTCTACACTGGGGACACGCGGTACTGTGAGAAGGTTGTGGAATTGGCAAGGGGGGCAGACCTCCTCATTCACGAGTCGACCTTCGGGTCAGACCTAGCAGACAGGGCGCGAGAGGAGGGGCACTCCACAGCAGAGGATGCTGCCAGGGTTGCGGCATCGGCTGGCGTGAAGAGGCTGATCCTCACACATATCAGCAGCAGGTATCCGGACGCAAAAGTGTTGGAAGACGAGGCGAGGGCGATCTTCCCGAATGCAGAGGTGGCGGAAGACCTCCGGACCTATGAGCTGAAGAGCTGAGTTGCCCTCATGAATGATTTTTTCGCGTCCTCGAGATTGTTGTTCTCCACCACCGCGGAAACCCTCTCTCTGTTGACCTTTGCCCTTACGAGATCCCAGTCAACTGTGCCCTCTCCTATGACCTTGTGCTCGTCGTCGGTGCCGCAGTTATCGTGGAGGTGCAAGTGGACGATTCGGTCGTTTACGCCTGTTAGGAAGGCATCTAGCTGGGAGGTAGTGTTTGCGTGTCCAACGTCTAACGCAACGTAAACGGGCAGACCGTTATCCATGAGAGCCGAGAACTCTTCAGCCCTCTGGAGGAGGCAGGAAGTGTTTCCCGGCATGTTCTCTACGGCGACCCTCAACCCTATCTTCTCACCGTAATTCAGTATCTTTTCCAGCGAATACAAGTTGAGAGACCTGTTTACCCCGGGAACGAGGTTATCTAGCGGGGTTCTGAGGCCGGGGTGGAGGATATAAGCTTTGGCACCTATCTCGTGAGCCCTGCTCATAGATTCAAAGATGATATTCAAGGCACAAGACCTCATCCTAGGGTTTGATGAGGCGATGTTGAGATCGAGGATGGGCCCGTGGACTGTGTACTTGAGCGGGAACGACGCGCTAAGCTCGTTGAGGGCTTTCACCCTCGTCTTTGTCAAGCGATCCTTCCACTCGTCCAGAACCTCGAGGAGGGCTATTTTGAGGGAGAGGAGCTCGTCGATTACCTTGAACGTCTTTCCGATGGTGCAGAGTGTTGAGATCCCGATTTCCATAGCTCATCGACGGGGACTCCGTCTATCGTCTTTGTAGCCAACCAGTCTATTAACGCCTTCGGATCCTCTGCCTTGATGTGGAAGGTTATAGGACCTAGTGGGGACTCGCCCTCAGGCATGCAAAAACTCACATGACCTGCGTAGGCGACCTGCTTATTTAGGTGGAAGGTGATTGTGGAGCCTTCAACCCCGGCCAGCATGACCTTCCGCGCAGCGTCCAGTATGCGCTCCCTCCTCAGCAGGGCTCTCAGCTTGGACAGCAGGGAGGTATCGCCCTCCTGTACGATGTAGGCGCGGTCCCCTTGGACGTGCTTCGTGAAGGACTCGACCCCCGTCATGTTCGATAGAGCCTTCAGAACCTTGGACTCATCCTCAGTGGGGTGCAGCTCAACCTGGACTAACACTTTTGCCTCCACGGATCTCCCTCTCAAAGAACTCCCTCACCGATTTAATTAACTCTTCCATGGTGCCCTCATTGATGAATACCTTATCTGCGAGGGCGATCACCGAGCCTATTCCAACATGGAGCTCCCTCATGTCCCGTTCCTCAAAGGTCTTAAGGTCCTTCGGGTCGTCCGGTCTCCCCCTCCTCAGCAGCCTCTGAAACCTTGTGTTGGGGGAGGCGTGCACCGCCAAAAGGACTACACTCGCATTTCTTCTGAAATAGTTGAGTTCTTCGAGACTCCTGACGCCCTCTATGACGGCAACTTTATCCCCCGAAACTTTGGAGAGGCACCTCTTGGCTACTATGTCATTTCCCTCCTCTTTACGGAGGGCAAGCATCAGCTCGCCCAAGGACGCAGGGGTCTTCTTGATCCCCCTTGCCTCGGCTTCCTCCCTTATTATGTCACCCATGACCACGACCTTCAGACCGAGAGACCTTGCGGTCTCAGATATGACAGACTTTCCTGAGCCAGGCATGCCGGTGATGCAGAATAGAAGGACCATGCAAGAGATTAATTATTACCAAGGATATAACGATTATCGGGTGGTGTTATGGAAAGGGTGAGGGCATTCCTCGCGCTCGATATATCTGAAGAGGTGAGGCGCGAGATAGGAGAGTTTGAGAAGGAGATAGATTCTGTGGGGGCAGACATAAAGCTGGTTGAGACAGAGAACTTACATGTTACCATGAAGTTCCTTGGAGAAATTGATGCGGGGGTCCTTGAGAAAGTCTACGATGTGATGAGGGGGTTGAGGGAAGAGAAGTTCGTAATGAAAGTGGAGGGCGTCGGGGTGTTCCCCAACTGGAGGGTGGCCCGCGTGGTCTGGGTTGGCATAGGGGAGGGAAGAGAGAGAGTCATTGAGATTCAGAGAAAGCTCGACTCAGGGTTGGCTGGGCTCGGATTCGGGCGGGAGAGGGATTTTGTCCCACACATCACCGTGGGAAGGGTCAGGAGTCCGAGGAACAGGGATAGGCTGCTTCAGGTGCTGGAGAAGTACAGGGGGCGCAAATTCGGTTCATGCGTCGCAGAGAGGCTGGTCTTGAAGATGAGTCAGCTGACCCCGAAAGGACCAATATACTCAGATCTGAGAGAGGTTGAGTTCACATAATGAGCGCCATTGAAGAAGTTCTGGCAGAGGTAAGGGAGAAGATCAAGCCAAGGCCCGAGGACCGCGAGAAGTGTCATGAGGGTGGTTGATGGAATAAAGAGGAACATAGAGAGGGAGGCGATGGCTAGAGGGCTAAAAGTCAGGGTTGAGGTAGAGGGCTCGTTGGCTAAAGATACATGGATAGCCACTGACAGGGACATAGATCTCTTCATAATCTTCCCGCGCGGTACCCCTAAAGATGCTCTCAAGGACGTGGGACTCCAGCTCGCCAAGTCGGGTGCTGGAGAGGGGTGGAGGCTCGGATTTGCTGAACACCCTTATGTTGAGGCCACCGTGGGCGGGTACAAGGTGGACATTGTTCCAAGTGTAGAGATCGGGGAGGGAGAGAGGCCTGTCACGGCTGTCGACAGAACGCCCCTTCATACAAAGTTCGTCCTGAGCAAACTTGACGAGAGAATGAGGGACGACGTGAGGCTCTTGAAGCAGTTCATGAAAGGTGTTGGAGTCTACGGAGCAGAACTGAAAGTTGGCGGGTTCTCCGGCTACCTCTGCGAGTTGCTTGTGATCAACTACGGTAGCTTCCGAGGGGTACTAGAGGAGGCTGCAAAGTGGAGGGGGAGAACCGTGATAGATTACATGAAGTACTACAGGGAAGGAGAGGCTGAGCAGGTCTTCGACTCCCCATTGATAATAATAGACCCTGTGGACAGGAGGAGAAATGCTGCCGCCGCGGTCTCCATCCAGTGCTACGCCACCTTCATAGCCGCCGCAGGGCGATTCTTGGAAAAGCCGGGCATTGAATATTTCTTCCCTACCAAGGAGGAGGCGGATGCTCTCAAAGTTTTGGAGAGAATTAGGGAGAGAGGGGTTTCGTTGGTGGCTGTAAAAGTTGGTTGCCCGAAACTCCCTTCAGACGTCCTGTGGGGAGAGATCCAGAGGAGCTTAATGAAGACCGCCGGACTCCTTGAGAGGTATGACTTCAGGGTCTTGGACCAAAAGGCTTGGAGCGACGAAGAGAAACACTTGGTCTTCATTTTGGAACTTGAGAGCAGGATGCTGAGGGCGGGCAAGATCCGCCAAGGACCAAAAGTTTGGTACCATGAAGACGCGAAAAGGTTCCTTGAGAAGCACCTGAGAAGGGAGAATGTTCTGGCAGGACCATCAATTAGAGGAGAACGTTGGCACGTTGAGCTCAGGAGGAAGTACACAGATGCGAAGGAACTCCTGAAGAGAGAGTTTGCCATCTTGCAGATGAGTAAGGACGTGATGGAAGAGGTCAAGAAGGGCTTCGAGGTATATGTGGACGAGGAGATCGCAGAGCTTTGCGCCAAAGAGCCAAGACTGGTTGAGGAGATCCACGCTTTTCTAAGGAAGAGACCTTTATGGTTGAAGTGATACCAATAGAAGACGAGAGGGTAAAGAACATCCTCTCGTACCCACACTTCTCGGAGGCACATTACAGGAGGGTTTTGGGCGATTTAAGGGAAATAGGTATAAAGGGTGTTTTGTCGCAGGGCGGAGTCAACCTTGCAAATTTCAAAGTCCTTGGGAAGGGCTGCGTGGGGATAGTTTTAGCGGGTTTGTTAAGAGGGGACTTGGTCGCCCTGAAGGTTCTCAGGTCAGATGCCGACAGGAGATCGCTTGGTCGGGAAGGGGAGATCCTGAAAGATGTCAACAGGGCAGGGATAGGACCCAGGACCATAGCGGTGAAAGACACCGTTATCGCCATGGAATACATAAGGGGTGAATTCTTTTCGGAGTGGTTGAAAGCTCGAAGAGTCGTGGACAGAAACAATGTGAGAATGGTTGTTAAAGGACTTTTAGGGCAGTGCTGGACACTGGATAATATAGGTATAGATCATGGAGAATTGTCGGACGCTAAAAAACATGTGCTAATAGACCAACAAGGGACGCCAAGAATCATAGATTTTGAGAGTGCAAGTAGAGAAAGAAAATGTCGGAACCTGGTTTCAATAGCAGGCTACCTCTTCTTCAAAAAGAAGATCGCAGATTGTCTGAGGGGGCACCTTTCTTGGGATGATAGTAAACTGAAAGAGTTGCTTAAAGATTACAAAAGACTTCGGTCTCAACATGCCTACGAAAAAATTCTTGAAGAGTTAAGACTGTAGTCAGTAGATCCAAGTCCAAAAAATCCATCGCCCCGGATTTGGTATGCCTTTTGTTTATGAAGATTGAAAGGGAAAGCCGTATCCGAAAATATCAATTTAATTGAGTCTGATCTGAGATTATTCCTATATAATTAATGTTCTTGACGGGATTAAACAAACATTGACCACCATTGCCGGTCTGAGATTATTCCTATATAATTAATGTTCNATATTTGAAATTTCAAAGCCGAGAGAGGATAGCCTNTCAATTATATACCGGCGGTGGCATCTTTTAGGATCNGGTTCCAAACAAAGGAAGCACAGGTTGCCACTCTCTGATAGCGAGATTAAAGCACTGATGCCTTCCTCGAATTCCAGCGAGTCCATGAACTTCCGGTATCCACCNNTCCTGAAGCCCCCCAATTTATCCCCAAGCCAAACATATTTTATGCCAGCGCCTTGCAGTAGCGATTCAAGATTCTCCTTTTTAAAATGATCAATCTTGGAGGCGGGCCATCGACGGACGTCTACAACTATATTGATATTATGAGTCCTCATGAGATGGAGAAAGCGCTCCTTCGAGAGGGAGCCGTAGCCAATATTCCACATTCTCTTGGGCCTTGAAGGTGCTTTTAATTCTATTTTTGACATCATGCCATAAGGGGGCTGTGGTGACTTAATTTGTTTGCGCCAAAGTAAGGAATTGATTTTAATCAGTGCCGAGAATGGGCGCCCTAGTAAGGGGTTCCTATTCTGACAGGAAGGGGCGCCCATTGGCGTCGGACGGGTAACTTTACACATGCCTAAATAAAAATTTTGCTAATCACAAAAGAAAAGGCAGATTTAGAGGCCTTTTGTTGGTGGGAATGGGTTTTGAATGTTCTCGATTGCAACAAATGCAAAGTGTTCAATCTTACACTTTAAATTGAAGGAGTGTTGTTAATGATTTTGCTGAGCTGAAGCGAGATGAGGGTTAATAAGACTAGCAGCTATATGCCCATGCGTGAGGTGACCTTCAAGGATTATCTGGACTACATAAAGGATCACAAAAAGATTTTGATTGAAGGCTCTGAGCTAGAAATAGGCACACAGCGAAGAATCAAAAAGTATCAACCTGAGGATTTTAAGCTTGAGGAGACTACTGTTTGGTCTTTCCCGGAAAGAGGGGACTGGGCAACTCACCGAGGTGATTACAGGGGAAATTGGCCCCCGCAGCTTGTAAGGAACGTCATAATGAGGTACAGCAGACCGGGCGAAACCGTGCTGGACCAGATGTGTGGAGGAGGGACCACGCTTATAGAGTGCAAGCTTCTGGGGAGGAGGGCTTTGGGCGTAGACATAAACTTTGACGCGCTGATTTTGTGCTGGGATAGGCTGAACTTTCACATGGAAGCGGAGGAGAACATGAAACGTCTAGAGATTAAATTATATCAAGGGGACGCGAGGAACCTAAACTTGTTAGAGGATGAAAGCGTAGACTTGATAGCAACCCACCCGCCTTATGCAGGCATTATAAAATACTCAAAGAATAAACCATCAGACGGTGATCTCTCAAAGGCTTCTATAGAAGGCTTTTTGGATGGAATGAGGGATATAGCAAAGGAAAGCTACAGGGTCCTTAGACCTGGCAGGTACTGTGCCATATTAGTGGGCGACACGAGGAGGCACAGGCACTATGTACCCTTGGCTTTCAGGGTCATGCAGAGCTTCTTAGATGTAGGTTTCATACTGAGAGAAGACATCATAAAGCACCAGTGGAAGGTCAAAAGGAGTGGGGAGAGGTGGAAGGGCTTGGCCAAGACAGCCGAGGAATGCTGGGTCGGGAAACCGATCGGCAAAAGGTTCTGGACTGATTTCTTGCTGATATACCATGAACATCTGTTCATCTTCAGGAAACCAAATAAAGGAGAAAAACTGAACGAATTGAGATATAGCATGAAGTGGTGGTAGCTGTGCACCACTTACCACTGAAAGAGTGTGGGACTAACATTGCCTATGCCCCATGAAGACCAGAATAAAAAAAGGTCATCAGAAAACTCGTTAGGGAGGCAAAAGTATCAGCATGATAAAATAGAATTTTGGATTGATGAAATGTTGTACAGAGGTTTGACTGAATATTGCCTAAGAAACTCGCTCACATTGGAAGAAGGAGCGTCTTCGTTGATCGAAAAGGGCATAGACAACTACTGGCTTATGGTCTACAAATTTAAAAAGCGTGATTTTGAGATACTGAGGGAGAATTTTGAGGTGTACAGGAAGGATAACGAGAGATTGAAAGCAATTGAGGCACAAAATGAAGAGCTGAAATCACTGCTGCTGAAAGAAGGAGCGTCAACAGAAATTCTGAAGTTTGCAGAGAAATCCTCTGCGAAGGAAGGGGGAAACAGGTTCGAAACGAAAGACGGCGCAGGGGAAGACACGAGTGAAAAAAAGAGATTGTTGAGGCTTGAATTGGCGAGAGGGACGGTAGAAAAACTGAATCAGTTCTTGCTCGAAAAGGGGTTCTTTGCGATCGATGCGATACCCGTGTTAATTAAATACGGACTCTCTTCACAAGACGAAGATGACTTGAGAGTGCTGAAAAGTGAGATGGAGAAGGAGCTTCCAAAACTGGACGTCCAATATACAGTGCTCCGCTTTCAGATATACCAGTATTTTAAGGTGAACCAAACGCTCACGATGAGGCTCAACATACTGCTCGCTGAGAACAGGAAGCTCAAGGAGATGTGCAGGCGGTATGGGATATTAAATCCCGGATCTAAGGATGAGTGGGACGAATGGGGGGCTGAAAAAATTGGAGAGCTCTACAGCAGATACCTCTACGTCAAAAGACCATGATTATTGATTTTTTGATCTGAAATTGTACAAAGCAGCTGCTCCAGGAGCCTTAAAGTCGCCGAGTTCTTCATTGCCACATTGCAGATCAGATGCAGAGGAACTTTAAAGTTTGGTAGGAATTTCAAAAGCATTTGACACTCTCCACGGCTGAAGCCGGGAGATTCTTGCTTCTGGGGTGATCATTGATCGGTTCTTCACAGCCCTTTTAGGCGCCCACCTCATCCCATCCCACGTCAGAAGCAAGGGGTGTGCCACCACCCCAGTTATCCCTACCCCAGGAGGGGCTCGGGATTATGGTTCCATCATTTCTCGCAATGTTCAGCGCTCCAACAACGTCTGCATTCATTGCCATGTCACACTTTCCACAATAGAACTGCCCTCTGTGCCTCCTCGTCCCTTTAGAGTGACAGAATGGACATTCGCTTGACGTCCCGTATTCGCTTTTTTCCTCAACTTCTATGCCGCACTCTTCGGCTCTTTCTTTGAACCTTTTAACTATGTAGTTGAAGCTCCAGAAGTTGTTTATCATGGCGTTTGCTTTACCGTTTTGGTTGTTGTTTCTTATGCCCTTCAATCTTCCAAGCACTATTTTTGAAATTCCGAGCTGATGGGCACCTTCGACTATCCTTTTAACCATGGCGTTCACAGCGTGCCTGAACCTTTTCTGCCTGATCCCATAAAGCTTCCTGAGCTTCCTCG